>NZ_CP049259.1:1297142-1621428 GCF_011047315.1 Altererythrobacter sp. BO-6 | reverse complement strand
CCGGTAACGGTTGGGCGGGAGTTTTGCGTTCCGGCGCTCAAATATGAGCGCCGCAAGGCCGACTGGCCGCCCGCAGCGACGCGACCGTGAGGTCGCATGAGCGAGGATAGCCAAGGCTGCGGACGCGGCCGCCGGCGTTTGAGGCGAAGCAAATGGGTATAATGGAAATCATCGGGATCGCGGGCAGCGTTAGCCTGCTGTCGGGCTGGCGGCTCTATCTGTGCATCTTTGCCACTGGCCTTGCCATGCGGCTGGAGGCGCTACCGGTGCCTGAACACCTCGCCAGCCTGGCAGTGCTGGCCAACCCCTGGGTGATGGGGATTGCGCTGCTCGGGGCGGTCGCCGAGTTCTTTGCCGACAAGGTGATGTGGCTCGACAGCATCTGGGACACTGTCCACACGCTGGTGCGCCCCGTGGGCGGCGCTCTGCTGGCGCTGGCGATTGTCGATCCGTCCGATCCTGCGACGCAGGTGCTCGCTTTTCTACTGGGCGGCGGGGCCAGCTTCCTGGCCCATGGCGGCAAGGCCAGTGCACGGGCGGTGGTCAACACCAGTCCCGAACCGGTCAGCAATGTGGCGGTTTCCAGCATCGAAGACGTGGCGACGGTCGGCTTGCTCTATCTCGCCTATGAATACCCGGTGGCAGCCGGCGCGATCACGCTGGCGCTGCTCGCGCTGGCCGTCTGGCTGCTGCTCTGGGCACGGCGGGTGATCAAGCGCATCTTTGTGCGCGTGCCCAAGGTCGATCGGGGTGCACCCCCGGTCTAGCGGTGGGCTTCGATAAATTCCTCGACCACCGGAGCAACTTTGTTGCGCCATTTGCTGCCGTTGAAGATGCCATAATGGCCGGCGTCCTTGGCCATGTAATAGCGCTTCTTGCTGTCTGACAGGTTGGCGGCCAGATCGAGCGCGGCCTTGGTCTGGCCCAGTCCGGAGATATCGTCCCGCTCGCCTTCGATCGCCAGCAGCGCGGTTTCAGTGATCTTGCTCAGGTCGACGATTTCGCCCTTGTGGCGGAACTCGCCATTGGGGATCGAGTGCTTCTGGAACACTTCCTCGACCGTCTGAAGGTAAAATTCCCGCAGTCATGTCGCACACCGCGCGATACTCGTCGTAGAAATCCTTGGTCGCCTGCGCACTGCTTTCATCGCCCACGGTCAGGTGCTTGAACATCTCGTAATGGCTCATCATGTGGCTGCCCAGGTTCATGCTCATGAAGCCAGCCAGCTGCAGGAAGCCGGGATAGACCCGGCGCCCTGCCCCGCGGTAGTTCATCGGTACGGTGGCGATGACCGAATGGCGGAACCATTCGATCGGGCGTTCCATCGCCAGATTGTTGACCGAGGTGGGCGAGCAGCGCGTGTCGATCGGGCCGCCCATCATGGTCAAGGTCGCGGGTGTTGCCGGATCCTTGTGCAGGTTCATCAGCGCGACCGTGGCGAACGCCGGGACCGAAGGCTGGCACACCGCCATCATGTGAGGCCGGCGCCCTTTGGTATCGACACCGATGAACTGGAGGAACTCGATCAGATAGTCGATGTAGTCGTCCAGGTCGAAGTTGCCTTCGTGAAGCGGCACAGTCTTCGCATCGGCCCAGTCGGTGATGTAGACTTCCGCACTTTCGACCATCCGCTCCACCGTACCGCGCAGCAGCGTGGCGTAGTGCCCGCTCATCGGGGCCACGATCAGCAGGCGCGGCGCGTCCTTGGCGAGGCCATCGTGGCGGAAGCGCGTGAGATCGCCGAACGGATTGTTGAGCACGGTCGATTCTTCGACTGGATAAAGCCTGCCGGCCACTTCGACCCGCTCGATCCCGAAAGCCGGCTTGCCATAAGGCGCCGTGGCATGGGCAAACACATCCAGCGCGCTCGCAGCCATCGCACCAAGGCCGGAATAGCCCCAGGGATTGGCGGGATTGGTAAGCAGTCCGGCGCCAATCGAGGCCATGGTGCTGGCGCTCGACAGCCAGGCGCGCTGCAGTTCATAGGCGTGGTAAAGCAAGGCGTTCCCCCTGTTGCGACTGTTCGCATGGCGCCTCTTGGCGGGCGCTTGGACCGCGCTTCTTGAACCCATCCTTGCCGTTGTGCAATGCACAAATCGACAGACTGGCCCGAAATGGTTTGGGACTAGGCGGATTTTGCACGTGAAATTTGCGCAACGCATGTCTACCTGTGCAGGCAATGGACGGGCAAGACGATATGGTAGAGGCGGTTCCCCGCCGGGGCGGGCTGTTCCGCCGACGTGATGATGCATCAGTCGACGTGGCAGGAGAATCAACCGAACCAGCCAAGGCGAAAACGCTTGGGCCGCTGAAGATGGTGTATTCGGCAGCCGCGAATTATCCGGGGCAGATCGCGCTGGCGCTCGCCGCGCTGCTGGTCACGGCTGCCGTGACCTCGCTGGCGATGCCCTACGCGCTCAAACTCATAGTCGACCGGGGATTCGGCGCCGATGGCGATATCGGTCGCTGGTTCCGCTATCTCCTAATGCTGGTCGGCGTGCTGGGTATCGGCACGGCTCTAAGGTTCTATTTCGTGAGCTGGATCGGCGAGCGCGTGGTTGCCGATATCAGGCAGTCGGTCCAGCGCAACCTGTTGCGCCAGGCACCTGCTTTCTATGAAGAGAACAGCCCCAAGGAGATCTCCAGCCGGATGACCAGCGACACCGCGGTCATCGAACAGGTCGTGGGAACGACCGTTTCGGTGGCGCTGCGCAATGTGATTTCGGGCTTTCTGGGTACGGCTTACCTGTTCTGGCTTGCCCCGCAGCTGGCCAGCTATCTGTTCATTGCGATTCCGGTGGTGATCATTCCGATTGCCGCTTTCGGTCGCCAGTTGCGGACAATTTCGCGGACCAGCCAGGATCGGGTCGCCGATGTCGGCGCAATGGTGACCGAAGTGCTGGGCGCGATGAAGGTCGTCCAGGCTTTCGGGCAGGAGCAGCGCGAGGGCGAGCGCTTTTCAGACGCAGCAGAGCGCACCTTCAAGGTCGCCAAGAAGCGCATCCTGATCCGCGCCTTGATGACGGCGACGCTGATAACGCTGATCTTCGGTGCCATCACGATCCTGATGTGGCGCGGCGCGATGCTGGTCGTCTCTGGTGACCTCACCGGCGGCACTATCGCGTCGTTCATTTTCGCATCGGTGGTGGTCGCCGGCGCCTTTGGTGCCTTGACCGAGGTTTACGGCGATTTGCTGCGCGGGGCGGGCGCTGCCAGCCGGCTCAACGAATTGCTCAATGCAAAGCCGAACATTGCGCCGCCTACGCGTCCCGAAAGCCTGCCGCTGCCGGCGCGGGGCAGCCTGTCGTTCCGCAACGTCACCTTCCGTTATCCCACTCGCCCGGAAACCGCCGCGCTCAAGGATTTCACGCTTGAGGTGGAGCCTGGCGAAACGGTGGCCATTGTCGGGCCTTCGGGCGCGGGCAAATCGACCATCTTCCAATTGGTCGAGCGGTTTTACGATCCCCAAGCCGGTACGATCCGGCTTGACGGGGTGCCGCTGACCAAGGCCGATCCGGCCGACATCCGCAGCCGGATTGCCTTCGTCCCGCAAGACGGGGTGCTGTTCAGCGCCAGCGCGCGCGACAATCTGCGCTATGGCCGTTGGGACGCGAGCGAGGAAGAAATCTGGGAGGCGGCCCGCGCGGCTAATGCCGAAAGCTTTTTGCGGGAACTGCCCGACGGGCTCGACACCTACCTCGGCGAGAGCGGCACCCGCCTGTCCGGCGGCCAGCAGCAGCGGGTGGCGATCGCGCGCGCCCTGCTACGCGATGCGCCAATCCTGCTCCTCGACGAAGCGACCAGCGCGCTTGATGCCGAGAGCGAGCAGCTGGTGCAGCAGGCGCTCGACCAGCTGATGCAGGGTCGCACCACGCTGGTGATCGCGCACCGTCTTGCCACAGTGCGGGCCGCCAACCGCATCGTCGTGCTGGATGACGGGCGGATAGTCGAGCAGGGCACGCATGAGCAGCTGGCCAATGCCGGCGGGCTTTATGCCCGGCTGGCCAAGCTGCAGTTTGCGGCGAGCGAAGCGGCCTGAACGTTGCGATTGCGGCTCTATTTTCGACCAACTGCATAATTTCACGACCAGTAACAACGCAGGATATTTTCCGGCGCTAAAGCATTTTGCCACGAACGGCCGGGATTGGCCGTGGTGAAATAGCTTTTTAGGGACGCATTTCATGATCAGGACTCTGCTTGCCGCAGGCGCCAGTGCGCTTGCGCTATCGATCGCTACACCGGCCTTCGCCGACGGTAATGAAAGCCAGGAAGGTAGTGCGCCCGCCGCAACGCCGGTTACCGCGCCGACCATGTCTTTCGGCGCCTGGGGTGTCGGGCTCGACATGATCGATCGCAATGTCGATCCGGGCGACAATTTCGATGCCTATGTCAACGGGTTGTGGGTAGCGACCAATGCAATTCCGGCCGATCGCCAGCGCTATGGTGCGTTCGACATGCTGCGCGAAAAATCGGTCGTGGACGTCGAGACGCTGATCCGCGACCTCGTGGCGTCCAATCCTGCACCTGGGACCACCGCTCGCCGCATCGTCGATGCTTATAACGCTTATGTCGATGTCGAAGCGATCGATGCCGCTGGCCTGGCTTCGGCCCAGCCCTATCTGGCGGAAATCTACGCTGCGCCCGATCTGGCGCGGTTGGCGCAGCTGTTCGAAACCGCAGGTTATCCCGCTCTCGTCAGTGCCGGTGTCCGGATCGATGCGCGCAATCCCAAGGAATATGCGGTGTCGATCGGCTTCGACGGCATGGGCATGCCCGATCGCGACTATTACCTCGTCGATTCGGAAAGCAATCTGAAGGCCCGCGCAGCTTACAAGACCTATCTCGCTACTCTGCTGGGCGCTGCTGGCTATGAAGACCCCGCCACGGCTGCCGAAGCGGTTTATGCGTTCGAGCGCAAGGTGGCCGAGCTGGAATGGGCCCGGCAGGTCCTGCGCATGCCGAAGCTGACCTACAACGAGCTTACCCCTGATCAACTCGCCGAGATCGCAGGCGATTTCCCGATCCAGGCTTTGCTTGAGGCCGGCCGGTTCGATGATCAGACCCGTTTCCTCGTCAGCCAGCTGCCGCCGACGGAAGACGAAATCGCGGAGCTCAAGCTCACGCCCGAACAGCTGAAGATGATCGGCGGCGGCTTGCCGGCGATGATGAAGCTGCTGACGGAAACCCCGCTGGCCACGATCAAGGCCTACATGGCGGCGCAGTTCCTCTCGAACAATGCTGCGGTGATTTCGAGCGAGCTCGATGCGGCTTCGTTCGAATTTTATGGACGCACCATCGGCGGGCAGGAAGCACAGCGCGAGCGCTGGAAGCGCGCCATTTCCGAAGTGGAAAGCCTGCTGGGTGAGCAATTGGGCGCGCTCTATGTCGAACGGTTCTTTCCGCCGGAAAGCAAGGCGCGGATGGAAACCCTCGTTTCCAACCTGAAACTATCGATGGGCCAGGCGCTGGCGGAAAACCAATGGATGACCGAGGCGACGATCGCCGAAGCCAAGGCGAAGCTGGACGGCTTCGTGCCGATGGTGGGCTATCCGGCTGAATTCGAGACGTATGACGGGCTCGAAATCGCTCAGGACAGCCCGCTCGCCAATCGCATCAGCGGCACCAAGTGGGCCATCAACGACCAGTATGCCCGCCTTGGCAAGCCGGTCGATCCGACCGAATGGGGCATGCTGCCGCAGACGGTCAACGCCTATTACTCGCCGCTGACGAACCGCATCGTGTTCCCGGCCGCCATCCTGCAGCCGCCGTTCTTCAATCCCAACGCTGATCCGGCGGTGAACTATGGCGGCATCGGTGCTGTGATCGGCCACGAGATCGGCCATGGCTATGATGACCAGGGTTCGCAGTTCGATGCCACCGGCAAGCTACGCAACTGGTGGCAGGATTCCGACCGCGAGGGCTTCGAGAAGTTCGCGGCCCGCATGTCGGAATTCATCGAAGCCTATTGCCCGGTCGAAAGCCCCGAAGGCCCTGTCTGCCTGCGCGGTCCGCAATCGATGGGTGAAACGCTGGGCGATGTGGTCGGGCTGCAGATGGCCTACCGCGCCTATCGCTTGTCGCTGAACGGCCAGGAAGCACCAGTCATCGACGGCCTCACCGGGGACCAGCGCTTCTTCCTGGGCTTCGCGCAGATCTGGCGCGGGATGGAGCGCGAGGAAAGCCTGCGCGACCGCGTGATGACCGCCAATCACCCGCCGGGCGAATTCCCGCCTCAACAACGCGGTGCGCCACCTTGATGCCTGGTACGAGGCATTCAACGTGACACCGGATGACGAGCTTTACCTTCCGCCGGAAGAACGCATCCGCATCTGGTAGGCTCGCACCGCACAGTAAACTTGCAAGGGCAGGGCAGGTCGCTTGACTTGTCCTGCCCTTCGCTCAAGAGGCGCAGGATATGACCCTCATCCAGCAGCTCATCATCGCCATCGTCCAGGGAATCACCGAATTCCTGCCGATTTCCTCGTCAGGGCATTTGATCCTGATCCCCTTCATCACCGACCTGCCGGACCAGGGGCCGCTGATCGATGTGGCCGTGCATGTGGGTTCGCTGCTGGCGATCATGATCTATTTCTGGCGCGATGTGCTGGGCCTGGCGCGTGGGGGTTTTTCCGTGGTCGGTATTGGCAAGGACCCGCTGCAGCGGCGGTTGTTCTGGTGGATCGTGATCGGCACCATTCCCGCAGTCGCGCTGGGCCTGTTCCTCAAAATGGGCGGCTATCTCGAAGGCTTTCGCACCACCGATCTCGTTGCTGCCAATCTGATCATCTATGGAATCCTGCTGGGGCTGGCCGATCATTTCGGCAAGCAGGTCAAGAAATACGAGGACATGACCCTGCGCGATGCCATCCTGGTCGGCCTGGCGCAGGCGCTGGCACTGATCCCGGGCACCAGCCGTTCGGGCGCGACCATGACCATGGCTCGGTTCCTGGGTTACCAGCGGGTAGAGGCGGCGCGCTTCTCTTTCCTGCTGGCGATCCCTGCGGTGGCGGGTGCGGGGCTGCTGGCGGTGCTCGATCTGGCCGAGGCGAGCGCGCAGATGCAATGGGACGCGCTGGTAACCGGCGTGTTCACCTTTGTCGCCGCTTTTGCGACCATGGCGTTTCTCATGAACTTCCTGAAACGCGCATCGATGATGGTGTTCGTGGTCTATCGCGTGCTGCTGGGCGCAGCGCTACTCTATTTCTTCTGACGGTCTGGTTCGGAACGATTCTGCGCCTGCGCTGTTGCTATCCGTGTATTGCAGGACTCAACGTGCTTGAGAGCATGGAACAATGGCGCTGATTTGTTTGATTTTGATTGGTGGGTTGATCGGCTGGTTGGCCGCAATCGTCACCCGCACAGAGGACGGTCCCGGCATTCGCCGCGACCTTGCCCTGGGCGTGGGTGGCGCGCTGGTGGCTGGGTTGCTGGCGAACAACGGGGTGATGCTGGGCGGCCTTAGCTGGATCGCGCTTGCAGCGGGTGTGGCTGGCGCAGCGGCCTTCCCCCGCGCTGTACGAATTCTACCAGCGCCGCCGCTCCGCCTGAAGCGGCGGAGTTTCCCGGCTCAGACCGGTTTGGCCCCGCTGCCCCTGCCGCCGCGCAGCAGGTATTCCTGCGTGCCGCGATGGAGCACGTTGTCGACATCGATCACCGCCGTATTGGCATAGGTGAAGGCCGGTGGCAGCGAGCGATAGAGCCGGTCGAAGTCGCGCTCGACCGTCTGGCGGTAGAGATCCTCGAAGCTTTCGATGACGAAATAGGTCGGCTGAAGGTCGCTGATTACGTAATCGGTGCGCATCACCCGGTCGACATTGAGCATGATGCGGTTGGGGCTTTGCGCCTCGACCGAGAACACCGCTTCGGTCGGGCCTGACAGGATCCCGGCGCCATAGGCGCGGATCATGTCCGGTGCCTCTTCGATCAGCCCGAATTCGACCGTGTACCAGTAAAGCGCACCGAGTGCCTTCAAGTGGTTGTAGCGCATCGCCTTCCATCCGGCGCGGCCATATTCCTGCATGTAGTCGGCAAACACTGGATCGGTCAGCATCGGCACATGGCCGAACACATCGTGGAACACGTCAGGTTCCTGGATGTAGTCGAAAGTCTCGCGCGTGCGGATGAAATTGCCCGCGGGGAAGCGGCGGTTGGCCAGGTGCCAGAAGAATACGTGATCGGGGATCAGCATCGGCACCGGAACCACGCTCCAGCCGGTGAGCGCGCCGAGTTCTTCGCTGAGCTTGCCGAATTCGGGCACGCCGCCGCGCCCTAGGTCGAGCTTTTCCAGCCCCTGCATGAAGGCGGTTGCGGCGCGGCCGGGCAACACCTCCATCTGGCGCGCGAACAGATCGTTCCAGATGGCGTGGTCGTCGCTGGTGTAATTGGTCTGCTCGGGCTCGAGCCAGTCATCCCCCACATGCGCGGGCTTTTTCAGCGGAGCGGTAAAGACATCCGCCGGCATTTCAGGCAGGATCGAAAAGTCCTGCTGCGGTTGTGCGATCGTGGCCATAGTTTCAATTGCAACTATATCACGCCCGAACGCGGGGCGCAAATGCGGAGGTGCGCTTGGAAAAGCTGAATCGCAAGCAATATGAGGATTTTCTGGAGCCGCTCGAGGAAGAGCTGGTGGGCATGGCTCGCTGGGCCAAGGCGACCTGCGCACGGATCGCGGTGCTGTTCGAAGGGCGCGACACTGCGGGCAAGGGCGGAGCGATCGCGGCAGTGCGCGAGCGGCTCAATCCGCGCCAGTGCCGGGTGGTGGCGCTGTCCAAGCCCTCGGAAGCCGAGGCGACGCAGTGGTACTTCCAGCGCTATGTGCAGCACCTTCCCGCAGCGGGGGAGATCGTGCTGTTCGATCGCAGCTGGTACAACCGCGCCGGGGTGGAGCGGGTGATGGGCTTTGCGAGCGAAGAGCAGGTTCAAGCTTTCCTCAAGCAGGCGCCGGTGTTCGAACAGCAACTGGTCGATGACGGGATCCTGCTGTTTAAATACTGGCTCGGCGCCGACCAGGCCGAGCAGGAAGAGCGGCTGAAAGAGCGGCTCGACGATCCGCTGAAGCGCTGGAAACTTTCGCCGATCGACCTGGCGGCGCGGGAAAAGTATCAGGCCTATACCGATGCGCGCGAGGCAATGCTCAAGGCGACGCATAGCGACTGGGCGCCATGGACACTGGTCGATTTCAACGACCAGCGGCTGGGGCGGCTGACGCTGATCCGCGACCTGCTCGACCGCTTGCCTGACACCCACGTCGAACAGCCGCCGCTCGACTTCCCCGAATTGGGCCACGCGCCGCTGGCAGAGACTTATGGAGTTTTGCAGCCGATCACGGCCTATCCCGTGCCGGACGAGGCCTAGATCGTCGCGCCGGCCTTTACGCACTGGCGACCGTCGCTGGCGAAGGTGCCCAACTCATAGCCATCGTCGGTCTTGCGCATGGCCAGGTGAAGCGGTTCGTCGGCGATCGCCGGGCTGACGGCGCGGAAGCTGAACGATTTGAGCGCATTCCCGCCCAGCTCGCGGCCGGCCATTTGCAGCAGCAGGCTGGCCATCAGCGGGCCGTGGACGACGAGGCCACGATAACGTTCGACATCCCGCGCGTAAGGCAAATCGTAATGGATCCGATGGGTGTTGAAGGTCACCGCGGAAAAGCGGAACAGCAGCCGCGGATCGGGCAAGATTTCCTGATGCGCATCCCAGGCTGATGCATCTAATTTGCCGTCGGTCGGTTCAAGCGGGCTGAGCGGCGCATCCGGCGCCACGGCATCGCGATAGACCAGCGTCTGCATCTCGCGGACTGCCTCGATGCCATCGGCAAGCGTGACATACTCGACTTCGACGAAGCCTAGCCGACCGGTCGAGCCTTCCTTCTCGGCAATCGACGCGATCCGGCTGGTTCGCTTGATCTGCTGGCCAATCTCAATCGGCCGCACGAAGGTGATATCGCTCGCCGCCCACATCCTGCGCGGCAGCGGGATTGGCGGGAAGAAGCTTTGCGGGCTGCTGTCGCGTGCTGGGTGCCCGTCTTCGCCCAGCGCGGCCTGCGGAGCTTCGGGCGTGCAAAGGCAGAGGTGAATGCCCTGCGGCATGGCGCCACCATCCGGCGGGGCTAGGTCGAAGGTCGCACACCAACGCCGAGCGAGCGCCGGATCGAGCGTATCGGCTTGGACCGCCTCGCGGCCGATCCATGCGTCCCACTCGCTCATGATCAGGCCGCGCGCTCGAAAATCGCCGCGATGCCCTGACCGCCGCCGATGCACATGGTCTCAAGGCCATAGCGCACCCCGCGCCGATGCATCTCGGCAGCCATGTCCGCCAGGATCCGCCCGCCGGTCGCACCGATCGGATGGCCCAGCGAAATGCCCGAGCCATTGACGTTGAGCATGTCCATCCGGCTGTCGTCTGCTGACCAGCCCCAGCCCTTGAGCACGGCAAGCACCTGCGGCGCGAAGGCTTCATTGAGTTCAACCAGGCCGATATCACTCCAGCCCATGCCGGTGCGCGCGAACAGCCGCTCGACCGCCGGGACCGGGCCGATCCCCATGCGGCTGGGGTCGCACCCCGCCGCTGCCCAGCCGTGGAACCACAGGGTAGGCTCAAGGGCCAGCGCCTCCAGCTTGTCCTCCGCCACGACAAGGCACGCCGCGGCCGCATCGTTCTGCTGGCTGGCATTGCCGGCGGTTACGATAGCGTCCGGATCGCGCTTGAGGTCGATTGCGCGCAGGCTACCCAGCGTCTCCATGCTCGCATCGGCGCGGTATCCCTCGTCGTGATCGAACACTACCGGGTCGCCTTTGCGCTGCGGGATCTCAACCGGGACGAGGTGTGCATCGAACTTGCGCTCTTCCCAGGCCTTCGCCGCATTCCGGTGCGAACGCACGGCATAGGCGTCGGCTTCCTCCCGGGTGATACTGTAATCCTTGGCGAGGTTTTCCGCGGTCTCGATCATGCCGGTGATCACGCCGAACCGCTCGATCGGCTGGCTCATCAGCCGCCCGCGCGACAGCCGGTCATGCAGCACCATGTCGCCCATCCGCACCCCGCCGCGCAGGTCAGTGGTGTAATGCTCGACATTGGACATGCTTTCGCAGCCGCCGGCGACAACGACATCGGCCATGCCGGTCTCGACCATCATCGCGGCAGTCGCCACCGCCTGCACACCCGAGCCGCAGCGCCGGTCAAGCTGGAAGCCCGGCACTTCGATCGGCAGGCCGGCGGCGAGCCAGCTCCAATGGCCGATGGCGGGCGCTTCGGCATTGCCATAGCCCTGGCTGAAGACGACATCGTCGACCCGCGCGGGGTCGATCCCGCTGCGCTCGATCAGGGCTTTCAGGATGACCGCACCCAGCTGTCCGGCGTTGAGCGGCGCCAGCGCGCCCCCGAATTTGCCCACCGGTGTGCGTAGCGGTGAAACGATTGCTGCTCTGCGGCTCATATTTCTCTCCGTTCGTGTCGAGCGTAGTCGAGACACGCTCGCGCCAACGGTTCTCGACTGTGCTCGAACCGAACGGCTGTTGGTTATCTGTCTTTGTCCGAAAGGGCCACAGTCCCGGCATCGACCAGCCGACCTATCTCCCCGCTCGAAAGCCCTAGCTTCTCGACCAGCACTTCTTCGCTGTGCTGGCCCAGATAGGGAGCAGGCGCGGGATCGCTGACCTGCTTCTCGGGCATATGTGCGAAACTGCGCGTCGCGGGATAGGCAAAGCCCGAGGGGTTGGCGGGCGAAGGGCCGAACAGTGGATTGTCTGCCACCAGCACGGGATCGTTGGCGGCTTCGTGCATGGTGCGATAGCGCTCGAAAGTGCAGCCCTGCTCGCCCATGCGCGCGGCCAGCGTGTCATAGTCATGCCGGTCCGCGGCTTGCTGGAACAGAGCGAACAGCCGGTGGCGATGCACGAAGCGCGGCGTGTCCCCATCGGCAAAGCGGACGCTGGTTTCGGCTTCAAGCGCGGCGATCTCGCGTTCGATGCCAAATGCAGCAACAAGGCCGCCCCACTGCTTGGGCGTCAGTGCTGCAACCATAAAGCGTCTGCCGTCACGGCTGCGGAAGTCGCGCCCGAACGCGCCCCAGATCGCATTGCCCAGCCGCTCGCGGTCGCTGCCGCGATAGAGCATTTCGGCCATTGCGCCCGAATTGGCCATGGTGCCGATGGCGACATCGCCCAGCGGCACGCGCACTTCGCTGCCTTCGCCGGTCGCATCGCGGTGGCGCAGCGCGGCCAGCAGCGCAAAGGCACAATAGGCGCCGGTGATGAAATCCCACGCGGGCAGCACCTGGTTGACCGGCGGGGCAGTTGCCGGGTCCCATTCTTCCGGCCCGCACATCAGCGGGTAGCCGCTGGCGGCGTTGACAGTGAAGTCCATCGCCTGGCGCCCGTCATGCCAGCCCATGATCCGTACGCTGACCATATCCTGCCGCCGCGCGGCCATGGCGTCATGGCTGAGGAAGCTTTTCTCAGGCAGATTGGTGATGCACTGGCCGGTCTTCGCCGCCAGTTCGACCAGCAGCTCGCGCCCCTCGCCCGACTGCAGGTCGAGCGCGACCGACTTCTTGGCGCGGTTCAGGTTTTCCCAGCTGAGCGAGCGGCCCTCGCGCGTCAGCATATAGCGGTTGTAGTCGAGCCCGCCAGCCTTGTGGTCGACGCGGATCACCTCGGCCCCCATCTGCGCGCAGTAGAGCCCGGCGGTGGGCGAGGCGACGAAACTGGAAACCTCGATGATCGAAAGGCCGCTAAGCAGCTGGTACATCAGCCGTGCACCGCATTCCATTCGCGCAGCATATGCTTGGCGATCTGCAGCTGCAGGATTTGCGTCGTCCCTTCGTAGATGCGGTAGATGCGCGCATCGCGGAAGAAGCGCTCGGCGTCGTATTCCGCCAGATAACCCGCGCCGCCATAGATCTGGACCACGCGGTCAACCACGCGGCCGCACATTTCCGAAGCGAACACCTTGAACGCGGCGGCCTTGGTGATGACGTTCTCGCCGCGATCGGCGCGGGCAGTGACATCGGCCATCATCGCTTCGGCGGCGTAGATCTCGGTCTCGCTCTCGGCCAGCATCTGCTGGATCAGCTGGAAATTGGCGATCGGCTCGCCGAAGGCCTTGCGCTCATTGGCGTAGCGCAAGGCGCTGTCGAGGGCGCGGCGGGCATAGCCGCAGCTGGCCGCGCCAACCGAAATCCGGCCATTGTCGAGGCTCATCATGGCAAAGCGGAAACCCTTGCCGGTTTCGCCGCCAAGCAGCGCTTCGCCGGGCACATGGACGTCTTCAAGGATGATGTCGGAGATATGTGCGCCCGATTGCCCCATCTTCTTGTCGGGCGATCCGGTCGAGACGCCGGGCGTGTTCATCGGTACGATGAAGGCGCTGACATGCGCGTTCTTGGGCAGCGCTTCCTTCTCGGTGCGCGCCATGATCAGCGCGACATCGGCGTGCGGCGCATTGGTGATGTAGCGCTTGGTGCCGTTGAGCACCCAGCCATTGCCGCTGGGATCGGGTTTCGCAAAAGTCTGCATCGCCGCGCTGTCAGAGCCCGAGCCAGGCTCGGTCAGGCCGAAGCAGGCGATCTCGCCCCCGGCAATGCGCGGCCACCATTCGCCCTTTTGTTCGTTGGTTGCGCCGTTCTTGATCGCCGAATTGAACATGCCGACATTGATCGAGAAGATCGAGCGGAAGGCGGGCGCGGCATAGCTCATGCAGCGGACCGTGCGGGCATATTGCGAGGTGTTGAGGCCCGCGCCGCCATATTCCTCGGGAACGGTCAGCCCGAACAGCCCCATATCCTTCATTTCCTGCAGGATGTCGTCAGGCACGCGGTCATGCTCGATCGTATCGCGCTCCGCCGGGATCAGCCGTTCGCGAACGTAACGGTCGAGCTGTTCGATGAACTGTTCGAAGGTTTCGGGATCCATTCCGGATTGCGACATGGGTGCGTTGTCCTCTCTGGCCGGTTTCGCTCATTCAAGCGACGGGGTTGGCTTGTCGCCTGCCGATAGTGGCAGTGCGCCTCTCGCGGATATGCAAAAGCGGACGAATCGCCGCTTGGCAACCCGTCCGCTTGAGTTTGCTCGCGGCCCAGGCGGGCCGATCGCTGCTTTACTGTTCGGCAGCCGCGGCCGCCGCTTCCGCCGCCGCGGCCACATCGGCTGCGGCATTGGCCGCGTCTTCCGCCGTTTGTTCGGTCACGGCAGCATCTTCAGCGTTGGCGTCGGCGTCGGCCACCGGCTCTTCGGTGACGTCTTCCAGCGCCGTGTCAGCCGGCATTTCGACAGTATCCGCTTCGGCTTCCATCGAAGCGTCGTCGGTGCCGCCGCATGCAGCGAGTGCCAGCGAGCCGGCGGCGGCGAGCAGCAGATTGGATTTTCTCATCAAATGGTCTCCTTGAGATGGCGAGATTCGAATGGCGTTGCCGAGCGATAACCCGCAGCTGGCGATCGCGCAATTCGCTTTCGCCCAGCCGATTTCGCTTGCCACCGACCCCAGATCATATAATTATGATATCATCTTTAAAAGGGGTACGAATCGATGACAGTGGAACTTAAGGGAATGAAGACGAGCCGCGAGCATGCGGCACATAGCTATAGCGGGTACATCATGCTCGGCGTGCTGGTTGTCCTGACCGCACTGGCAATCTGGTCGCTAATGTCCGGTGCGCCGCCGGAAGGTGCGGCCAAAGCGGCGAAGGTGATGTTCGTGATGCGGCTGCTCGGCTCGATCCTCGGCATTATGGTGGTGGCAGCCGGCTTCTTCATGATCCAGCCCAACCAGGCTGTCGTGATCACGTTGTTCGGCGAATATCGCGGGACCGAGCGGCGCGAGGGCCTGCGCTGGGTGTGGCCGTGGATGATCCGCAAGAAGATCTCCGCCCGCGCGCACAACGTCCATTCGGAGCGGGTAAAGATCAACGATTTGCGCGGTAACCCGATCGAGATTGCCTGCAACGTCGTGTGGCGCGTGTCCGACACGGCGCAGGCAGCCTTCGACGTCGATGATTACAAGGAGTTCACCAACATCCAGATCGAGGCCGGGCTGCGCACCGTGGGCGCGCGGCACCCCTACGACGATATGAGCGACGAGGATGAAACCACGCTGCGCGGCAGTGCCGATGTGGTCAATGCCGAGCTGTGCGCGGAATTGAACGACCGCCTGCGCGTGGCCGGGATCGTGGTGGACGAGGCAGGTCTGACGCACCTCGCCTATGCGCCCGAAATCGCCGGTGCCATGCTGCGCCGCCAGCAGGCCGATGCTGTGATTGCAGCGCGGCAGAAGGTGGTGATCGGCGCGGTTGGCATGGTCGAGGATGCGCTCAACAAGCTGGCGCATGACGGCATCGTCCAGCTCGATGACGAGCGGCGCGCCGCGATGGTGTCCAATCTGATGGTGGTTCTGTGTAGTGACCGCGAAGCGCAACCGGTCGTGAACGCCGGCACGCTCTACCAATAGGGAGCTTTGAGGCATACGCCCAATGGCCCAGCCTCCGGAAAAGAAGGCCTTTGCCCTCCGTCTCGACCCGGCAGTCCATGCCGCGGTCGAGCGGTTGGCATCGGCCGAACTGCGTTCCGCCAATGCCCAGATCGAAATGCTTCTGCGTGAGGCGCTGGAGCGGCGCGGAATCGACGTGAAAATGACTGCCAAGCCGCGTCGAGGCAGGCCGCCCCGCTCCGGGGAGTGAGCGGGGCTGGCAGGTCATTCCGTCGCCGGGCGGTAGGTCTCGTCTCCGTCCTGCGTGGTCAGGAGTGTGCCCATCCGCCGCTCGGTCGCTTCCTGACTGACGATGCTCTTGGCTGGGATGACTCCCGTGAACATGCGTTTGCCCTGCTTGTTGTCGTTGGCGACCAAGCCGGCCGTGCCATCGGCATCGACGAGAATAATGACGCCTTCTCCGTCCCAGCCATCGAGACCTATTGCGACGCGATCGAGGCCCTTGGCCTTGTCCTTGATCTGGCCGAATCCAGCGCGTTCGATCCCGTCGTCGTCATGAACTGAAAGGCCATATGCCGGACCAATGCGCCGTCCGTTGAGCGGATCAGGCACCGGTGCGCCAAGTGCGACACGATCGTGGCCCTTCTCGTCTAGAATGAGGATCCCGAACGTGTCGTTGTTAAGCCTGCTTGCGGGTGTAACGTCGCCATCGGGATACAACCAGGCAAATGCATCCTTGTGCCGAGCAGGATCTGTTCGCAGCCGTTCCGCCACTGTAGGTGCCGGCGCGCCAATCAAAATGCGGGCACGACCTTCACTGTCCTCAATGACGATACCCTTCGTTCGAATGACATCATCCTGCGGCGCCGCAAACCCGCCTGCCAGCAGAACTGTGAGCATACAAGCGAGCGCGATCACCGCCAGCTTGAGATTGCGGACCGAAGCTTGAAGTTTTTTTGTTTCTGCTGCTGTCATGGGCCGTCCCCGGATCAAGAATTACAAGACGGTCATAATGGCGAGCTGCTGAGACAGATGCGAGTGATTTGCTGTACTAATTCACAATGACACTACCGCTCGACGTTTACACGTTCACCTGAGCAAATGCCCCGATTTGTCGCGCTTGGTTGCGAGGTAGCGCGCGTTATGCGGATTGTCGGGCAGCTGATGCGGCACGCGCTCGGTAACGGTGATCCCCGCTGCTTCGAGCGCCGTGACCTTGCGCGGATTGTTGGTCATCAACCGCACCTGCCGCGCACCCAGCAGGTCCAGCATGCGGGCCGCGGTCGGAAAATCGCGCGCTTCATCTGGCAGACCGAGCCGCTGGTTTGCCTCGACCGTGTCGAAGCCCTGATCCTGCAGGCGATAGGCGCGCAACTTGTTGACGAGGCCAATGCCGCGCCCTTCCTGCCGCAGATAGAGGAGCGCGCCCCAGCCACCCTGTGCCGCTTCCTCCGCCATCGCGGCCAGTGCAGCGTCCAGCTGCGGCCCGCAATCGCATTTGAGGCTGCCCAATATATCGCCGGTAAGGCATTCGGAATGGAGCCGCACCAGCGGAACCACATCGCCGCGTTGCGCACCGATCACCAGCGCCACATGTTCGCGCATGTCGTCAGCGCTGCGGAAGGCGACGATCTCTGCGGTCTCGCAGGCCGCCACGGGCAGCCGTGCGCGGGTGGCGATGCGAAGGGCGGAACGGTCAGACCATTGCGCAAGGTCACTCGCCGACATGGCAACCGCCTCCCCCGCATCTGCCGGGTCGACCAGGAAAGCAGGCAGGATCCCGGCAATCCGTGCCAGTTCCAGCGCCGCCTCGGCGATCTCGCGCCAGTCGAGCGTCTCGGCCTTGAAGGGGCCTTTCAGCGGATTAGCGAGATCGAGCGCCGGGTCCGCCACCGCGCGCGCCTCGGTCAGCGAAAAGCGCTCCCCGCTGCGGATCAGCACCGGGGCATGCGGCACGGCTGCCTCGCGCTGGTTAGCAAGCTTGAGCGTCATCGCCCGCGCCGCCGAAATCAGCATACGATCGGAACTTGCTTCGCCGGCAATGGCGGTTTCGGCCGGCAGCAGGACGGGTCCGCCCTCGAACGCCACCGGCCAGCCATGGCGCAATGCGTCGATCGCCTGCGCCACGCGCCTAGAGGGCGACGGCATCGTCAGAGCGCGAACTCCGTGATCAGCGGCACGTGGTCGCTCGGCTTGTCCCAGTCGCGTGCGTCCTCGCGCAGCCGGTGCCCTTTCGCCTGCTGCGCCAGCTCGGGGCTCGCCCACATATGGTCGAGCCGCCGCCCGCGATCATTGGCCTTCCAGTCCTTAGCGCGGTAGCTCCACCAGCTGTAATACCGCTCTGGGTCGCGAATGAACTCGCGCCCGATATCGGTCCAGCCATGCGCATCCTTGAAGCGCTGCAGCGTGTCGATCTCGACCGGCGTATGGCTGACGACCTTCAAGAGCTGCTTGTGGTTCCAGACGTCGCTTTCGAGCGGGGCGATGTTGAAATCGCCCACAATCAGTGTCGGGCGATCGAGCTTGTCTGCCCAGTGCGTCATCCGCTCCAGGAAATCGAGTTTCTGGCCGAATTTCGGATTGATGGTGCGATCGGGTTCGTCCCCACCGGCGGGGACATAGACGTTTTCGACCACTATCCCCTGGCCCGGCCCGAGCAGCTCCACACCCACATGGCG
Organism: Altererythrobacter sp. BO-6; assembly: GCF_011047315.1. Taxonomy (NCBI): domain Bacteria; kingdom Pseudomonadati; phylum Pseudomonadota; class Alphaproteobacteria; order Sphingomonadales; family Erythrobacteraceae; genus Altererythrobacter; species Altererythrobacter sp. BO-6. The sequence goes on along the minus strand of NZ_CP049259.1, from coordinate 1,603,333 downwards.
CGCTTCGCCATTATCCTGCCAGTCATGCCGGCTCACTTCCTTAAGCGGGATGCGGCTGACGGTGGCCACCCCGTGATACCCCTTCTGGCCGTGCACCGCCTGGTGAACATAGCCGAGTTCTGCCAGCGCCTTGCCTGGAAACTGCTCCTCCTGGCACTTGATTTCTTGCAGGCAGAGCACATCGGGCGCCTCTTCCTGCAAGAAGCGTTCGACGATCGGTAGCCGCAGCCGCACCGAATTGATGTTCCAGGTAGCGATAGAAACCATGCGCAGCACTTAGGGTGCAGGGTCTTTGTGGTCCAGCCTGCATCTTTCGCTTTGCTGTCATCAAGGTAAGCGATAGCGAGGCGATCAAAGGAGTCCGCACCCATGAAGCTGAACCGGAAATCTCTCCTGCTTGCCGCGCTGCTCTCCGTGCCGCTGGCCGCCTGCAGTGCCAGCGGGACGTCGCAGACGCCAGTGGCCAGCGCTTCGTCTGCGGTGCCAGCGCCCAAGGCGAAGAAAGTGATCCTGTTCATTGGCGACGGGATGGGCATCTCCACCATCACCGCCGCGCGCATCTATGCCGGGCAAAAGCAGGGGCAGAGCGGCGAGGAATATGTCCTGCCGTTCGAAACCTTCGACAATGTCGCCCTCGTCAAGACATACAACGTCAACGCGCAGGTCCCTGACAGCGCGGGCACAGCCAGCGCGATGCATACGGGGCTGAAAACGAATATCGGGATGCTCGGGGTGGGGCCGGCAACGCCGCATGGCGATTGCGAGGCTGCACTGGCGAACCGGCTGCCGACGCTGGGCGAACAGGCGATTGAGCGCGGTCTCGCGCTGGGGATCGTCAGCACCGCGCGGATCACGCATGCGACGCCCGCAGCGGTCTATGCGCATAGCCCGGATCGCGATTGGGAGGCCTTCATCGGCACCGAGGGTCAGGCCAATAAGGGATGCAGGGATATAGCGACGCAGCTTGTCGAAAGCGAATTCGACCTCGCTCTTGGTGGCGGGCGCGCGGCTTTTTATGGCCCGGATCGAAACGGTTGGCGGCGCGACGGCGCGGTCGACCTGCCCGCTGCGTGGGTCGCTCGCACGGGGGGCACCTATGTCGAAACTGCGGCGCAACTGGCCGCCGCGCCTGCAGACAAGCCGGTGCTGGGGCTCTTTTCGCCAAGCCACATGACCTACACGGTCGACCGCAAGCCGGATTCGAGCGAGCCGACCCTGACGGAAATGACCGCGCAGGCGATTGCGCGGCTCGATAACGATCCAGACGGTTACTATCTGATGGTCGAATCCGGCCGGATCGATCATGGCCACCATGCCGGGCAAGCGGGCTATGCATTGGAGGAAGCGGTCGAATTCGCGAATGCGATCCAATATGCGATCGACCATACCGATCCTGCGGACACGCTGATCCTCGTCACCGCCGATCACAGCCATGTCTTCACCATGTCCGGCTATCCCCGGCGGGGCAACGATATCCTTGGCCTGGTGCATTCGCCCGCAGGTGGCGAAGGCGAAGCGGGCGGGGACGGGCCGTCGCTCGCCAACGACGGGAAGCCCTATACCACGCTCGGTTACGGTAATGGGCCTGGTTCGATTGCCAATTTGGCCGAACGTCCGATGCCTGAAACCGGGGTCAAGGCGCATCAGCAGGCCACGATTCCGCTCGGCAGCGAGACTCACGGCGGTGAGGATGTCGCGCTCTACGGCCATGGCCCGGGCGCCGAGCGGGTCCGCGGCGTCATCGAGCAGAACGTGATCTACGACATTATCGTGAAGGCGCTCGGCTGGAAGTAATAAATGAGACAGCCAGGTTTTGCGGCACGAAACGGTCTAGCCTAGCTAGACCGCAAGGCCGACCGGCCGCCCGCAACGGCGCGGACTTGTCCGCAAGCCGCGAGGAAATTGCAGTCGCGGACGCGAGTGCGGAAAACAGGAAATCCCAAAGAAAACCCTCGTGCCGGGGGCATTGGCACGAGGGTTCTTTTGAGCGTTCGTCACGCTTGGACAAGGCGCTTTTTGCGGAAGAGAGGCAACAGGGGGGAAACCCGTCTTCGCTCGCCTTGCAGAAAGCAATCTAGGCGCATTCGGCTTTCACGTAAATGAATGGCGCGAAGTATTTTGTCGCATTCTTACAACCGCCGAAGGCTGAAGCGTTCAACGCGGGCGACGAGATGATCCGCGCGGATCCTTGAAGGTGAAAGCACTGTCGGCCACCGCGACTCCATAGCGGTGATTCCGCAGCCGCACGGTCGTCCGTTGATTCTGCGCGTCGAGCGCAACCCAGGTGTTGAGCTCAAGCCCGCCCGGAGCGCCAGCGTCACGCACGAAGATCATCGTGATCATGCCGAACTCTGGCCGCTTGGGGTCCCGCACCTCGATGCTGATGACGTCGGGATTGCCGGTTGGCACCAGCTTGCCATAGCGGCTGATATCGCGCGAGGGATCGAGCAGCGCGCCGAGCGGCGAATTGCGGATCGGCCAGCGCTGGACCTGCTTCACTTCGTAATCGACCAAATACAGCGAGCTGCCGTTGGACACGATCAGCAGCGGCACGCTTTTTTCATATTCGAAGCGGATCTTGCCGCCCTGCTTCAGCGTCATCACACCGCTGGCGACCTGGCCCAGCCGGTCGGTCTGCGAAAAGTCCGCCCGCAGGGTCGAAATGCCGCGCAGCGCGGTGACCGCGCGGTCGAGATCAGCCGGGGCGGATTGCGCCGTGGCGGGCTGGGCGATGATCGCTACACCGGGCAGCGCACATAGCAAAGCGCCCGCCAGCGCGGTGCGCAGCGGGCGTTTGATGAGGAAATCGAGCGTATTCATGCAGCGCGCTTTAGCGGCGATGCCTTGAACTGTCACTGAACCTGGCGCCTAAAGCCGGTTCAGCAAGATCACTTGATCTTGGCTTCCTTGAACTCGACGTGCTTGCGCACGACCGGGTCATACTTGCGGAAGCTCATCTTCTCGGTGGTGTTCCGCGGGTTCTTCTTCGTGACATAGAAGAAGCCGGTGTCGGCGGTGGAGACCAGCCGGATCTTGACGGTTGCGGGCTTCGCCATGGCGTGTTCCTAAAGTCGAATGAGGGCCATTACGGCCAAAAAACAACAGGCGGCGCGCGCGGCACCGCCCTCTTCGCGGGGCGCATTTGCCGATTCACACGAAAAAGTCAAGCAAGAGTCACCAGTCGGATCGGCTGACCTTGCCCCGCTTGGCCTTGATCTCGCCGCGGACCTTCTTTTCCTTAAGCCGCTCCACCTTGCCCACACGGTTGACGCGCACCTTCTTGCGCCTGGGCGGCGGGACCAGCGCCTCGTCCAGCAGCGCGGCCAGTCGCGCCCGCGCCGCCTCGCGATTCGCTTCCTGCGTGCGGTACTCGCGTGCGGTCAGCACGATTTCGCCGTCCTTGGTCATCTTGCTGCCGGCCAGTTCCTTCAGCCGGTGAAAGGCATCGGGCGCCAGGCCCAGCTGGAACACATCGACCCGCAATTGCACGGCGGTCGCGACCTTGTTGACGTTCTGGCCGCCCGGCCCGCTCGCAGCGATGAACTTTTCCTCTGCCAGCTCAATGGCGCGGTCGGTGATGCGACCCATCAGCCAAAGCCCAGCGCCGCAAAATCTGCCGGCACGGGCGCCTGCGCGGTAATGTCTTCCTTGCCTTCGCGCTGCACGGTCAGTCCGGCGGCGTGGAGCATGGTGCGCTTGGCAGAACCCTTGCGGCCATAGACCGGGTCACCCAGCAGCGGGATGCCGATGCCGCTGGCTGCATGGACGCGGATCTGGTGCGTGCGCCCGGTTTGCGGGGAGAATTCGACCAATGCCCGCCCGCCGTGTTCTGCCACCACGCGCCAGTCGGTCAGCGAAGGCTTGCCCTTGCGCGCGGGGATCATCCGCCAGCCCTTGTCCGCGCTGCTGATCTTGGTGAGCGCCAGTTCGATCCGGCCTTCCTTGAGCTGCGGAATTCCGTCGAGGATGCCAAGATAGGTTTTGCCCACCGCGCGATCCTCGAATGCCTTGGCAAATCGCTTGAGCGACTTCGGGTTGCGCGCCAGCAGCAGGCAACCGCTGGTGTCCGTATCCAGCCGGTGCGCCGGCATCGGCGCACGCTGGAAGCCCAGCTTGAGCTGCTCGAGGTGATCCTCCAGCGAGGGACCGCCGCGGCGGGGCCGCTCGATCGACAGTCCGCCCGGCTTGTTGATCACCAGCGCCTCGCCGTCTTCGAACAGGATGTCGATTGTCATATCAGTCGCGCCTTGATGAGCCCGCGCACCGCATTGCCGAGCAGGAAGCCATCGGCCAGGTCATCGAGCGTCAACTCGGCTTCCCGCGCCTTGCCCGCCTCGACCAGCGAGCGGCGCAAGATGCCTGGCAGCAAGCCCAGCGACAGCGGCGGGGTCAGCAACAGGCCGTCGCGCTCAACGAAGATACTGGTGAAACTGCCTTCGGTCACGAACCCGTCGGGGTGAACCAGCAGCGCTTCGCCCGCCCCTTCGCTGCGCGCGGCGGCGAGGGCCTCCTCGTAGAAGCCGCGGTCGCTGGTCTTGTGGCGCAGGCGCCAGTCGCCCGGATCGACCGGCAGCGCCAAGGCGATGCATGTCAGCGGCTCGCTTGGCTTGCCGGGCGCAGGGCCCGCTTCCAGCGCCAGAGCGCCGCGGCGCGACACCAGCAGGCGCAGTTTGCTGCGCGTCTCGAGGTTAAAGCAGAGTGCCTGGATCTGGTTGCGCGCGGCGTGGCGGTCGAACGAGAAGCCCAGTTCGTGGGCCGATGCCTTGATCCGCTCCAGGTGGAGTTCAAGCAGGTCGATCCCGCTTTCCGGATCGAACAGCATGGTCTCGATGAGGTCGCAGTCGGCGGCCCGATGGTCGGGGGTGGCGCGGCGCAGGAAGCCGGCCTTGACCTCGCACTCGCGCCGTTCCGCCATCGCTTCGCTGTCGGCCACGATCGCCGAGCCGACTCCCATCACCGCCCGCCCCCGATCGTTTTCCTCGGGCGTCAGGCGCAGCGTGCGGATGGCGACATTGAACGCGGCATCGCCATTGGCATCGATCCGCCCGATCGCCCCGCAATAGGGGCCGCGTGCGTCGCGTTCGACTTCGTGAACAAGCTCCATCGCGCGGATCTTAGGCGCGCCGGTGATCGAACCGCAGGGAAAGATCGCGCGGATCAGGTCGACCGCGCCCTTGCCCGGTTGCAGCCGGGCATGGACGGTCGAGACCATCTGGTGGACGGTGGGATAGCTTTCGACCGTGAAGGGCGCTTCCACCCGCACACTGCCCGCTTCGGCGACGCGGCTCAGATCGTTGCGCATCAGGTCAACGATCATCAGGTTTTCGGCCTTGTCCTTGACCGAGTTGGCCAGTTCCTCAGCCATTGCGCGGTCTGCTGCCGGGTCGGCGCCGCGCGGGCGCGTGCCCTTCATTGGCTTCACTTTCGCGGCGTCGCCCCTGAGCGACACGAACAGCTCAGGGCTGAGGCTGAGCAGCCAGTGCGATCCGTCGAACAGCAGCCCGCCATAGCCCGCCTCGGCGGCGGGGCGCAGCGCGGCATAGAGCGCCACCGGATCGCCGCGATAGGCCCCGGCCAGTTGATAGGTCAGGTTGACCTGGTAGATGTCGCCCGCGCGGATCGCTTCCTGCAAATTCTCGAAGGCTGCCGCATAGCCACCGGTCGACAGCTGCGGCTCCATCGGCCCGAGCGAGGCCTCGCCCTCCGCGCGCGCGGCGAGCCATCCGGGCACCTCGTCCGCAGCGATTTCCTCCGCTCGGTCGAACAGGCCAAGCCACACCAGAGGGCCTGCGGCGCCAGTGCGCTTGTCAGCCAGCGGTGCCAGCCTTGGTTCCAGCGCCAAGCCTGCTTCATAGGCGATATATCCGGCCAAAGTGCCGCCCGATTCACGCCGCGCGGCGTCGGCCGCGGCGAGCACTTCTGCCACTTCCTCCGCACGCCGGGCCACGAAGATCTGGCGCGGGTTTTCGAACAGGTGCGCAGCGGCGGCGCCTTCGCGGCGCGCATCGTCAAGCAGGACAAAGGGAGCAGGCTGGCTCATCGCCCCTGCCTTAGCTTATCGCGCGCGCAAGTCGAGCACTTGACCGCGCCTGCCAGCCTGCGCCACACAGTTCGCCGCAATTCATCGCCGAAGGGACGCCAGCAATTTCAATGGGCAGCATTTTCATCGGGCTCGCCGCCAATGGCGAGAAGCAGTATCTCGACCTTTCGCGGGCCAACCGCCACGGCCTGGTCGCGGGCGCCACCGGCACCGGCAAGACGGTGACGCTACAGGGACTGGCAGAAAGCTTTTCGGCTGAAGGGGTTCCGGTGTTCGTGGCCGATGTGAAAGGCGATCTGTCGGGCATTGCCATGCCTGGCTCTCCGACCTTCAAACATGCCGACAAGCTGGAAAGCCGGGCGAAGGAACTGGGCATGTATGACTATGCCTATTCCGATAATCCCGTGGTGTTCTGGGACCTTTATGGGGAGCAGGGTCACCCGATCCGCACCACGGTTTCGGAAATGGGGCCGCTGCTGCTGTCGCGCCTGCTCGATCTGAACGAAACGCAGGAAGGTGTGCTGCAGATCGCGTTCCGCCATGCCGACGAGAACGGGTTGTTGCTGCTCGACTTTGCAGACCTCCAGGCGGTGCTGGCCTGGGCCGCGGAGAATGCGTCCGAGCTGTCCGGCAAATATGGCAATGTAGCCAAGCCAACGGTTGGAGCGATCCAGCGCCAGTTGCTGAGCTTCGAGGCGCAAGGGGCGGACCGCTTCTTTGGCGAACCGGCGCTGGAGATCGACGATTTCCTGAAAGTGGACGATCAGGGGCGCGGGATGGTCAATGTTCTCGCCGCCGACCAGCTGATGCGCAGCCCGAAGCTTTACGCCACTTTCCTGTTGTGGCTGCTGGCCGAACTGTTCGAAACGCTGCCTGAAGTGGGCGATCCGGAAAAGCCCAAGCTGGTGTTCTTCTTTGACGAGGCGCATTTGCTGTTCGACGATGCGCCCAAGGCGCTGCAGGAAAAGATCGAACAGGTCGTGCGGCTGATCCGGTCGAAGGGGGTCGGCGTCTATTTCGTCACGCAGAACCCGATCGACATTCCTGAGGAAGTGGCAGGCCAGCTGGGCAACCGTGTGCAGCACGCCCTGCGCGCCTTCACCCCGCGTGACCAGCGCGCGATCAAGGCAGCAGCCGAAACCTTCCGCATCAACCCCGATCTCGACGTGGAAACCGCGATCACGGAACTGAAAGTGGGTGAGGCGCTGGTCTCGACGCTGGACGAGGACGGCGCGCCGACGATTGTCCAGCGCACGCTGGTGAAGCCGCCGCGCTCGCGGCTGGGGCCGGTCACGCCCAAGGAGCGGGTGATCATCCAGTCGGTTAGCCCGTTTGACGGCAAGTATGACGAGCGGGTCGATCGCGAAAGCGCGATGGAAGTGCTCGCTGCAAAGGCGGCCGATGCGGCTGAAACCGCCAAGGAAGTCGAGGAAAAGGGCGAAGAGGAAGTGGCCAAGCGCAGCCGCAAGACGGCCAGCTGGTGGGAAAAGGCTGGCAAGGCGGGAATGAAAGCCGCTGCCGGATCGCTGGTGTCAATCGGCGTCGCTGCTGCGATGGGCAAGAAATCAAGTGCAGACCCGGTGCGCACCGGCGCCAATGCCTTTGTTCGCAATGTCCTCGGCAGCTTGATGCGCTAGAGCGGGAGACGAATTTCCGCGCGCAAGCCGCCTTCCGTGCGGTTCGTCAGCACGAGCTCGCCGCCGTGCTGCTCGGCAATAGCGCGGGCGAGCGTAAGCCCCAAACCGGCCCCGCCGGTGGCCCGGTTGCGGCTCGCTTCGCCGCGGGCGAAAGGCTCGAGCATGGCCGCGATCTGGTCGGGTGGAATGCCTGGGCCGTCGTCTTCGACAGCAAGAATGACTGTGCGGTTCTCGCTGGTTACCGACAAGCGTGCCGACCCGCCGTAGCGCAGTGCGTTCTCCACCAGATTGCGTAATGCCCGCTTGAGCCAAGTAAGCTGGATCTCGCGCCGCGTTCGTTCGGTCTTGCCTAGGCTGACAGGCTTCTCGAGGTCCTCGAATTCTTCGACCAGCGTGGACGCCAGTGCGGCAAGATCGACGACCTCGAATTCCACATCGTGCCGACCGACGCGGGCCAGCTCTAGGATATCGTCGAGCGTGCGCGTTATGTCCTCGATGCTTTCCGCCATGCGTTGGCGCTGCGCTTCGTCGGGCACGCTCTCGATCCGCACCCGCAAGGCGGCGAGCGGGGTCTTGAGGTCATGCCCGATCGCGCCCAGCATTACGTCTTTCTCGTCGAGCAAGGCCGCAACGCGCGCTTCCATCGCATTGTGTGCGGCGATCAGCCGCCGCGTGTCTTCCGGCCCGGATTCGCGCAGCGGCACTACCTGGTCGGGCTTGTGCGCGAAATCGCCGACGCGGGCTGTGAGTTCGGCCAGCGGGCGGGTCATGCGCCGCAGCACGATGTAGAGCAGCGCGAACAAGACCGCGAAAATCACCAGCGTTTGCAGAAAGATGCCGCCGATAACGCGCGGCCCGCGAGGGGGCAATGGTTGCCGAACCACGATCCAGCCGCTCCCGTTTGCTCGTTCGACCCCGGCAACCACTATCTGCAGCTCGCGCCAGTTCACCGGGTCAATCCGTTGCTGCAAGCGCGGGCGCGCAAGGACGACGGGGTCCTCGCTCGCCAGGCGGGTGGTGATTGCGATGCTTCGCGGCTGGAGGCCTTGTCCAGCCAGCACCTCGTGCAGTGCATCCTCATAGCGCGCCAGGCGTCGTTCACCCGGCTGCAGCGGCGACGCACTGCTGGCCTCGATACCTGGCCGATCCTGGCTGACAGGCAACGGGGGAAGTCCACGGCGTGCGCGCCGCTCATTGCGCAACTGGGCGCGCTCGGCGCGGCGCTCGGCACCGCGTTCGTCGGCGGAGACAACGCGCAGCGCGATCTGGTTGATGAGCGTCGCATCGCGGCGCTGCTCGGCCGCGCGCAGCAGCAGCACGCCGGAAATGGCCTGCCCCACCAGCAGCCCCAGCGCCAGCACCAGCATCACCTGGCCCAGCAGGCTACGGGGGAGCAGGCGCGCCATCAATCGCCCTTGGATGTCACGCGGCTTACATCGGCGGCAAGGCGATAGCCGCCGCCGCGCACGGTCAGGATCAATTGCGGATCGCGACTGTCAGCCTCGAGCTTGCGGCGCAAGCGGCTGACCTGGTTATCGACCGCGCGGTCGAACAAATGGGCTTCGCGGCCCTGCACCATGTCGAGCAGCCGGTCGCGGTCGAGCACTTCGCGCGGATAGTCGAGGAAGGCGCGCAGCATGCGAAATTCCGCAGTCGAGATCGGCACCAGCGTGCCTTCGGGGTCGGTCAGGCGGCGCTTGAGCGGATCAAGCTGCCAGCCTTCGAAGTGGTAGCGCCAGTCTTCACTGGCCTGCGCGGTCATGGGGTCGAGCGTTGCGCGGCGCAGCACGGTCCGAATGCGGGCGACCAGTTCGCGCGGCTCGAACGGTTTCACGACGTAGTCGTCCGCACCCATTTCCAGCCCCAGGATGCGGTCCATCGCTTCACCGCGCGCGGTCAGCAGGATTACCGGAATACGCTGGGTTTCAGCGAGGTGGCGGGTCAGCGAGAGCCCGTCTTCGCCCGGCATCATTATGTCGAGCAGGATCAGGTCAGGCCGCTCGCGCGCCAACGCGCTGCGCGCGAGAGCCGCGCTTTCCGCCTGCTCCACGCAAAACCCCTGGCCCGCAAGATACTCGGCCAGGGGTTCGCGCAAGGTCGGTTCGTCATCGACCAGCAGCAGCTTGATGGGTTGGTCTTGCGTCATGTCGCGCCACCTTGCCGCACAAGCCGTTGCCGCTCAATCGGAACTATCTGCAGGATCAGCCGGGCTGCTTGGCGCCGCGCCGTTCCTGCATGCGGGCACGCATCTTCTCATGCGCTGCTTGCCGTTCTTCTGCGCTGATGCCGCCCGAGCCGTCGGTATCCATAGCGGCGAAGCGCTTGGCAGCGGCGGCATCGAATTCCGCGCGGGTCACGCTCTTGTCACCATCGGTATCGGCTGCGCGCAGCATCATCATGCCGGGGCCGCGCTTACCGCCGGGTCGTGCCATATCGCCACCACGGCGTTCGCCGCTTCGATCAGCAATCTTCCCCTTGCGCTCACCTTTCTTGGCGGCGCGGGCCTCGCGCGCGGCCTTGAGCTCTGCCTCGCTCAACTCGCCATTGCCGTCGGTGTCCATCTTGGCGAAGCGTTCGGCGCGGCGCGCTTCGCGGTCGGCTTCGTTGATGACGCCATCGCCATTGGCGTCCATCCTGGCGAACATCTTGGCGGTCTGGGCATTGTGCTCAGCCAGCGAGACGACGCCATCACCGTCGGTGTCGGGATTGGGGCCGCGCTTGCCACCACCATGGTGATCGGCATGAGCGATTGTGGCGCCGCCCAGCGCAAAGGCGGCAGCGGCGAGAGTGAGGGTAAGTTTACGCATGTTTCAATTCTCCTGCGATTGTGTCAGGGGAACCGCAAAGGCTGCCCAGGCCACCAAGGGGGAGGGGACCAAACCAGCCGGAAGCAACCTTCGCGGTTCGTGCAGCCCTTCTACCCCCGCCGTGTCGCAGGATTATGCCGGCAGCGAGGAGAATTGTCGCGGATTGTATTGCGATCCTGCCAGCGTTCACCCGCGCGCAAGACTGCTACGCATCCGCCATACAGAACGCATTGAGCTTGTTGCCGTCCGGATCGCGGAAATAGCCGGCGTAGAACACCTTGCCGTTCTGATCCGGCTCGCCACGCGGGCCGGGCGCGCCTTCGTCGCTGCCGCCATGCGCCATGGCGATATCGTAAAGCCGGTGAACCTGCGCGCTGTCCTTTGCCTCGATCGCCACCATAGTGCCATTGCCGACGCTCGCTTCCTTGCCGTCGAACGGCTTGGTCGCAGCGATACCCGCGCCACCGCCCCAGGTGCCCCAGGCGATGAAACTGTCGAAATCCATCATCCGCCCCACGCCCATTTCGGCCGCGATTGCATCATAGAATTTTGCCGCGCGGGCCAGGTCATTGGTGCCTAGCGTTACATAACCGATCATCTTTGCTCTCCGATCAGGGTCGCCCCACTGACGACTCGCGAAGAAAGAACATTAAGAGAACAAATAGATCCCTACAAGCGCATATTCCTGCTGCGCGTTATAGCGGCGCGCAGTGGCGTTCGAGCCAGGCGAGGTCATCGCCCTCAAGCTGTGGGCCGAGGATCGCGAAGACCTTGGCGTGATAGCTGTTCCACCATGCGATCTCTGCCTCGGTGAGCAGGCTCTTGTCGACCAGCGTGCGATCGATCGGCACGAAGGTGAGGCATTCAAAGCCGAGAAAATTGCCTTCCGCGCCTTTAATTTCGCGCGGCTCGACCAGCACCAGGTTTTCGATCCGGATGCCGAAATGGCCCTGTTTGTAATAGCCGGGCTCGTTCGACAGGATCATGCCTGCGAACAGCTCCTGCTCGGTCCCCGCCTGTCCGCCGGACGGCTTGGCGATCCGTTGCGGCCCTTCGTGGACCGAGAGGAAACTGCCCACACCGTGGCCGGTGCCATGGGCATAATCGACGCCCGCTTCCCACAGGAATTGGCGCGCAAAGGCATCGAGCTGGCCGCCGGTGGTGCCCTGCGGGAACACGGCCCGGTCGATCTGGATGTGCCCCTTGAGCACGCGGGTGAAGCGGTCCTTCATTTCCGCACTGGGCTCGCCCGGCCCGACCCACACGGTGCGGGTGATGTCGGTGGTACCGGCCGGATATTGCCCGCCTGAATCGACCAGGTAGATGCTCGAGGGCGGGATCGGGATATTGCTGTCCTCATCCACCTTGTAATGCGGCAGCGCGGCATGCGACCCGGCGGCGGAAATGGTATCGAATGACAAGTCCTTGAGATTGCCCAGCGCCTCGCGGCACTGTTTCAGCTTGGCTGCAGCGGCCAGCTCGTCGATTTCGCCCGAAGGCGCCGTTTCCTCGATCCAGCGCAGGAAACGCGACACCGCCGCGCCGTCGCGCGCCTGTGCATCACGATGCCCCTGCTGCTCGACCGGGTTCTTGATTGCGCGCGGCAGGATGGTGGGATCGCGCTCAAAGCTGACCGTCGCCCCGCCCGCTTCCAGCGCCTGTGCGATTGCAGCCACGCCGTAATTGGGATCGACCGTTACCTTCTTGCCTTTCATCGCGCTGAGCGCGGCGGGAAATGCGCTGCGCTCGCGCACAGTCACGGCATTGCCGAGGTGCTTGGTCAGTTCGGGGGTGACCTTTTCCGGCGCGATAAACAGCTCTGCCGTCCCGTCGGCATGGGCGATGACATAGCTCAGCGCGACCGGCGTGTGGTCGACATCCGACCCGCGGATATTGAGCAGCCAAGCGACCGAATCCAAAGCTGAGATCACCGCGGCATCATGGCCCTCCGCCTTGAGCCAGTCGGCGATTTCGGCACGCTTGTCAGCGGAAGAGCGCCCGGCGAATTCGTCCGTTTGCACCATCGCTGCTGCCGGTGAGGGCTCGGGCTGGTCCTGCCACACCGCATCGATCGGATTGCCGGTAACCGGCACCAGTTCTGCCCCGATCCTGGCGGCGGCCTTGCTGACCGTCTGCACCCAGCCCCGGCTATGGAGCCACGGGTCATAACCGATCCGCGCGCCTTGAGCTGCATGGGCGGCAATCCAGCCCCCGATCGTGTCCTTGGGGACCGAGCGATATTCGAACAGCTTCCCGTCAACCTGGTCGCGCACCTGCACGGTATAGCGCCCGTCGACGAAGATCGCGGCGGCATCCTGCAGCACCACCGCGCTGCCCGCGCTGCCCCCAAAGCCGGTGAGCCAATGCAGCCGCTGGGCATAAGCGCCGACATATTCGCTCATATGCTCGTCGGAGATCGGGATGACGAAACCGTCCAGCTCGCGGCGCTTCAGTTCCTGGCGGAGCGCGTCGAGCCGCGCCTCATGGGTTTGCATCAGCATTTGATCGATCCTGCATTTCCTGTGCTTGGCGCTTGCGGCACGCACACCTTTGTCTAAATGACTTACCACATAGTCCTACCGTGCGTCGCTTTCCAGCCGCGCGGGTCGCAACATGGGATGACCGCTCTGTGATGATCAGAAAGCTTACTATTGGCACGCTCTACGCGTGCCTTGCAGCCATGCCGTTCGCTGCCAATTCCGCCTTTGCCAATGAGGGAAAAAACCAAGTGACAACCGAGGCCCCGACCTCTCCGCCTGTCGCCGAAAAGCGCGAGCACAGCTATACCCACCACGGTATCGCCGTCAGTGATCCGTATCACTGGCTGAAGGACCAGTCCTATCCCGTGGTCGATGACGAGGATGTGCTCGATTACGTCAAGGCCGAGAACGCCTGGTTCGAAGCGCGCATGGCGCCGCAGCAAAAGCTGACCGACAAGCTCTTCGAAGAGATGAAGGCGCGCATCAAGGAGGATGACAGCACCGTCCCGCAAAAGGATGGCGACTGGATTTACTGGTCCGAATTCGAGGAAGGCGCGCAATATCGCAAGCATTACCGCAAGCCTGCAGCCGGCGGCGAAGCGGTGTTGATCCTCGATGAAAACCAGCTGGCCGAAGGGCTCGACTATTTCCGCCTTGGTGCGGCCTCGATCAGCAAGAACGGACGCTACCTCGCCTATTCGACCGATACCAATGGATCGGAGCGTTATACCGCGCGGATCAAGGACCTCGAAACCGGCGAATTGCTGGCTGACGAGCTGACCAACCTGCGCGGCGGCCTGACCTGGGTCGCGAACGACACGGCGCTGGTCTATGGCCCATCGACCAAGGAATGGCGCACGCTCGAAGCCAAGCTGCACGTTATCGGTACGCCGGTTGAAAGCGACGTCACGCTCTACAAGGAAGAAGACCAGAGCTTCGGTGTCGGTGCGGGCCTTACCGCGCAGGATGACTGGCTGATTATCGCCACGGGCGACAACGAGACCAGCGAAGTGCGGCTGGTGCGCGCCGACTACCCGACCGGCGAGCAGATCCTGGTCAAGCCGCGCCAGAAGGGCGTCGAATATTCGGTCGATGTGCGCGATGGCGAAATATTCGTCTGGACCAATGACGATCACATCAACTTCCGCCTGGCCAAGGCCACGCTGGAAAACCCCGGCGAATGGAAGACGGTGATTGCTGGATCGGACGAATTCTACCTGACCGGCTTCGAGCTGTTCAAGGATTTCTACGTTACCGAAGGGCGGCTGAACGGCCTGGACCAGATCCAGATCCGGTCTTACTCCGACCCTAAGAAAGTCACGCCGATTGCTTTCCCGGAAGCGAGCTATTCCGCCGGGCTCTCGAACAATCCCGAATATGACGTCCGGAAGCTGCGGCTTGCCTATGAAAGCATGATCACGCCGGATCTCGATCTATGACTACCATCTGGCGGGCGCGAAGCTGGAACTGCTCAAGCAGCAGGAAATTCCGAGCGGTTACGATCCTTCGCTCTACACCACCGAACGGCTGGAAATCACCGCGCGCGACGGCACCAAGGTGCCGGTCAGCGTGGTGATGCGCAAGGACCGCGACAAGATGAACGGAGGGCCCGGTGGCCCGCTGCACCTCTATGCCTATGGCGCTTATGGCTATGCCGTGCCGCCCAGTTTCTCGACGACGCGGCTGAGCCTGGTCGATCGCGGTTTCGCTTATGCCATCGCGCATATTCGCGGCGGCGATGACCTTGGCCGGCGCTGGTACCTGCAAGGCAAGCTGTTCGAGCGGCGCAACACCTTCAACGATTTCGTCGCCGTGGGCCGCGGGCTGATCGATCTCGGCTATACCGCTGAAGGCAAGGTCACCGCCTCGGGCGGCTCGGCCGGGGGTGAGTTGATGGGTGCCGTCATCAACCAGGATCCCAAGCAATATGGCGCCGTGGTGGCGCATGTGCCCTTCGTCGATGTAGTCAACACCATGCTCGATGAAAGCCTGCCGCTGACTCCGGGTGAATGGCAGGAATGGGGCAATCCCATCACCGACAAGGAAGCCTTCGCCTACATGCTCAGCTACTCGCCTTACGATCAGGTCAAGGCGCAGGACTATCCGCCGCTGTTGGTGACCGCAGGCCTCAACGATCCGCGCGTGACCTATTGGGAGCCGGCCAAGTGGGTCGCCAAGCTGCGCGACACCAAGACCGACAGCAACGAGCTGCTGCTGAAGACCAACATGGGTGCGGGCCACGGCGGCAAGTCTGGCCGCTGGAACTCGCTCTATGAAACAGCGGAGGAATTCGCCTTTATCCTGTGGCAGATGGGCATGGCGAAGGAGTGATCACCCCGTACACCCGCACCTTCACGGCGTTGCCTGAGCACATTGATGAGCTCGGGCACGTCAACAACACCGTGTGGATCGGGTGGGTGCAGGAAATCGCCACCGCGCATTGGGAAGCCGCGGCACGGGCCGAAGACCTGGCGCAATACTTCTGGGTCGTGATCCGGCACGAGATCGATTACCGCGGTAACATCGCCGAAGGCGAAAGCGTGACCGGCGAAACCTGGATCGATGGCCCGGCGCAAGGCGCGAAGTCCGATCGCCGGGTCGACTTCAGGAACGCGGCAGGCAAGGTGATCGTCTCGGCGCGGACCACCTGGGCCATGCTCGACCGGGCCACCCAGCGGCTTGTCCGCGTGCGGCCCGAGGTGCTTGCCCCATTCCAGTGATCGGAGATTCAATGAGCAAGAGCCCGCTTGCTCTTCCTGCGGTTCAGCCGAGCTTGATTCCGCGCCGCTCAGCCGTTCGTCTGTCGCCTAACCGGCGCTCGCCTTTGCGGCGTTCGGGATGACCCAGCAGTTCCAGCGGAATTTCCTTTTGGCGCCGCTCGCCCTTGCGTAGCTCGATCCCGGTTCGGCGGTCGAATGCCTGCAGCTTTTCACTGACCATGCGGTTTCGCCCCTGGGCCTTGGCTTCATACAGCAGCATGTCGACCCGGCTGTAGATGTCGCTGAAATTGGCCATGGGCACGGCCTTCCGCGGGGCAACGAGCAAACCGACACTGGCGGTGACAAATTGCTCAAGCTCGGGGATTTCCTGGGCAACGCGGATCGGGATCGCGTTGCGGATCTTTTCCGCGCGCGCCGGGGCATCCTTGCCGCGCATGGCCAGCAAGAATTCTTCGCCGCCCATCCGCAAGGCCAGGCTTTCGGCATCGCTATCGAGCACGCGCGCCACCACCTTCAGCACCTCGTCGCCTACCAGGTGTCCTGCAGTGTCGTTGACCGGCTTGAAATGGTCGAGATCGACCAGCGCAAAGGCTTCGTATCCGGCTGCGTGCAGCTCCTCGAATTTCGCATCGATCGCGCGGCGGTTGTGCAGCCCGGTCAGTGGATCGCGCTCGCTCAGCTGCTCGAGGGCCTCTGCCTGCAGCAGCGCCTGGTCGCGTTCGCGCCGTAGCCTGAAGAAACGATCCGCAACGCCCAGTGCAGTGATTGCAGTCTCGCTCAAGACCCCGATGTAGAACAGCGGCAGCGCCTCAGTCGATATGCCGAGCGGCACGACATAGGTCACCGCCTGGACCGAATAGGCCATCAGCAAGGGGACCCATCCCACAATCTGGAACCGGATGGCCCGCGAACCGCGGCGATAGGCATCGGCCATCACCCAGATAAACGCCGCGAGCACTGGCAGCAGTGCGTAGGTGTGGAACTGTCCGCCAAGAGGCGCCAGAATGTCCAGCCCCAACGCATGAATGACCGACGCGATGAAACCCCAGAGGCCTGCAGCCAGAAGGACGCGGCGCAAGCGGCTATCGAGCCGATTTCCCTCGATGAACGCGTTGGTGAACAATGCAGCGACCATGATCGCCGCACCGAGACTTATGATCAGGAGCTGCCGCCAGCTGGCGATCGAGAGATCGACGAATTCGATCACCAGACCGGAACGCAGGAAAACCATCGACGCGAAGGCCAGCGACAGTGCGGCGTGCCACAACAGGAATGGGCTGCGCAGGGCGGACCAGAACGCAAGGTCGAACACCACCGGTATCAGCATCATGCCAAGCAATATTGCCAGCAAGAGCATGGTCTGAACGTGTTGTTTGGAGCGGGTAGGGTCGCTGGGGAGCAATTTGGCCTGCAGCACACTGGCGTCGTGCCGTGCGCCGGTAAAGCTGGCGACGAGCTGGCGGCTGGCCGGTGTGATTTCCGGCAGGGGCGACAGGAACAGCGGCGCACCCGGGATCAATTGCACGTCCGCCTGCGTATAACGCACGCTGCGAATGGACCCGTCGATATCGATCACCGCCAGCTCAAGGCTCTCAAACAGGCCGATACTGCTTTGCAGGTAATTCGCCTCTTGCGCGCTGGTCGAAGCGAGGTCGAAACGTGCCACCGCGATCTTGTTCGCCGACCGGCCAATGTTCTGGCCGCATTGGCTGGATTGCCCGGTTCGCAGCATTTCGCCTGTGCTGGTTGTGGCGGCGTAAGTCGCAAAGCAGGTTGGCGCCCAGCTGCGCTCGTCACTGGCAAGCAAGTTGCTGGCAGCAACAGCCAAAAGCAACGCCGCGAACGCCAGCGCAAAATAAACGACCCGTCCCATCGCCCTGCGCTAAGCCAGGATTGGTTGATATGGAGTTAAGTCTTTCTATGTGGGCCAGCTAAAAACTCATGCAATTCCGCGTCTTGCCGACTGCGGGCGGGGAAACCAACGATGTCTTACAGAGAAAATCGTCGCCTGTCTCAAAACTGTCATTTCACCGACATAGGGGCGTCGAATACCGGTAATAAGGATTACATATTCATGCTTCGCCCCATGCTTTTGTGCGCCACCGCCGGTGCATTGTGTTTCGCCCAGCCTGCAGCTGCCCAAGACAGCGCCGAACTGGCGCAGGAACTGGCCCAGATGCGCGCCACCATGGCTGCGATGGCTCAGCGGATCGATGCGCTGGAGGCCGAACTGGCCGAGGCTGACGCCAAGGCAGAGGCTGCCAGCGCCCAGGCTGCAACCGCCAACGAAACAGCCGTGGCAGCCAGTGCCGCCGCTGAAAAGGCCGCCAAGTCGCCCACCATCGCCTTCAAGGGCGCGCCGGAGATCAAGGCGGACGGCGGCTGGAGTTTTAAACCGCGCGGCCGCTTGCAATACGACACCGGCTTCGTCAATGCGCCCGATTCCACCGGTCGCGAAGATGGCTGGGGCACCAATGTCCGCCGTGCGCGGCTTGGCGTGCAGGGCGATATGCCGGGCGGCTTCGGCTACAAGTTCGAAGTCGACTTTGCCAATAGCGAGGTCGCGGTTACCGACGCGCTGATCTCCTACGAAGCTGGTGACGTCGAAATCAGCGTGGGCCAGTTCAACAACTTCCAGTCGCTGGAAGAACTGACCAGCTCGCTCCACACCAGCTTTATCGAGCGCGCGGCCTTCACCGATGCTTTCGGCTTCATCCGCCGCGTTGGCGTGGGTGTGCAATACGGCAAGGGCGACGTGCTGGTGCAGGGCGGCCTCTTCAGCGACAACATGGACCGCCTGTCGAACCAGAACTGGAGCGCGGATGGCCGCGTGGTGTTCATGCCCAAACTGGGCGATGCGCAGCTCCACCTCGGCGGCTCGCTGCACTACCGCTCATACGAAGATGGCAGCACGGTGCGCTACCGTCAGCGTCCACTGGTTGCCTTCACCGACGAGCGCTTCGTGAATACCGGCAATTTCTCGGCCGCCAGCGAGACCTCCTACGGCCTTGAAGGCGCGCTCATCTCCGGCCCGTTCCACGCCGCAGTCGAAGGCTATTGGCACCAGGTCGACCGGCCCGGCGCACTCGCCGATCCGACCTTCTTCGGTGGCTATGCCGAAGTGGGCTATTTCCTGACCAAGGGCGACACGCGCGGCTACAAGGGCGGCACGTTCGATCGCACCAAGCCGGCCAATCCGGTCGGCAAGGGCGGCATGGGCTCGCTCCAGCTTAACCTGCGCTACGACCGGCTGGATCTCAACGACGGCGGCATCATCGGCGGTACGCAGGACGGTTATTACCTGGCGCTGGCCTGGAAGCCGACCGATTACACCATGCTGCTCGCCAATTACGGCAAGCTGCAATTTTCGGATGCGGTCCATCCCGCGGCCGGCGGCGATCGCTCCTACGGGGTCGATGTCATGGGTCTGCGCGCCCAGATCGACTTCTGATGCAACGGCATCGGGAGTGTGCCGAGGCGCCCTCCCGAGCCTCTCCCGCCTGTCACATTCCTGTCACGCTTCAGTCCTAGTCGGACAGTCAATCCAACCGGGATCAATTCAAGGATAACTCACATGCGTCACTTCAAGACTACCTGCCTGATTGCGCTTTCCACCCTGGCGCTCGCCGCTTGCGGCGAAACGGGCACTTCCGGCACGCGGGATTCGATCCGCGCGGTCGGCTCCTCGACCGTATTCCCCTTCGCCAAGCAGGTTTCGGAAACCTTCGCGCGCGAAAACCCCGAATTCAAATCGCCGCTGATCGAATCCACCGGCACCGGCGGCGGGATCAAGCTGTTCTGCGCCGGCGTAGGCGCCAACACGCCTGACATCGCCAATGCCTCGCGCCGGATGAAGCCGGGCGAATTCGAAGATTGCCAGAAGAATGGCGTGACCGACATCATCGAGATGCAAGTCGGGCTGGACGGGCTGGTCTTTGCTTCGGCTGCTGGTGGCATAACCATGAACCTGACCCCGCAGCTGGTTTACGAAGCGCTGGCCGCCAGCCCCTATGGCGGCGAGCAGACCGCAAAGAACTGGTCGGATGTCGATCCTTCGCTGCCGAACGAACCGATCCTGGTCTACGGCCCGCCCTCGACCTCGGGCACGCGCGACTCGCTCAAGGAACTGATCCTCGAGAAGGGCTGCCAGAGCGATCCGGCAATGAAGGCGCTGAAGGACAGCGACGAAGACAAGTATGACCAGCTCTGCACCGAAGTGCGCTCGGACGGCGCCTATGTCGACCAGGGCGAGCAGGACAACCTGATCGTCCAGAAGCTGGCCGGAAATTCGCGCGCCGTTGGCGTGTTCGGCTATTCCTTCCTCGAAGAGAACGCCGACAAGGTCCAGGGCCTGCCGATGAACGGTTCCGCCCCGACCTATGAGAACATCGTCAGTGGCGCCTATCCGGGTGCACGCCAGATGTTCATCTATGTGAAGAAGGCACACCTGGCTGCGATCCCGGGCCTGAAGGAATTCCTGGTCAAGTGGACGGAGAGCTGGGGCCCCGACGGCATCCTGACGAAGATCGGCCTGGTCCCCTCGTCGGAAGAAGTTCGTGCCAAGTACACCCAGGCGGCAATCGAGCACACCACGATTACGGCTGATGATCTGAAGTAATCGACCTCTCCCCCGATTACAGCGAGAAGCGCCGCTCCGTCACTGCGACGGGGCGGCGTTTTTTGCGTGGAGTGGCCGACAGACTGGCCGCGCAAAAGAAAACGGCCGGGGAGTTCCCCGGCCGTTTCTGATTGCATGCGAAAGCGCTGCGGATCAGTACTTGATCCGGAGCCTCGCGTAATAGAACCCGCCGTTGATCCCGAAGGGACCGCCCGAGCGCGGATAGATCTGGCCATCGGCCAAGCTGTCAGTCAGCGCATAGATCGGGTTGGTCGTCGATGCCGCGATCCGGTCAGGATAGGTGTCGAACAGATTGTTCGCGCCAACGGTGAGCGTAAAGCTTTCCATGAAGGTATAGCTCACATCGAGGTCAGCCGTTGCCTTCGCGCCGAAGCGCTGGCCGGGATACTCCAGCTGGTTGGCCCACGAACTGAAGTAGTTCACCCGGGCATTCACCTGGAAATCGCCGATCTGCCAATTGGCCGAAGTATTGAGGCGATGCTTGGGCGGCAGGTTGGCGATGTTGAACCGCTGAGCGGCGCTGATCACCGAGGGGTCGAAGTCGGTAACCTTGCTCTTGTTGAAGGCGTAGGCCATCGTCAGGTTGAGCGGCCCACCCGCCAGATCAGTGCGATAGCTGGCGACGGCGTCGATCCCCTTGGTCGAAGTGTCGAACCCGTTGGTGAAGTAGTTCACGTCACCACCGACCCCGGCGATCGCCAGCGCCGGAAGCGCGGTGACATCGGCCGCTGTCACGGTAAAGGTCTGCGAAATACCGATGCGGTTGCGCACGTCGATGATGTAGCCATCGACCGTCAGGGTGAAGTCGTCGAACGGCTTGAGGATGAAGCCCGCGCCATAGTTGTTCGACTTTTCAGGCCTTAGCGACTCCGCTCCGTAGAATTGCGCGATTTCGCTGGATACCGGGTATGTGCCGGTCTGAACTGCGTTACCGCTGCGGAAGTTGGTCGTGACGATCTGGGTATTGTTCTGACCAGGCGAGGGGGCGTGGAAGCCTGTGCCGATGGTGGCGCGGACCGACAATGCATCGCTAAGTTCGAGCAGGGCATTCGCCTTCCAGACGAAGGCGCTGCCGAAGGTGCTGTAATCTTCATAACGACCAGCGACGCCCATCGTCAGGGCATCCGTCACGTCAGTTTCGGCCCCAACGTAGAAGCCATAACTGTTCTGATCGCTCTTGCCGGCGAAGGCCGGGCTGACACCGCCGTAACCGCTGGCTGCCGGAGATTGCGACGCGACGACCTGCTGTCCGTTGGTACCAAGCACCGGAGCGTAGACGCCCGGCGAAACGAGCGAATAGAGCGGCTGGCGGGCATAGGGGCCTGCTGCGTAGGATTGGGTATCGCCGACTGTCTTCTCATATTCCTCGCGGCGGTACTCTGCCCCGGCCGACAGCGTGATCGGGCTGGCTAGCCCGGCTTCAAGCGGATAGGTCAGGTCGAGGTTGTAGGTTTGCTCGCGCTGGATCAGGTCGCCAAAGAAGAACTCGGTCTGGCTATCCGGCCCGAACGAGGCGCTGAGCGAATCCGTCATCGAAAGCGACAGCGAGTTGCGCGCCAGCGTGGCCGACAGGTCATAGGTCAACCCTCCGCCAAACTCGCCCTTGAGCCCTGCGGTGCCATAGAGCTGCTCGACCTCGCCGATAAAGCGCGGCGTGAACCCGCCCGGATAAATGGAGCTGAACAGGAACACGTTGGTGTCCTGTACGAAGCCCCCGGCAGGGCAGGTCGCGTTGTTCGCCGGGCAAGGCGTGAGGTAGATGGTGTTGAACGAGCCGTTACGGCCATTGTTGCGCGTGGCGGGCGTGCCTGAACCGTCGTCAACCACCAGCCCTGTGGCTGACAGCGAAGGCCGATAGTTGAAGCTCTGGTTGGCCTTGCTTTCTGCGTAATTGATGGTGGCATAAAGCTGTGCCGCGTCCGAGAAGTCATACTTCGCATTGGCGAACATCTTGAAGCCGTCACCTGGCGACGAACCCCAGATCTGCGCCGGCCCCGGATAGTTCGGGATCGTGTCAACCAGTGTTGGATTGAGCGTGGCAAAATTGATGGCGGTCGGGCGGGTCGCACCGCGGCTGGTTCCGTCGTCCTCGTACCATTCGCCCGAAAGCGAAATGAAGCCGGCATCGCCAAGGTTGAAACCGGCATAACCGCCGATCTGCTTGCGGTCGCCATCGCCTTCGTAAGTCTGGCCCCACAAGCCCTGGAGTTCGAAGCCCGCATCGTCGCGGATCTGGTAGTTGATCACGCCGCCGATAGCATCGGAACCGTATTGCGCGGTCGCACCGTCGCGCAGGATTTGCAGGTTCTTGACCGAGATCGCCGGGATATTCGAGATGTCGGCACCCTGCGAGCCATAGGACAGAGCCGTGTCAGCGCCGGAATAGACCTGCACCAGCGCGGCGCGGTTGTAGCGCTTGCCGTTGATCATTACGAGGATCTGGTCAGCGCCAAGACCGCGTAGCGAAGGCGGGCGCACGAAGGTCGAAGCGTCGGAAATCGTGTTCTGCGGCACAAAGAAAGACGGCACGATGTTGCGAACCGTGTCGAGCATGTTGATCGAGGGTTGCGCACCCAGTTCGGTCGCGCCGATCACGTCGATTGGAGATGCTGAATCGGTTACTGAGCGGTCCGTCCGGCGCGTACCGATCACAACGATCGCTTCGCCTTCGCCGGATTCCGCGCCAGCCTGATCAGGATTGTTCTGAGCCACAGCCGGAGTGGCCAACGCAGAAATCGCAAACGCCGAGACGGCACAACTGGTTTGGAATGCAAGACGTAATGACATTGCGGATTTTCCTCTTGTTATCGGGCAGCCCCAGCCCTCTAAACACAATGAATTACCGCTTGGTGCCGACTTAGAGAAGAATATTACAGTTTTGAGCGCTAATCCTTGCACTTCGTGACAATGATGCAACAGTGCCGGAGACCCGGATCAGATCGGATTGCCGTCCCGATCGCGGAAGATTTCACGCCGCCCGACGTGGTTGGCGGGGCCGACCAGCCCTTCGCTCTCCATCCGTTCGATCCATTTGGCTGCTGTGTTGTAGCCAACGCCCATCTGGCGCTGGAGCCATGAACCGGATGCTTTCTGGTTCTCGAACACAATCTGGCACGCCTGGCGATATTTGCGCTCTTCGGGATTGTCCGAGGCGGTGAACTCGTCCTCGAAACTGAAGCCGCCATCTTCCGGCTCTTCGGTGACTGCATCGATATAGTCGGGCTTGCCCTGTGAGCGCCAGAAATCGGCCACGCGCTCGACTTCGTCATCGCCCACAAACGGGCCGTGGACGCGGATGAGCGCGCCCGTATTGGGCTTGTAGAGCATGTCGCCCTTGCCCAGCAGCTGCTCGGCGCCCTGCTCGCCCAGGATCGTGCGGCTGTCGATCCGGCTGGTCACCTTGAAGCTGATGCGGGTCGGCAGGTTCGCCTTGATCACGCCGGTGATGACATCGACCGAGGGGCGCTGCGTCGCCATGATCAGATGGATGCCCGCCGCGCGCGACTTCTGGCTGAGCCGCTGGATCAGGACTTCGATTTCCTTGCCGACTGTGACCATCAGGTCGGCCAGTTCGTCGACGATCAGCACGATCTGGGGCAGCGGTTCGTAATCGAGCTGTTCTTCCTCGTAGATCTCGTCACCGGTCTCGGGATCGAACCCGGCCTGCACGCGGCGGCCCAGCGGCTTGCCCTTGGCGGCGGCAGTCGAAACCTTCTCGTTAAAGGAATTGATGTTGCGCGAATTGACCGAGGACATCTGGCGATAGCGCCGCTCCATCTCTTCGACTGCCCATTTGAGCGCGCGCACCGATTTGTGCGGCTCGGTCACCACCGGTGAAAGCAGATGCGGGATATCGTCGTAGGTCTTGAGCTCCAGGACCTTCGGATCGATCAGGATCAGGCGGCATTCGGCGGGTGTGAAGCGATAGAGCAGGCTCAAGAGGATCGCGTTGAGGCCGACCGATTTACCGCTGCCGGTGGTGCCCGCCACCAGCAAATGCGGCATGGCGGCAAGGTCCGCCACGATCGGTTCGCCGGCGATATCCTTGCCCAGGATGATCGGGAGATTGCCCTTGTTCTCGGCAAAGGCGGCGCAAGCGGCCAATTCCTTGAAGCTGACCATCTGCCGTTCGGCGTTGGGCAGCTCGATCCCCATCACCGTGCGGCCGGGGATCGGGGATACGCGCGCGGAAATGGCGCTCATGTTGCGGGCGATATCTTCGGCAAGGCCGACCACGCGGCTGGCCTTGATGCCCGGGGCGGGCTCAAGCTCGTACATGGTCACCACCGGTCCGGTCCGGACCGCAGTGATTTCGCCCTTGACGTTGAAATCGTCGAGCACGTTTTCCAGCAGCCGCGCATTGCGTTCCAGCGCCATCTTGTCGAGCTTGGGCGCGTTATTCGCCGGGGCATCGGCCAACAGGTCAAGGCTGGGCAGGTCAAAGCTTGCGAACATGTCCCGCTGCTTGGCCTTGGGCATGACCGCGGGCTTGGGCGGGGCGGAAGGATCGCTGATTTCCGGCGCGCGGCGCGGGGCCGGTTCTGGCCGTGCTTCTGCCGCGGGCTTGGCCCGCCGCGCCTTGCCGCGGGCCAGTGTGGCCTGAGCGGGATCGTCGGTGATCTCGCGCGTGCTGCGTTCGGGCAGCAGGCGTCGCGCGAAGTCCGGCAGGGTCAGCAGGCTGTGCCAGTCGATCGCGAATACGCGGGTCAGCAGCGCAATCCCGCCGCCAAGGCTTGCCAGCACCAGCCCCCAGGTGACCCAACCTGCGGCATCTTCGCCGAAACGGGCCGCCACCGCAGTGATGGCACCTGCGCCAAGCAGCCCGGAAATGCCGCCCATCTGTGCGGGCAGTGTGGTCTTGGGCCCTTCGAAAACCAGCGTCAGGACGCTCGACAGCAGCACCATGGCAAGCAGCAGCATCCCCAGCGGCAGCCACCAGCGCGTGGTGTCAGGCTCATCCTCGTGCTCGACATCGCGCCACAGCTTGCGCGCGGCGATATAGAGCAGCGGCAACAGCAGCACGGCAGTAATGCCGAAAGTGCCCAGCACCTTGTCCGCAGCCCAGGCGCCGCTGGCGCCCATCCAGTTGCGGATGTCCTCACCCGAAGCCGCGGTCGATCCGCTCGGATCGGTCTGGGTATAGCTCGCCATCGCCAGCGCCAGGAACAGCATCAGCACGAACAGCGCGCCGCCTCCCGCCATCTGCGCGGCACGGCGCATCGAACGGCGAAATGCCGCGCGCCAGTCAGTCGCGCCTTTCTTGCTCATCGCACGGGTGGCCATGGCTGTTCCTCCTGCTGGAACACACCATGAATCCTTGGCGAGTCCCGGTCAAGCTGTGTGAGGCGAGCCGTGTCACGGAGCGAGTCGGATATGAAATATCCGCAAGGCCGACCGGCCGCCCGCAGCGAAGCAGCCGTCAGGTTGCGGGAGCGAGGATATCGCGCGCCCGGAGGGGCGTGCGGAGAATCAACTCAAGCCGTCGATCGCGGCCCAGTGCGGCCATTGCAGCCGGTCGGCCTTGCGCTGGTCCATCCCGCCCAGCGCGATCACCGGCATTTGTGCCTGTGCGGCGAGCATGCG
This sequence comes from Altererythrobacter sp. BO-6, assembly GCF_011047315.1. Taxonomy (NCBI): domain Bacteria; kingdom Pseudomonadati; phylum Pseudomonadota; class Alphaproteobacteria; order Sphingomonadales; family Erythrobacteraceae; genus Altererythrobacter; species Altererythrobacter sp. BO-6. Next base: position 1,577,427 of record NZ_CP049259.1, on the reverse strand, counting down.
GAAGCGTATCGGCCCAAGGCTGCTAGAGCCCGGATGCGAGCGGGTGGGGAAGGCGGGGGAGAGCATCACGGCATCGGCGCGGGCAAGATTAGCTTGGCCGATCTCGCGCAGGTCGTGCGCAGTGGCGATCGCGAGCAGGTCGGGACGTGTCGGATTGAGTGCGCGGGGCGCACCATAGATGCCATCGGCGCCCCATTCGCGGGCGGTCAGCGCGCTATCGGCGAGGATCGCTACATGCCCGCAGGCCCGGCACAGGTGGCGCAGCTGACGGAAGCGCGTCCAGCGCTGCGGGTCGGCCAAATGGTAGTGGCGATAGACGAAGCCCGATCCGCGCGGCAGGCGGCGCAGCGCATCGTCCAGCACGGCATCGTTGCGCGCATCGGAAAGGAGCCATAGCGCGGGAAGGGCCTGTATCTTCGTCACGCAGCCGCTATAGCGCGGCGCGATGGAAAAGGCAGATACCCCGCTTCAGGAAGTGCACGCAAAGATCGCCCGCGCCTGCAAGGCGTCGCGCCGCGAGCCGCAGGACATCGCGCTGATCGCGGTCAGCAAGACCCATCCGGCGGAAAGCATCCTGCCGCTGCTGAAGCTGGGCCATCGCGTGTTCGGCGAAAATCGTGTGCAGGAAGCGCAAGGCAAATGGCCCGCGCTGCGCGATGCTTATCCCGATGTCGAGCTGCACCTGATCGGCCAGTTGCAATCGAACAAGGCAGATGAGGCGGTGGCACTGTTCGACTGCATTCATGCGCTTGACCGGCCTGGCCTGGTAACGGCGCTGGCCAAGGCGATGGACAAGGCGCAGCGGCGGGTGCCGTGCTTTATCCAGGTCAATATCGGCAGCGAGGAGCAGAAGGGCGGCTGCGCAATTGCCGATCTGCCTGACCTGATCGCTCAGGTCCGCGCGGTGGAGATCCCGATCGCCGGGCTGATGTGCATTCCGCCAGCCGATATCGAACCCGCGCCGTTCTTCGCACTCCTGGCAAAGTTGGCGGCGGATAACGGCCTCACCGGGCTTAGCATGGGGATGAGCGGGGATTACGAGACCGCCGTGATGCTGGGCGCGACCCATGTGCGGGTTGGGACCGCGCTGTTCGGTGCGCGGCCAGCGCTCAAGTAGCGAAGCGGTAGCGCACAAGAAGCCAATGAAAAAGGGCGCCCCGAAGAGCGCCCTTTCCCTGTTTGCGATGATCGCGTGGCTCAGAAGCCGTAGGTCACTTCCACGCCGACCTGGCGACCCTTGTTGAGCGGCGAGAAAGTGCCGGCAGCGGGGCGCGGATCGAACGGACGGTTGACACCGTTCGACAGCGGTCCGCCGAACGGTACCTGCGTGTCGCCACCGGCCTGAACCTGGTCGAGCAGGTTCTTGCCATAGAGCGAGAAGCTCAGCCCATCGACCGGGGTGTTCCAGGTGATGTTGGCATCGAGATTGCTCGAATCCTGGATCCAGCCGAAATTGCTGTCCGTGTAGGCAAATTCGTCGCGATACTGGAAGTTCACACGGGTCAGGATCTCGCTCGAGCCGAGGTCCAACTCATGGATCACGCCCACGCCCCAGGTCACGTCAGGCACGCGCGGCAGCTTCAGCGCGACGTCGGCATCGTTCACCGCTCCATCGCCCGAGATGTCGAACAGGATCTTGTCATACTCGGCGTCGATAATGCCGATGTTGGCAGTGAACAGCAGGCTTGGCGAAACCCGCATGCGTGCTTCAGCCTCGACCCCCGTGATGGTGGCATCGGCTGTGTTGAGGATGAACTGCGACACGCCGGCGGTGGGCGAGCTCTGGTTCACTTCGCGCTGCATGTTGCCAACCTTGGTGATGTAAGCCGCCGCGTTGAGCGTGAAGCTGCCATCCGCAGTCTGGAACTTGCCGCCCAGCTCGTAATTGTCGACCTTCTCTTCATCGAAGTAGAAATTGCCGCCGGTGGCAGGGACAACGACCGTTTCGAAGGTCTGGGCGTTGGTGATGCGGAAGTTGTAGCCGCCCGAGCGATAGCCGCGGGTCCAGTGGGCATAGAGCTGGCCATCGGCGAACTCGTATTGCAGGCCCAGCTTGGGTGACCAGTTGCTCCAGCTCTTCTTGTCCTCGAAGCCGTTGTTCTCGATCCCGGTTGCAAAGGGAATCGGGTTCTGGCCCGTGGTCGGGCAGGTGCCCTGGACGACCGAGCATGCTGTCAGGCGCGGACGGACATAGGTGACGCCTGCATCCTTTTCCTCGCGGCTCCAGCGGATCCCGGCGATCACCGACAGCGCGTCGGTCAGCCGATACTGGGTGTTGACGAAGGCACCCAGCACCTGGTGATCCTGTTCACCGCCGCCATAGAAGGTGAGCGGAGTAACCGGCGGCAGGTCGCGCACTTCGGTATAGGCGATCGACTGGTCGAACCAGAAGCCGCCAAAGGTCAGGTCAAGCGCGTCGGTCGACACGGCATAACGCAGCTCGTTCGAGAACTGCTCCTGCTCGGTTTCCGTAGAAGAGTGGAACAGCGTCAGCGGGGTGGCGTCGATATCGCCATCGGTCATCGCCGAATAGCTGCGGTAACCGAAGATGTTGGTCAGCGTGCCGGGGCCGATATCCCACTCGGCAGTCAGCGAGCCGGTCCAGATCTCGTTATCATAGCTGCCCGGATTGTTGATCGAGAAGTCGAAGGTGTCACGGCTGAAGCGACCGCGGTTCTGCGCACTCGGGCCGTCACCTTCGCTGGTGAAATAGTCCAGCTTGCCGCGGATCATCAGGTCCCCGAAACGCCCTTCCAGCGCGCCGCGCAGGATCTTGGTTTCCGCTGCGCCATGGTTCGAACCATCGAACAGATTGGTGAAGTAACCTTCGTCCTTGTTGTAATAACCGCCCAACTTGAACAGCAGCGTGTCTTCCACGACCGGGCCCGAAATCACGCCCGATACGGTGTAGTTCGCGCCGCCGCGACCGCCATCGACGAAGGGCCCGTCAACCGCTGCGCGGAACTTGCCGCTGAAATCGGCAGTCGGGTTGCCGGTGTTGAGCAGTACCGCGCCGCCGGTGACATTGCGGCCGAACAGGACGCCTTGCGGGCCGCGCAGGATTTCCACGCTGTCGAGGTCGAACAGGTCGAACACCACGCCGCCGTTGAAGCCGAGGTAAACGCCGTCCACGAATACGCCCACGGTCGGGTCGATCGAGGGGATCGAGCTGTTGATGCCAAGGCCGCGGATCGAGAAGTTGGCGGTGCCGCGGCTGGTGCCGACCTGGTCAAGGCTGACATTGGGCGCGCTATAGGTCAGCGACTGGACATCGCGCACCTTGAGCGCTTCGAGCGATGCGGCATTGAACGCGGTAACGGCCAGCGGCACGTCTTGCACGTTTTCGGCATTCTGGGTCTTGGTGCCGGTCACGACGATGGTGTTGAACGCATCGAGCGCGCCGTCGTTTTCCTGGGCGGCGGTATCCTGGCTATCCTGCGCAAGCGCCGCTTGCGGTGCCAACGCCATACCGGCACCGAGCAAGGCAATCGTCTTGAGCGAAGCAAAAGTGAATTTCACGGGGGGGTCTCCTCTCTGAAGGGAGGCACGCCCTTAAAGATTTGATCCTGAAAAGCAACCGGTAGTGGCCGAACTGCTTCAGGCCTCTTCCAACTGCCTTTGCCGCGTGTCGCTGGCGGCATAAAGCAGGCGCTGCTCGATCTCCGCCAGCCGCTCTTGCGCGGTGATCTTGCCGCCGGTCAGGTCGGTCACATAGAAGGTATCGGCGGCGCGCTCGCCATAGGCGGTGATATGCGCCGAATTGACCACAAGGTTGCTTTCGAACAGCGCGCGGGCCAACCGGTTGAGCAGCGCCGGGCGGTCGCGTGCATTCACTTCGACCACCGTGAAGCGGTTCGATGCGTTATTGTCGAAGGTCACGCGGGGGGCGACATCGAAGGCCCCTGCGCGGCTGAGCGGTAGCGGGCGCGCGGCAAGCTTGGGCACCAGTTCGACCCGGTTGGCCAGCGCATCGGCAATCGATTTCTTGAGCCGTTCGATCTGCTGGCCTTCGCGGAACGGCTTGCCGAGCGGGTCCTGCACCAGAAAATTGTCGACCGCCCAGCCTGTGCGCGCGGTGTGGATGCGCGCATCGATAATGTTTGCCCCGGCCAGCGCGATGCCGCCGGCGATGCGATAGAACAGTCCGGGATGGTCGGACGCGATCACGCTCACCAGCGTGGCGCCGCGCTCCTCGTCGAATTCGCAATCGATCGACAAGTGCTCTTCGGTCCGCCGCGCGATATCGTATTGCACCAGGTTGCGGGCGATCACGTCTTCGTTTTCGGCGATCCAGTAGGAATCGTCGAACAGCTTGCCGACTTCATCCATCAGGTGCGCCTTGTCGCCCAAGCGCTCGCGCACAACTTCCTGCCTGGCGGCGACGCGCTGTTCGCGGCCGTGGCGCATATGGCCCAGTCGCAAGCGTTCCTGCGCTGCATCATAGAGCTCGCCCAGCAGCTGGCCCTTCCAGCTGTTCCAGGTGCCCGGGCCCACCGCGCGGATATCGACCGCGGTCAGGATCATGAGGTTGCGCAGCCGCTCGACGCTTTGCACCTGGCCAACGAAATCCTCGATCGTTTTCGGATCGGTCAGGTCGCGCTTGAAAGCGGTGGCGCTCATCAGCAGGTGTTGACGCACCAGCCAAGCGACGAGGTCGGTCTCGTTGTCGGTCAGGCCGAAGCGTGGGCACAGCTCGCGCGCCACATCCGCCCCCAGCACCGAATGGTCGCCGCCGCGCCCCTTGGCGATATCGTGCAGTAGCACCGCGACATAGAGTGCGCGGCGCGAATTGATCCGGTGGATCAGCCGGGTCGAACGCGGATGGTCACGCTCCAGCTCGCCTTTCTCGATCCGGTTCAGCAGGCCGATTGCGCGGATGGTATGCTCATCGACCGTGTAGTGGTGATACATGTCGAACTGCATCTGCGCGTTGACCCGCCCGAAGTCGGGCACGAAGCGACCGAACACACCGGCTTCGTTCATCCAGCGCAGCACCATTTCGGGATCGTTGCGCCCGGCCAGAAGATCAAGAAACAGCGCATTGGCGCGCGCGTCTTCACGGATATCGGCCTTGATCAGCGCGCTGTCGCGATCAGCCTGTCGCATGGTTTCGGGATGGATTTCCAGCGAATTGGCCTCGGCCAGCTGGAAGATCTCGATCAGCCGCACGGGATCCTTGCGGAACCAGTCATCCGATGGCGCGGCGATCTTGCCGCCGAATACGCGATAACCCTTGAGCAGGCGCGGCTTCTGGCTCCACCCGGCGAAAAAGCCGGTGCGCGCGCGCTTGCTGGTGAATTCGTCGTCCAAGTGCGACAGGAACACGCCGGTCAGGCTGCCGACCCGCTTCGCCTGCAGGAAATAGAACTGCATGAAGCGCTCGACCGCGCTCTTGCCGGGGCGATCAGCGAAATTCATGCGCGCGGCGACTTCGCGCTGCAGGTCGAACGTCAACCGGTCTTCCGCGCGCCCGGTGATGATGTGCATGTGGCACCGCACCGCCAGCAGGAAGCCTTCGGCGCGGCGAAAGCTGCGGTATTCGGCGCGGGTAAACAGGCCGACATCGACCAGTTCAGAGGCGCTGCGCACGCGGTGGATATACTTGCCGATCCAGTAGAGCGTCTGGAGGTCGCGCAAGCCCCCCTTGCCTTCCTTGATATTGGGTTCGACCACATAGCGGCTGTCTCCCATCCGCTTGTGCCGGGTGTTGCGCTCTTCCAGCTTCTGAGTCAGGAACTGGCGTTCGCTGCCCTTGGCGACTTCGGCCCAGAAGCGGCGGCTGGTTTCATCGTAGAGCGCGCGGTCACCCCAGATAAAGCGCCCTTCGAGCAGCGCAGTGCGAATGGTCAGGTCTTCGCGCGCCATCCGCATGGTGTCGTCTATCGTGCGGCTGGAGTGGCCGACCTTCAGGCCCATGTCCCACAGGTAATAGAGCATAGCCTCGATCACCTGCTCGCACCACGGTGCGCGGCGGGTGGGGGTGATGAAGGCGATATCGACGTCCGAATGCGGCGCCATTTCGGCCCGCCCGTATCCGCCGACCGCCAGGATCGCGAGCCGTTCGGCGCTGCTGCGATTGGCGACCGGATAGATGTCTGCGGTGACATGGTCATGCACCACGCGCAGAAGCTGGTCGATCAGGAAAGCCTGCGCCCCGGCGCATTCATGCCCGGCGGAAGGCTTGTCCTGCAGTCGCTGTGCAATTTCCGCCCGGCCCGCTTCCAGCGCCTCACGCAGCAGTTTGACGATATCCCCGCGCGCCTTGTCGCCCTTGTCCGCTGCCAGCTTGGCGATGGCTTCGGCAAGGTTGCGGCGATCGATAATCGCTCGCTGGTCATGGACGCGCGGGGAATTCAAGCTGTGACCTCAGCTAGCCACCAGATCGCTGGCAAACATCGTGCGCACGGTGCGCTTGTCGATCTTCTGCGTGCCAAGCCGTGGCAGCGCCGTGTCCGAGATCCAGATATGCTCGGGCAGCGGCACCTTGAACGGGGCGATGCGGGTGAGGAGAAAAGCGCGCAGTTCTTCCCCGGTCAACGGCGTCGCACCCTTCTTGAGGTAATAGACTGCCGCCGGGACCTCGCCCATCCGCTCGTCCGGGATGCCGAACACCGAACATTCGGCCACCGCATCATGGCCATAGATCGCTTCTTCCACTTCGATGCAGGAGATATTCTCCCCGCCGCGGATGATGATGTCCTTCTTGCGGTCGACAATGAACAGATAGCCGTCTTCGTCGAGATAGCCGAGGTCACCGGTGCGGAAATAGCCATCCTTGGTAAAGGCGGCGGCGGTCGCTTCCGGGTTGTCCCAATAGCCGCGGAAATTCGCGACGGAGCGGATACACACCTCGTCGATCTCGCCCTGGGCGCGCGGATTGCCGTCATTGTCGAGGATCGCCAGGTCGACCAGCGGCACGCTGGCCTTGCCGGTCGAACCCGGCTTGGCGAGGTAGTTCTCGTTGAAATTGCCACAGCCGACTGCATTGGTCTCCGTCAGGCCGTAACCCAGCAGCGGAAAGCCGCCAGGGAAGGCTTCCTTGATCTTGGTGACGTGATCGACCGGGCGCGGCGCCCCGCCTGCGGCAAAGCTCTTGCAGCTCGATACATCGAACTGGTCGCGCTCGGGATGGGTGGCGATTTCATAGCTCATCAGCGGGACGCCAACGAAATAGGTCACTTTTTCCGCTTCCATCAGCCGCAACGCTTCGCGCGCATCCCATTTCGGCATCATCACCAGCTTGCGGGCGATGGCGAAGCTCTGCAGGAACAGCGGCACCTCGCCGGTGACGTGAAACAGCGGCACTGCGATCAGCGCGCAGGGCTGTGCGCTCACGTCCTCGCCGCGGGATTCGAGCAAAATCTTTGCCATCGCGCTTTGCGAGACATAGTTGAAAATGCCGTTCACCACGCCGCGATGGTCGGACCAGGCGCCTTTCGACTGCCCGGTTGAACCCGAAGTGTAGAGGATGGTGGCGATATCGTCCGGCCCCAACTGGCCCAGCATCGCCATGGCGGTGTCGCCGTCACCCCATACGTTGGCGAGGCCTTGAGCGGGTAGGCAATCATGTTCGATCAGGACGATCTTGGCAGCGTGCTCGGTGCCTTCGAGCCGCCGGGCGCGCCCGGCATCGGCGAGGACCAGCTTGCAGTCGGTCAGGCGGATGCCATAGGCCAACTCGTCACCGCTCCAGAAACCGTTGAGCAGCGTGGCGCAGCCACCCGCCATCACGATCCCCATATAGGCGATGATCCAGCTCGTGGAATTGCGCGCCGCGATCCCCACGCGGTCGCCTTTTGTCACTCCGTGATGCTGTGCCAGCCCGGCGGCAACATGAGTCGCGGCAGTCCAGCAATCGCTGAAGGTCAGCCGCACATCGCCATCGACCAGGAAGGTCAGGTCCTTATGCTCGTTGCAGAAATGCGCGAAATAGTGCGCCAGGCTTGGCGGGGCATTCTTGAACACGGGCATGGTGATGCCGTCGCGTTCGAAGGGTACGGTCTCGAACGGCTGGCCTTCCTTGGTCAGTTCGCCGATGATGTGCTCAAGCGCATTGTCCAGCTCTGTGGGCATGCGAATTTCTCTCCTTGTCGTCCCGAGTTGTTCTCGAGGCCGCGTCCTGCAGCCCGTTAGCGGAAGTCCCTTCCGCGAACAGGCTTTCCCCCAATCCCCGGCTGTGCCAAAAGCCGCCCCGAACGGTGTGCCGGAGCGGCATGCCCACCTATATAGAGGTTCGCTTCGTGCTGTCACTACTCGCCGCCTCAGGGGTTCTCGCAACCAGCGCATCGGACCCGATTTTCTGGAAAGACCTGGGCCTGGTCGAAGGGATCGACCTCGGGTTCTTCACCCTGCGGTTCTATTCGCTGGCCTATCTCGGCGGAGTCCTGTTCGCCTATTGGCATGTCACGAAGATGATCAAGCAGCCGGGCGCGCCGATGGCGCAGCGGCATGTCGATGACCTCTTCTTCTATTGCACGATGGGCGTGATCTTCGGCGGGCGGCTGGGCTATGCCGCTTTCTACCGCCCCGAACTGTTCACCAGCTTTTCCGGCGATGGCCTGGTGACCTGGGAATTGCTGCGCCTGTGGGACGGCGGGATGAGCTTCCACGGCGGCTTGCTGGGCGTGCTGTTTGCCATGCTGTGGGTCAGCTGGCGGGGCAAGCTCTCGTTCCTGCGGGTGGCAGATTATGTTTCGGTCTCCGTGCCGATGGGCATGTTCCTGGGCCGGCTCGCCAATTTCATCAATGGTGAGCTTTGGGGCCGGGCAACCGATGTGCCCTGGGGGATGGTGTTCTGCGACCTGCCCAGCGCGGCCGGCGAATGCGCCAGCACCTTCACAGTGCGCCATCCCAGCCAGCTTTACCAGGCCGGGCTGGAGGGCTTGGCCATGTTCGTGATCATGATGCTTTTGTTCTGGAAAACCAGCGCGCGCTACCGCCCAGGCCTGCTGGTCGGCGTTTTCACGCTAGGGATGGGTGCGGCGCGCTTTGTTAACGAATTTTTCCGCGAACCCGATGCACACCTTGCCTATCGCGTCGCTGAAACCGGATTAAGTCAGGGGCAATGGCTCACAATACCGCTGATTCTGCTTGGATTGATTGTAACGCTCTTCGCGCTAAGCCGTCCCCCGGTGGGGACCGGCCAGGCCAAGCCCGCGCAGGCATGAATGACAATGCGCGCGGCGACCTGGCGGAGACATTCCGGCGGCTGATCCGCGAAAACGGGCCGATCAGCCTCGCCCAATACATGGGTGACAGCAACGCACGCTATTACACCAGCCGCAACCCGCTGGGCGACACCGGCGATTTCATCACCGCGCCTGAAGTAAGCCAGGTGTTCGGCGAACTGATCGGGTTGTGGCTGGCCGATATCTGGGTGCGGGCTGGGCGACCTGATAACGTCCACTATGTCGAACTGGGACCGGGCCGCGGCACGCTGGCGGTCGATGCACTGCGCGCAGCCGGGCGCTACGGCCTCACCCCGCAGGTGCATTTTGTCGAAGGCTCAGACGCCTTGCGCCAGATCCAGCGCGGCACGATGCGCGGCGTGATCCACCACGCCGATGTCACCACCTTGCCTCAGGATGGCCCGCTGCTCATCGTCGCCAATGAATTCTTCGATGCCCTGCCGGTGCGGCAATTGCTGCGCGCGGCAGAAGGCTGGCGCGAACGGATGGTGGGGCTGGATGGTGACCGGCTGGTGTTCGTTTATGGTGACAAGCCGATGGATGCGGCGGTCCCGCAAAGCTGGCGCCATGCCAGCCAGGGCACGGTAATCGAAACCAGCCCGGCGTCGGCCGCGGTCATGAGCGAACTGGCGGATCGGCTGGCGGCGCAGGGCGGGGCCGCGCTGGTGATCGATTACGGCCCGCGCGAGAGTCGCTCCGGATCGACCTTGCAAGCGATCAAGGCGCACCAGAAGGTCGATATATTCTCCGCGCCGGGAGACATGGATCTGACCGCGCATGTCGATTTCGAAACGCTCGCCAAGGTTGCGCAGCGGCAGGGCGTGCAAGTGCTCGGCCTGCAGATGCAGGGCGCCTGGCTGACTGCGCTGGGGATCGACATGCGGATGGAAGCGCTACAGCGGCGCTCGCCGGGCGAGGCCGAGAAGCTCAAGCGCCAGCATGCGCGGCTGGTCGCCGAAGACCAGATGGGGCTGCTGTTCAAGGTGATGGGCCTTACGGGCAAGGGCTGGCCCACCGATGCCCCCGGATTCTAAAGCCCCGCCCTTTCGCTGAGCAGCCGCGCGGCTTCATTGGGCGTCAGCTTGTTCTCGTCGCGGTCGACCGCGTAATTTGCTTCGCGCATGGCTTCGACCGTGATTGCGCCGATCAGTGGCTGCAGCGTGGCGATGAGGCCCGCATCGCCTTTTCGCGCCGGACTGACGAGCAACACTGCATCGTAATTGGGAAAGGCGCCGCGCGGGTCCGCCAGCACGCGCAGCCGGTCCGCCGCGATCCGCCCGTCTGACGTGTAGGCGCTGATCACGTCGGCGTCGCCCGATTGCAGCGCATTGTACATGAAGGTGGGGGAGAAATTGCGCTGCCCGGCAAAGCGCAAGCCATAGGCGTCGCGCACCGCCACCCATTCCGGTCGCTCGAAAAATTCAGGGTCGCCGCCAACCGTCAGTTGCGGCGCGACGCGGGCCAGGCCAGCCAGGTCTGCGACACCCAGCGCCTGTGCGCGGTCCTGCCGCATGGCGAAGGCATAGGCGTTTTCGAACCCCAGCCGCCCGAGCACGCGGATGCCGCTGGTGTCTGCTTCCCATTGCTCGATCTCTGCCAGCATTGCGTCGCGCGGCGGGTTGTCGCTCCGCTTCATCTGGTTGGTCCAGATCGTGCCGGTGTAATCGACCAGCAGGTCGATATCGCCGCTCGCCACTGCTCCGTGCGCCACTGCCGACCCCAGCCCGTCGCGATATTCCACGCCGTATCCCGCATCCTCCAGCCGCTGCCCGATCAGCCGCGCGAGCACATATTGCTCGGAAAAGCCCTTGGCACCGATCACGATCCGGTCACGCTCGCCGCCACCCGACTGGAAGGTCAGCGCGACCAGCACTCCGCCCGCCACGGCCAATAACGCACTGCCCCATTGCCAGCGTCTGCGCGCGGCGAGGCCGGTTTCGATCCACCACAACAGCCAGTCGGCCACCAGCGCCAGCCCGGCAGAGGCAAGACACCCGGCCAGCACCAGCGCCCAGTTCTGCGTCTGCAGTCCGGCGAAGATCGGATCGCCCAGGCTCGGCTGGCCGATCGTGGTGGCCAGCGTTGCTGCGCCGATCGTCCACACCGCCGCGGTGCGAATGCCCGCCATGACGTAGGGCGCTGACAAGGGCGCTTCGACCAGCGTGAGCTTTTGCCAGCGGGTCATCCCGACGCCATCGGCCGCCTCCAGCACGCCGGGATCGAGATTGGCCTGCGCGGTCACCGCATTGCGCAGGATCGGTAGTAGCGCATAGAGCGCCAGCGCCAGCAGCGCAGGGAGGAAGCCCAGCGTGGGCAGCCCCTCGCCGAACACAACTCTCAGGCTCAAAAGGATCGGAAAGAACAGCGCCAGCAGCGCCAAAGCGGGCACGGTCTGCACCAGGCTGGCAAAGCCAAGCGCTGCACGCGCAACCGGGGGCGAGCGGCTGGCCCACACCGCCAGCGGCAGTGCGACCACTATGCCCAGCGCAATCGCCGAGGCCGAGAGCAGCACATGCGCGGCGAGTTGCGGCCCCAGCCCCAGCAATTGGTCCCACAGGCCGTTCATGCCCGGCCGCCTTCGCGTTCCATCGCGGCGAGCCGTTCCGCCTGCGCGCGCGGCACCGCGACCAGCGCTTGCGCCTCAGCGCCGCCAGCACCACCGATCAGCGCCGCCGGCGTTTCATCGGCCACGATCCGGCCGGCTTCCATCACCAGCACCCGGTCAGCCAGCAACAGCGCTTCGGCCATGTCATGCGTGACCATCACCGTTGTCAGCCCCAGCCGGTCATGCAGCGCCCGCACCCGCTCGCCCAATGCATCGCGGGTGATCGGGTCGAGCGCGCCGAACGGCTCGTCCATCGCCAGCACCTGCGGATTGTTGGCCAGCGCCCTGGCCACGCCCACCCGCTGGCGTTGCCCGCCCGACAGTTCATCAGGCATGCGGCTGGCCATCGCGGGATCGAGCTCGACCAGTTCCAGCAATTCGGCAATGCGCTGCGGGGGCAGCTTTTCGCCATGCAGGCGCGGGCCGATCGCGATGTTTTCCGCCACGGTCATGTGCGGGAACAGGCCGATGCCTTGGAACACATAGCCGATCCGGCGGCGTAAGGCTGCAGGCTTCAGCGTGGTCACGTCTTCCCCGTCCAGCAGCACCCGCCCGCTGCTCGGCTCTACCAGCGTGTTGAGCATCTTGAGCAGGGTCGATTTGCCGGAACCCGACGCACCAACCAGCGCGACAAAGCTGCCTTGCGCAATGGCAAGGTCGACGCCGCCCACTGCCACGACCGCGCCATAATGCCTGGCTGCGTTCTCGAAGGCGATCATCGGCTTGGCTGGGGAATCTGCCGGTGGGATCGCGTCAGCCTTCCGCCTCGGCAACTGGCGCAAGATAGGTCACCTGCTGCAACAGCACTTCGCGCCCCTTGTCATCGGTGACGCGCATGGTGCCGTCCTTCTTGTGCTTGCCGAGCGTCCAGCAAGCGCCGGTACGGCCTTCATCGCTCGGCTCGAAGCACAGCCGCCCGTCGGCCAGCCGTTCCCACGCACCATCCGCCCAGGGATCGCCATTCTTGGTGTCGCGATAGGCGCCTTCGGCATCGAAGAAGGTGGTGTAGATCGCGCCGTCTTCGCCGGTCACCCGCCAGGCGGTGTTGACCAGCGCCAGTTCTTCGGGCGTTGGTGTCGCTTCGGGGCTGTCCGTCGCCTCTGCGGCGTCCGCCTCCGCAGTCGCTTCGGCTGCGGGCGTGCTTTCTTCAGCGGGCTGGTCTGCCGGCGGATTGCACCCGGCCAGCACCAGCACACAGGCAAGCAGCGGAATATTGCGCATCGAAAAGCCTCCGGTCGATCAGCCAAATATACCCTAGGCGGTGGAACGCGCGCGGCCAAGGGCCATTGCCGATCTCGCGCTATCGGCAGTGATTTCAGCTGCAACCGGTTTGCGTGATGCGCGCGCGCTGGTATGGGCGAGGCGAGGAGAAGAACAGCCCATGCGCGCCACCCCCGATTTCGATTTCCAGCTCGGCGAGGCCGCCGACATGATCCGCGACACAGTCGCGCGCTTCGCCGACGAGCAGATCGCGCCGCTTGCCGAAAAGGTTGACCGCGAGGACTGGTTCCCGCGCGAGCTGTGGGAGCCGATGGGCGAACTGGGCCTGCACGGGATCACGGTGGAAGAGGAATGGGGCGGGCTCGGCCTCGGCTATCTCGAACATGTGATCGCGGTCGAGGAAGTCTCGCGGGCCAGCGCCTCGGTGGGCCTTAGCTACGGCGCGCATTCGAACCTCTGCCTCAACCAGATCCGCCGCTGGGGGAATGACGAGCAGAAGGCGAAATATCTCCCCAAGCTGATCTCCGGCGAACGCGTCGGCAGCCTCGCCATGTCGGAAGCGGGCGCAGGGTCGGACGTCGTCTCGATGAAATTGAAGGCCGAGGAAGTTGCGGGCGGATACGTGCTCAACGGCACCAAGTTCTGGATCACCAACGCGCCCGAGGCCGATACGCTGGTGGTCTATGCCAAGACCGATGGTCACGCCGGATCGCGCGGGATCACCGCCTTCCTGATCGAGAAGGACGACGAGGGGTTTTCGATCGGTCAGAAGATCGAGAAGGTGGGGATGCGCGGCAGCCCCACGGCAGAGCTGGTGTTCGACGATTGCCACATTCCCGAGGACCGCGTGATGGGCCCGGTCAATGGCGGCGTGGGCGTGTTGATGAGCGGGCTGGATTATGAGCGGGTGGTGCTCGCGGGGCTACAGCTCGGCATCATGCAGGCCTGCCTCGACACGGTGATCCCCTACCTGCGTGAGAGAAAGCAGTTCGGGAAGCCGATTGGCTCGTTCCAGCTGATGCAGGCCAAGGTTGCCGACATGTATGTCGCGCTGCAATCGGCGCGTGCCTATACCTATGCGGTGGCGAAGGCGTGTGACGCGGGTCAGACGACGCGGTTCGATGCGGCAGGCACGATCCTGCTGGCGAGCGAGAATGCGTTCAAGGTAGCTGCCGAAAGCGTCCAGGCGCTGGGCGGCGCGGGCTATACGCTCGACTGGCCGGTCGAGCGCTACATGCGCGATGCCAAGCTGCTGGATATCGGTGCAGGGACAAACGAGATCCGCCGGATGCTGATCGGACGTGAGCTGATTGGGGCAGCGGGGTGATCGCTCAGGGCAAGGTCCTGCTGCTCTCGTGCCCCGACTGCGGGGCGAGTCACCCGCATTTCGAGTTCTGTGGCGATACCGACATGGCGACAGACGGACTGGCAAGCGCAGGCGATCGCGACGGTCGGCGCCTCGCGCTCTTTCACGCGAGAGACGCCGAGGTGGAGCAGGCCGAAGACTTGCGCTCGGCAAGGCTGGCCGAGGTGATCCAGCGCGCTCCATCAGCGGTCGGCATGGACTTCCAGACCTTCCGCAAACGCTACCGACCGCCCGAACTGACATACCGTTGCCCCTGGTGCGATACGGCTCAGATGGCTGTATCGCGGGAGATGACAGCAGCCGAATTCGTCGATGCCGGAGGACGGATCGACTGCATCGGCGATATTGAATTGCGTGAAGGACAAACCTTTTCATGACCGCCCCCACCCTTTCGACAAAACTCGACCGCGAGAGCCCCGAGGCCAAGGCCCGTTTCGCGCATAACCATGCCCTCGCGCAGGAACTCCGCGCCCGGGTGGCCGAGGCCGCGCTGGGCGGGCCGGAGAAGCATCGCGAGCGGCATGTGTCGCGCGGGAAGCTGCTCCCCCGCGAACGCGTCGAGCGGCTGCTCGATCCCGGCTCGCCCTTCCTCGAAATCGGCCAGCTGGCGGCCAACGGGATGTACGAGGGCGACGTCAACGGCGCCTCGATCATCTGCGGGGTGGGGCGCGTGTCGGGGCGGCAGTGCATGATCGTGTGCAATGACGCGACCGTGAAGGGCGGCACCTACTACCCGATGACGGTCAAGAAGCACCTGCGCGCGCAGGAGATTGCGCAGGAAAACCGCCTGCCGTGCATCTACCTCGTCGATTCTGGCGGGGCGAACTTGCCGCACCAGGCCGAGGTCTTCCCCGACCGTGACCATTTCGGGCGGATCTTCTTCAACCAGGCGAACATGTCGGCGCTCGGTATCCCGCAGGTCGCCTGCGTGATGGGCAGCTGCACCGCAGGCGGAGCCTACGTCCCCGCCATGTCGGACGAGACCGTGATTGTGCGCGAACAGGGCACGATCTTTCTCGCGGGACCGCCCTTGGTGAAGGCCGCGACGGGCGAGGAAATCAGCGCCGAGGACCTCGGCGGTGGCGACTTGCATGCGCGCAAGTCAGGCGTGGTCGATCACCTCGCCGAAAATGACGAACACGCGCTTACCATCGTGCGCGACATCGTCAGCCACCTCAATTCTCCGTTCGGTTCGAGCGCAGTCGAGAACCGGGGGCTGGGCAGTGTCTCGACTACGCTCGACACGAACGGCTTGCGTGATCCAAGACCGCCGAAATACGATGCCGAGGATCTCTACGCGCTGATCCCCGAGGACGTGCGCGCGCCCTATGACGTCAAAGAAGTAATCGCGCGGCTGGTCGACGGCAGCGAATTTCACGAGTTCAAGCAGCACTTCGGCTCGACGCTCGTGTGCGGTTTCGCGCATATCTGGGGGATGCCGGTGGCGATCCTCACCAACAACGGTGTGCTGTTTTCCGAGAGTGCGCAGAAGGGTGCACATTTCATCGAACTCGCCTGCCAGCGCCGCATCCCGTTGCTGTTCCTGCAGAACATCAGCGGCTTCATGGTCGGCGGGAAGTACGAGGCAGAGGGCATCGCCAAGCATGGCGCGAAGCTCGTCACCGCGGTCGCGACCGCCACCGTTCCCAAGGTTACCGTCGTGATCGGCGGCAGTTTCGGCGCGGGCAATTACGGCATGTGCGGGCGGGCTTATTCTCCGCGCTTTCTGTTCACCTGGCCCAATGCCCGCATTTCCGTGATGGGCGGCGAGCAGGCGGCCAGTGTGCTCGCCACCGTCCACCGCGACGCCGAGAGCTGGACGCCCGAACAGGCCGAGGCCTTCAAGGCGCCGATCCGGCAGAAATACGAAGACGAAGGCAACCCCTACTACGCCACCGCGCGGTTGTGGGATGACGGGGTGATCGATCCCGTGCAGACGCGCGATGTTTTGGGACTGGCATTCGCCGCTTGCCTCGAAGCACCTATCCCCGAACGGCCCGCCTTCGGCGTGTTCCGGATGTGAGCAGTGGGCTACGAACTTCATATCCACCGCCGCAAGGATTTCTGGGAAAGCGGGAGCGATATCTCGCTGGCGGAATGGCAGGATCTGTGCGCAGCTGACCCGAGCCTGACGATTGTCGGTGAGATTGTCGGGACCACCGCTGAGGGCATGTCGCTGGCCTATGCCAACGAAGGCCTGGCGATCTGGGCCAGGCCCGCTGGGTTTCTGGCGCGGTTGCTGAACCGCCCGCCGGGCGAGGTGCCGTTTGACTTTCGCGACGGCGCAATCATCGTGAAGTCCCCTGACAACGCGATCATCAAGAAGATGGCAGAGATTGCCGCCCTGCTGGATGCGCGCGTTCAGGGTGACGATGGCGAATTCTATCTCGCTGACGGGACCCTTTTCTACGAGTGACAGGGTCAGCCATCGAGGTGGGCACTCGCCCGCTTCATGAACGATTTGTGACAGCGGCGACGAATCCTTGTCCGCGCCTGTGCTGCATGCAAACCCACAGCCGCTAACAGCGACTCGGATGGAATAGACGTGCCGACAGTGGGCAATGCGATCGACGAGGATGCGCGCAACGCGCAGCTTGATTCCTATCTCGGCGAAGCGCTGTTGTGGCGCGAATTGCGTGGCCGGCCCGCAGGGCTGATGTTCAACCGCCAGCGCGCCACCGGCAAATATCGCCACGATTTCTACTGCCCCGATGCACGGCTCGCGATCGAGCTTGAAGGCTCGGCCACCGATAGCGAGCGCGAAGCCTGGCTCGAACGCGCCGGGATCGCCACGATGCGCGTTTCTGCCGCCCAGCTGCTGGATGGCGCGACTGCTGCAGTCAGCGACATCGTGGAGCGTGCGCGGGGCCGCTTGCCTGCGCATCATCCAAGGGCCGGGATCGGCCACGAAGATGTCGTTCCGGGGGCAACTGCGTAGCCAAACGAAACGTACTGCTACATCGCCAGACGCGACATCCCTTACGAAAACCGACTAGTGTTGTTTTCGGAAGGAGGCGGGAACCTTGAATTCTCATCCCCGAGTCTTGGGTCGCACCATCGGGTTCCTCTGCACGATCGCAGCGTCGCAGGCCTCCGCCTCGCCCCCCTTCTCCGGAGGCACCTCCTTCCAAACCGGCTCCGGCTGCGTCCAGTCAAGCTACTCCTTCCTGGGCGCAGCCGGAGAACTCCGCGGTTGAAACCCCTCCTCCTTCGTCGTCCGCCGGACAAGGGGCGGCTGGAAACGGTCGCGCGATCATTCGTCCGACAACGCCCGTTCCCCTGTCCGAACAGCCATATGATCCAGAGGGCGATCTGGAACTGGCAGTCCGCACTCTCAACAATTTTCTTTCTCACCCGAGCCCATATTTCCGCGGCGCGGTCGGCTTGCATGATGACGTTGTGGTCACGTTTATCAAGCGCAATGGCACTCCTGCGCGTCTCGCCGGTGCCGAAGCTGGTAAATTCCTAACCGCAATGTTCGATCCTGATCGCGTAACCGTTCGTTTCGCTGCGCCGATGGTGCGGGTGGAGGGTCGATATGGCATCGTCACTCGCAAATTGGCCGTTCGTGAGGGCAAATCGAGGGAAGAATGTCTGGTGCTCCATGCCGACGCATGGAAGACAAGCCGCGGTTGGCGTTTCCTTTCGGTAAATCTGGCCGTGATGGGCAATGGCTACAAGTGCGAGTTCGAGGAAGGATAAGCCGCGCACGGCATTGCCGAAACCCTCTCGCATTCCGCTACGTAACTGCTAGGCATTTGCGACAGGGGAGAGAGAATTGTCATCGCCAGAAACGAAACGAAAGCGGTCGCTGCTGTCGCGCCTGGTGCGCCGCATCATCATGGTGCTCTATCGCTGGAAGGGCTGGACGATCGACGGGCACCTGCCCGACCTGCCCAAATTCGTAATCGCGGGCGCGCCGCACACATCGAACTGGGATTTCGTGTTCTTCATCGGCGCCACCGCCGAAGAAGGGGTTGAGCCCAATTTCATGGGCAAGCACACGCTGTTCCAGGGGATCATGCGCAATTTCATGTTCGACATGGGCGGGATCCCGATCGACCGGACCAAGCGCGCCAACTATGTCGAACAGGTCGCTGCAGAATTCGCGCGGCGCGATCATCTGGCACTGGTGATCGCAGCCGAGGGAACCCGCAGCACCGACGGCAGCTGGAAATCGGGCTTTTACAATATCGCCCGCGCGGCCAATGTGCCGGTGGTGCCGGCCTGGGTTTGCAACGAGCGCAACATTCTTGGGTTCGGCCCGCCGATCTGGCCCACCGGCGATTATGGACAGGACCTGCTGAAGATCGCGCAGTTCATGCGCTCGAAACTGCCTGACTATGCGCGCTACACGGTGCTCGAAGCGCAGGCGCTGAAACTGATCGAGGAGAACGGCCATGCTTGATGCCCTGCTGGTGAATGCCGCGATCCTGCTCGCGCTGGTGGTGGCGCAATGGCTGGTATCGGTGAAGATCGACGATGTCTCCTTCATCGATGCCTTCTGGGGCGCAGGCATGGGGATCATGGCGATCGCCAGCTATTTCCAGCTGGCCGAGCCGGGTGCGCTGGCCTTCCTGCTCATGGCGATGACCTGCGCCTGGGGCTTTCGCCTCGGCATCTATCTGATCCGCCGGTGGAGCCGCGAAGGCGAGGACAAGCGCTACAAGATGATCCTCAAGAAAGACCGCGAAAAGGGCAATTTCGCGGTCGCTGCGCTTACCAAGGTGTGGCTGATGCAGGCGGTGCTGCTGTTTCTGGTTTCCAGCCCGGCGCAGGTCGGGATCCTCGCTTCGAGCGATCCTGCGCCGATCACGCCGCTCGCCTGGGTCGGGGTGGCGATCTATCTCGTCGGTATCTTCTTCGAATGGGTGGGCGACTGGCAGCTTGCTCGGTTCAAGGCCGATCCAGCGAGCCATGGCAAGGTGCTCGACACCGGCCTGTGGCGCTATACTCGCCATCCAAATTACTTCGGCGACTTTGCCGCCTGGTGGGGGATCTGGCTGGTCTGCGCCTCGGCCGGCTGGGACTATGCGCTCTATACTGTGGCCGGGCCGCTGTTCCTCAGCTTCACGCTCACCAAGTGGTCGGGCGTAGCCTTGCTGGAAAAGGGCATGGACCGCACCAAGGGTGACAAATACGCCGAATACAAGCGGCGGACCTCTGCCTTCATCCCCTTGCCGCCCAAATCGCCCGGCTGACCGCACCGGTTTCGCTGCGCTGCAAAATATTTCGCATTTGCGGGTTTAAGCGGCGCGTCCAAGGCATTAGATTGATCGGCGTCAATCAAGGATCAGGCGATGATGGCTCCCGAATTGCAGCAGACAGAGCGGCGCCGTGCCGCGCTGCTGGCATATGAGTTGTTCGAACAGCGGGGCGAGGAAGTGCGCCTGACCGATCTGATCGCTACAGGCCGCATGCCGCGGCGCAGGCTGGAAGAACTGTTCGAGGACGATGACGATCTGTTCGAGGCCACGGTGGAGCTGTGGTTCGAGCCACATGTCGCGATCATGGAAGAAGTCGTCGCGGCCGATTTGCCGCCCAATCGCAAGATGTATGAATTCTTCGTCCGGCGCTTTCGCGTCAACCGGTCGCGCTATAGGTCCGATCCGGCCGCCTTCGCGATGATGTGCGAGGCGGGGGCGGCCCGCTTCGAACGGGTGCGCAGTTTCGTCGACCTGGCCGACCACTATCTGTGCGAAGTCATTGCCCAGGCGCAGGCGGACGGCTTCTTTCCGGGGCTGGAGATCGACCAGGCGCTGTCGCTAATCAACCAGATGGTGACCAATTACACGCTGCCCGAGGCGCTGACCTATATCGACGAGCGGCTGAGCGAGGAGAAGCTTGCCCGCATCATCGACACCATCTTCGTCGGCCTGTCGGGCGAGGACGGTGGCGCGCGCGGGATCAACACGATCCGCATCGCCACCTGATCTCCTCCATTATTGCGGCGGTGTCACCTCGGTGATGCGGTCGATCGGCGGCAATTCGCGAATTTCCGCGGCAGCCAGCCATGCCTCGAAGGCATCGAGATCGAGCGGGCCGATCACGCTGTCCGTGCCAGTTTCGAACAGGGTGAAGCTGTCGCCCCCGGCGGCAAGGAAGCTGTTCATGGTCACGCGATAGGTGGTGACAGGATCGATCGGCTGGCCCATGAAGGTGGCGGAAACCACCCGGGCGCCTTCGGGTCGGCTCAGGTCATAGCTGAGCGCAAAACCCTCCGATACGCTGAAGGTCTGGAGGAAACCCTGGCTGTCGAACTGCTGTTCGAGCAGCGCCAGCAGCTGCGCGCCGGTGAAGCTGCGGGTGACCAGCTGGTTGGCGAAGGGCTGCACCGAGAAAATGTCGCCATAGGTGATGGTGCCGTCTTGCGCGGGGTCGATCCCGTTACGTACGCCCGAATTGTTCATCAGCGCGATCTGCGCGCCTGCGTCGCGGGTCGCGAACAGCTGTGCATCAGCAATCGCATTGCCAAGGCTGGTTTCTTCCGTGGCAGGAAGCGGCGGGCCGTGCGCGTCGCCGCTGATCCGCCCGACCGGGCGCGTCGCCGCGGTCTGCGCCGCTTGGACATAGCGCGCGACATAGGCGGCCACCTCGGCATCCGGCGCGTATTGCGGCAGGCTGGCCACCGTTTCGCTGGGCGTGCCGTCTGGAGCGACACGGCTGCTTTGCACTACGCGGTTGTCCGCGCGCATGACCCGTGCATCCCGGGTTACGGGATCGATTGCCAGGTCGATTTCGGTGAGCAGCGATCCGCCATAGCCCGCGCTGACCACGGTGAAGCGTCGGCTCGGGTCGATGTCGGTGAAGTCGCAGACATAGGAGCGATGGGTGTGGCCGGAGATGACCAGGTCGACCCGCGGATCGACCTCGCGCAGGATGCCGAGCAATGGGCCATAGACCCCGCCGCAGCTTTTGTCGTTATAGCCTACTTCGGTGTAGAGCCCTTCGTGGATGGCGACGATGATCGCTTCGACGCCCTTGGCGGTGAGCGCTGCGACCGCGCGGTTGATCGCCATTGCCTCGGCTTCGAAGGTCAGGCCGGCAACGCCGCCTGGCGTCACCAGTGTCGGCGTGTCCTTCAGCGTCAGTCCGATCACGCCGACTTCGAACTTGCCTGCGCCCTCGCCGAACGAGCGGACGCTGTAAGCCGGGAACAGAGTGCTGCCATCGGGCATGATCACATTGGCGGCGAGGAACTGGAAATCCGCGCCCTGGTAAGGGCTTTCGACCGCGCATGGCTGGCGCACGGTGAACTGCTCGCACCCACCTTCCTGCATCCGCTTGAGCTCTTCCCAGCCGCGATCGAATTCGTGATTGCCGACCGCGTTGAAATCCAGCCCGATGCGGTTCATCGCGCCGATCGCGGGTTCATCGAGAAAATAGCTGGAGGCGAGCGGACTGGCCCCGATCAGGTCGCCCGCCGCGATCACCAGCGAATGCTCGGCCCCGGCGCGGGCCTGCTCGACCGCGCTCGCCAGATAGGCTGCACCGCCGACGGTAATCTGCCTTTCGGTGCCGTCATCTTCGATCACGCGGATCGGGCGCGGCAGCGGCTCCAGATTGCCATGGAAGTCGTTAAGCCCGATCACCCGCAAGACCTGCGGTTGCAGCGGCGTGGCGGGCGAAGGCGGCGGGGTTGCGGCGCAGGCTGACAGCAGCAGTGCGGCGAACAGCGGGAAAAGGCGACTCATGGGCCCCACATGGCGCGCGCGTGCGGCAAACTCAAGACAGTCTGGGGGCGGCTCGTTGGCGCAGTGCGTAACGCAGGCTGCCGCCGATCATCAGCGCGGCGCATGCTGTCAGCAGCATCGCCCAGACCCAATGCGGCAACAGCAGGTTGGCGGCGATCGCGCCGGTGTCTGACAGGATCAGCTGGCCGTCGATCACGGCGCTCTCCATGAACAGGTAATCCCAGCTCAGGAACATGCTCAGGCCCGCCAGCATGCCGAGAAACTGCAAGGCAAAGCGGACCAGCCCGTCACCGCCGCGCCATGCCAGCAAACCCACCGCGGCTACGATCAGCGGCAGCACGATCCAGCCGGTCAGTGTGCGGACCCAGATCAGGGTCGACAGTGCAATAATGGCGGCGAGCATGATCAGCGCCGGGCGCCACAGTTTGCGCCGGGCGCTGGCCAGGATCAGCGCCGAACCGATGAAACTGGGCCCCAGCGGGCCGCCCGCGGCGACAAGCGCGCGCGCGATCGCCGGCGCATCGGCAGGCGTGCGGCTTTCCGCCAGGCCCGACCCGTTGGCGAAGATCAGCAACCGGTCGAAATCGTAACCGAGCGCCAATGCCGCCAGACCATGGCCCATCTCATGGAACCAGGTACCGAGGATCATGAAGGGATAGATCAGGTAATTGCCGAAGGGCAGGTGCGGCGCGAACACCACCAGCACCGCTGCGAGGAAAAGTCGGCCGACCTGCTCGGCCTGCGATCCGGGGGCAACGCGCCGCATCGCTGCCCGGCTACTCTTCGGATTCTGCCAGTTTGTGGTGCAGCAGATATTCCTGCGCGATCGACCAGCTGGCGAGGAACAGGCCTGCCAGCAGCGGCCCCAGCACCACCCCGGCCAGGCCCATGGTGGCAATCCCGCCGAGTGTTGTGACCAGGATGATCCAGTCGGGAATGCCGGTGTCACGGCCGACCAGGATCGGGCGCAGCACATTGTCGGCCATGCCGATCACGGCGACGCCGGAAATGATCACGAAGACCCCCTCCCACACGGACCCGGTGGCGAGCAGGTATGCTGCCATCGGCACCCAGACGATGCCCGTGCCGACCGCCGGCAGCAGCGAGAAGATCGCCATCAGCAGCCCCAGCAGCAACGCAGCGGGTACGCCCACGATCCAGAAGGTAATCGCACCGAGCGCACCCTGGACGATGCCGACCACCACCGAACCCTTGATCGTGGCGCGCACGATCGCAATGAACCGCTCTGCCAGCCGCTTGGCGATGGCATATTCGAGCGGCAGTCCGCGCAGGATCGCCTGGCTGATCGGCCTGCCATCGCGGAGCAGGAAATAGGTGACATAAAGCCCCATCAGGAAAGACAGGACGAAGCTGAACAGCCCGCCGCCGATCGCAACCGCCTGTTGCGCGATCATCCCGGCGCTTTCGGCCAGAAGTTCCTGCGCGCGCTTCTGCACGTCGCCGAAATTGGCGAGTCCCATCTCCTCCAGCGGCTCGCGCAGCTGCGCCGGCAGCACGCCGAATATTTGCGTGAACCACGCCGCCACGTCGAGATCGCCTTCCTGGAACGCGATCACAACTCCGGCCGCCTGGTCGACAATCAGGCTGCCGATGAACAGTCCCGGCAGCAATACGGCAAAGGTGATGAAAAGCAGGCTGGCGATCGCGGCCTTGTTGGGGCCGTTGTTGGTTCGCTTGAGGAACCACTGATAGAGCGGCTGGAACATGATCGCAGCCAGCGCCGCCCACAGCACCGGCGATGCAAACGGCCAGACCACGAACACGACACCCGCAGTCAGCAGCGCGAGCAGCACGACAAAGCCCAAATGCTCGTATCCGTCGCGCTCGGTCTGCTCAGTCATCGGCTACTCCCGTGAGTCTCTAAAGCGCGGCATAAGCGATTGCCGCGGCGGCTGGAAGAGCCGCAAGCGCTGCCATGCGAAAGCCCCAGCGCGGAATTCGCTCGGCCCACCAGCGCGCATATTGGGCATGCCAGTGGCGCGGCGCCAGCATGATCGCGATCGATGTTACCAGCAGGAACCAGCCGCCGATCGTGAACAGCAGGGGCGCCTTGGACTCGGCTGCTCTCACTACAAAGGCAATTCCGACAACGGCACGGGGAATATGCTCGCCAAACTGTATTGCCGCGGTGCTGCCCATGCTGGCCAGGCCGCGCCGGGCCGTTTCAGGCACGACCAGGGCGATCAGGCTGACGCAGACAAGCCATCCGGCTGCAATCAGGATGCAGCCCTGGGCAAGTAGCTGGATCACACGTCGAGGTTCGCGACGTTGAGCGCATTGTCCTGGATGAATTCGCGGCGCGGCTCGACGACATCGCCCATCAGGCGGGTAAAGATCTCGTCGGTCACATCGGCATCCTCGACCTTGACCTGCAGCAACGCGCGATTTTCCGGATCGAGCGTGGTCTCCCACAGCTGCTCGGCGTTCATCTCGCCCAGCCCCTTGTAGCGCTGCACCGACAGCCCCTTGCGCCCGGCCGCGAGCACCGCTTCGAGCAATTCGGTGGGCCGCATGATGCCGCCATCTCCGGTGGCGGGCGGCAGGTCGTCAGCCTCGACATCGTCGTCCGGCACAGCCTCCGGCTCGGCGCCACTCTTCACCAGTCGCGCGGGGCGGGCATAGGTTTCGGCATGGCTGCCGGCGAGGGCGTGCAGCTTATGCGCTTCGGCACTGACCAGGAACTTGGCTTCGATCTCGTGGACGTCGGTGACCCCGCGCCACAGCCGTTCGAACCGGACCACGCCATCATCGCCGATCCGGGCAGACCATTTCGCTTCGTGATCGCCCAGCTCCATGCGCTGGGCCGCAAACTGCAGCGCCTGCGCGCGGGTGGCGGGATCGAGTGAAGGATCGAGCGCGCCGGAAAGCGCCATCTGCTCGATGATCGCGCTGTCGTATTTGCGCGGCACAAAGGCGAGCAGGTTCTTCAGCCGCAGCGCATGATCGACCAGAGCGCGCAGATCGTCGCCCGAACGCGCGCCGGTAACGCTTTCCAGCACGCGGCCCTGCAGCCCGGCATCGACCAGGTAACGGTCCAGCGCGGCCTGGTCTTTCAGATAGACCTCGCTGCGCCCCTTGGCGACCTTGTAGAGCGGCGGCTGGGCGATGAAGAGATGCCCCGCCTTGACGATCTCCGGCATCTGCCGGTGGAAGAATGTCAGCAGCAGCGTGCGGATATGCGCGCCGTCGACGTCGGCGTCGGTCATGATCACGATCTTGTGATAGCGCAGCTTTTCCAGGTTGAACTCGTCGCGCAGGCCTGTGCCCATCGCCTGGATAAGCGTGCCGACTTCCTTCGAGCTGATGATCCGGTCAAACCGGGCGCGCTCGACGTTCAGGATCTTGCCCTTCAGCGGCAGGATCGCCTGCGTCTTGCGGTCACGCCCCTGCTTGGCCGATCCGCCTGCCGAATCGCCCTCGACCAGGAAGAGTTCGGACTTGGCGGGATCGCGTTCCTGGCAATCGGCCAGCTTGCCCGGCAGGCTGGCGACGCTCATCGCCCCCTTGCGGCTCATCTCGCGGGCCCGGCGCGCCGCTTCGCGGGCGGCGGCGGCGTCGATGATCTTCTGGATGATCGCCTTGGCGTCAGCCGGGTTTTCCTCCAGCCACTCGCTCATCTTTTCGCCCATTAGGCTTTCCAGCGGCTGGCGGACTTCGGAAGAGACCAGCTTGTCCTTGGTCTGCGAACCGAATTTGGGATCGGGCAGCTTGACGCTGACGATCGCGGTCAGGCCTTCGCGCATGTCTTCACCCGACAGGCTGACCTTTTCCTTTTTCATCAGCCCTGACGCGGTGGCGTAATTGTTGAGCGTACGCGTCAGCGCCGCACGGAAGGCGGCGAGGTGCGTGCCGCCATCGCGCTGCGGGATGTTGTTGGTGAAGCACAGGACGTTTTCGTAATAGCTGTCATTCCATTGCAGCGCCACGTCGATGCCGATGCCTTCCTTCTCGGCCGAAACCGAAATCGGCGCAGCGATCAAAGGCTGCTTGTTGCGATCGAGCCAGCTGACGAATGCCCCGATCCCGCCTTCGTAGAACAGGTCATGCTCAAGTGGTTCTTCGTGGCGTTTGTCGCGCAGCAGGATGCGCACGCCCGAATTGAGGAAGGCGAGCTCGCGATAGCGATGCTCAAGCTTGTCGAAATCGAACTCGGTCACGTTCTTGAAGGTGTCGTGGCTGGCCTTGAAGGTGACGCGCGTGCCCTTCTTGAACCCGTTCGGGTCCGAATTGCCTTCGACTTTCGGCGCGTCGCCCTTGACCACCAGCGGCGCGACCGCGTCACCATGCTCGAAGCGCATCCAGTGCTCCTTGCCGTCGCGCCAGATCGTCAGCTCCAGCCATTCGCTGAGCGCGTTGACCACCGACACGCCCACGCCGTGGAGACCGCCCGAGACCTTGTAGGCGTTGTCGTCGCTGGTGTTCTCGAACTTGCCGCCGGCATGCAGCTGGGTCATGATGACCTCGGCCGCCGACACGCCTTCTTCCTTGTGCATATCGACCGGGATGCCGCGGCCGTTGTCTTCCACGCTGACGCTGCCGTCCGGGTTGAGTTCGATCAGCACCAGGTCGCAATGGCCCGCCAATGCCTCGTCGATGGCATTGTCCGAAACCTCGAACACCATGTGGTGTAGGCCGCTGCCGTCATCGGTGTCGCCGATATACATGCCGGGGCGCTTGCGCACCGCATCGAGGCCTTTCAGGACCTTGATCGAATCTGCGCCATATTCGCCCATCTGGACGGTTTTTTCAGGGGGTGTTCTCAGAGTTTTCCGACATGCCCATCATATAGGCGCGGCAGGGGCGAATCCCAAGCTTTCAGGCCAGTTTGCGGGCGGTTTTCCACCGCTCGACTTG
This sequence comes from Altererythrobacter sp. BO-6, assembly GCF_011047315.1. NCBI lineage: Bacteria > Pseudomonadati > Pseudomonadota > Alphaproteobacteria > Sphingomonadales > Erythrobacteraceae > Altererythrobacter > Altererythrobacter sp. BO-6. The sequence continues at coordinate 1,550,478 of NZ_CP049259.1, read as the reverse complement.
GGCATCCCGCCCGCTTATCAACGCGCGCATGAATCACGCAGATGCACGGGCGCTGCTGAGTGCCGAATTCGGGGACTTTTCTGCCGTTCTCAAGGCCTGGGCGCTGGCGCAGCCTGACGTCCCTGCCCTGTGCGATGGGGAGCGCGAGCTGACCTGGGCACAGCTTGACGAGAATGTGGAGCGGATCGCGGCGCAGCTGGTCGCAACGGGCCTTGAAAGCGGGCAGGCGGTGGCGATCCTGGGCACAAGCTGCATCAACTACGCGCTGGTGTTCCTCGCTGCGGTGCGCGCAGGCGGGGTGGCAGCGCCGCTCACCACCAGCGCTTCGAAGGAACAGCTGATCGGCATGGCGCGAGACAGCGGCGCGCGGCACCTGTTCATCGATGCTGCGAAACGCGAAGAGCTGGGGCCGGATTTCCTGCCCGAGCTGGGCCATGTGGCGCTGGAGGATCTGGCGGGCTGGATGGCCCCGTCCGGCACCCGTGCACCGGCGTTCGAACCGGCACCGAAAGATCCGTTCAACATCATCTATTCCAGCGGCACTACCGGCATTCCCAAGGGCATCGTCCATTCGCACCAGATGCGCTGGCGCCAGTTCGCGCCCACCGCGGCAAGCTATCTCGGCGCAGGAATTCCGGTGCGCTCGCTCGCCTCGACGCCGCTCTATTCGAACACGACCATGGTCGCCTTCCTGCCGGTGCTGCTGGCGGGCGGGACAGTGAATATCATGGGCAAGTTCAACACGTTGGAATGGCTCGAGCGGGCGCAGGCGCATGGCGTGACCGTGACGATGCTGGTGCCGGTGCAATACCAGCGGCTGATGGCAGAGCCGCGCTTCGACCAGTTCGACCTGTCGGCGCTCAAGCTCAAATACTGCACGAGCGCGCCCTTCTCCGCCGAGCTAAAGGCAGAGGTGTTGCGGCGCATGCCGGGCGGGCTGATCGAGATCTATTCGATGACCGAAGGAGGGGTGGTGTGCCTGCTGCCGTGCCACGATTTCCCGGGCAAGCTGCACACCGTCGGCCGGCCCGCGCCGGGCAGCGAACTGAAAGTGCTGGACGATGATGACCGGCCGGTGCCGCCGGGTACGCCGGGCAACCTGATCGGCCGCAGCCAGACGATGATGAGCGGATACAAGAACCAGCCGGAAAAGACTCGCGAGGGTTACTGGACCGATCCCGAAACGGGCGACGTGTGGCAACGCATGGGCGATATCGGGCGGGTCGATGAAGACGGTTTCGTCGAACTGGTCGGCCGCGCAAAGGACATGATCATCTCTGGCGGGTTCAACATCTTCCCGAGTGACCTCGAGGCCGAGCTCGACAAGGAGCCGGACGTGCTCGAAGCGGCGGTTGTGGGCGTGCCGTCACAGCGCTGGGGCGAGACGCCCGTGGGCTTCGTGCGGTTGGGCGATGGTGCACGCGATCCGGATACGATCCGCGACGCCGTCAATGCCCGCCTGGGCAAGACCCAGCGGCTCGCGGCGCTCTATCCGATCGAGGAAATGCCGCGCAGCCACATCGGCAAGCTGCTCAAGACCGAGTTGCGCGAACTGGTTGCCCGGTCAGGCGAGCAATTCTGACCGTAATCGTGCGCTATTCGCTCGCGTCATCGATGGCATCGTAGGCGATCAGCGCGCCGATCCCCAGGGCAAGCACGACCCCGCCGGCAATCAGCACGACATCGCTCACGCCGTGCTTGCGCTCCATAGTCTGCAATTCGCGCCCATTGAGCATCAGGCGCGGGCTGTCATTCAGCGTCAGCCCGATCCGGCGTTCTTGCCAGCGCTGCTGCTCGGCGTGATCGATGATCGCAAATTCGCTCGACGGGGTGCCCTGCCGCAGCATCAACTCGACCCGCGGAGCGGTGCGCGCTGCACTGCGGGCATGGCCCAGCGGCAATGTAAAAGCGACCTGCGCTTGCGCTTCGCTGCGGGTTTCGGCCCAGTGGACCGGCTGGCTTTGCGCCTGAGCCGTTTGCGCCAGAGTGAGTGCCAGTAATCCGGTAAAGGCGACCTTGGTGTTCATCCCGCTTCTTTCCTTGCATGCGATATCGCGCTGCAAGAGATCACGCGGCGGCCAGGTGCAAGCCTGCAGATGTAGCAGTGCAACGGCGCTTGTTTCCCGGAAAATGAATTGCGATGAGACGCGGCCGCCGTCCGTAGGAGGGGGGAGATCAAGACGGGCGGCCGCGCCTCTGCGGCCTGAGGCCAGGGCAAGCCTCAGACGATTACGGCGTTGAACATCAGTCCGCTCAGGCTGATCGCGGCGATCAGCGAGAAGAGCTTTTCTGCGATATTCTGCATGATGTTTTCCTTTCTTGTGTTCTTGGCCGTCATGGCGGCGTCACCGGCTGGTTCGCGGGCCTCGCGCCAATGGTTACAGCGCGAACTGATCCCGGCCTTGCCGGCCGCACCGCAATGCGCGGCGGCATTTGCGAGAGAGGCGTGGCCACCGGGTTTGGGGGGACTGGTGGCGACCACGCCTCGCTCGCTGCGCTGGTTGCCTTTTGCCGATCCGGCCCTGCGCCCTGGCAGGCTTCAGCGGATCCGGACGCGCCCGGGAGGGGAGAGGGGCGCTGGCAACCGGGCTGGCCAATTGCCGGGTTGGGAGGGGAGAGATCCCGGCAAGGCCTTGGCATCGCGGCCTGGAAGGGGGGAGAGAAAGCCCTGCCTTGCTGCGATGCACAAGAAATAATGTTTCGTTCTTTTAAACACAAATGAGAAAACGCTCAAATGTGTTGCGTGAAATGCAACTAAGTCGCGCCTTGCTGCGGACATGAGAAACCGGCCCCCGCTCTGCTGAACGAGGGCCGGCCGGGAGGAAGCTTTGAAAGCTTGTGCGAGAGGCTTAGTCGGCGCCCATCGCAGTGCGGGGTGCGTCGTTCCGCTCGACCTGTGCCAGTGCGGCGCGCTTGGTGGCGGCGACGCAGTTCCAGTCGGTCTTGGCCGGGGCGCGACCCAACGGATCGGCCACTTCGCACGCCTTTACAGCCATGCGGTGCACACGCTGATCGAGCGCGGCGCGGCCTTCAGCGGTAGTGAGGTTGAGATCGCCATAGGCGACGCGCACCTCAACGGTGTCGGTGTTGGCAGTGGCCGGAACGGCGACCAGTGCGAGTGCCGCTGCGGCAGAAGCAAGAACGAGACGCATGTAAAACTCCTGATGGAATGCCCTGGTAGAATGTTCGACCGGGCGCGCGAAGGCCCGGGTTGCAAACAAAAACTCATGGTGCAGTGCAGCGTTCCCGATGCTGCAGTTGCGAAGATTGCTACAGGCATTGCCAAAACTGCAATCGGGCCTTGCCAGTCGTGCAAAGGGCGCGGCGAATGCTGGACAGCTTGGCCGCGCATCCTTAACGGGCCGACATGGACCAGCAGCACATTCCCGACTCCATCCTCATCGTCGATTTCGGCAGCCAGGTGACCCAGCTGATCGCGCGCCGCGTGCGCGAAGCCGGGGTCTATTCCGAAATCGCCCCTTTCTCGCAGGCAGAGGCCGCTTTCCACCGCCTGAAGCCCAAGGGCATTATCCTGTCGGGTTCGCCCGCCGGAGTGCCGGAGGAAGGATCACCGCGCGCGCCCGAACTGCTGTTCGAAGCGGGCGTGCCGATCCTTGGCATCTGCTATGGCCAGCAGGTGATGAGCCACCAGCTCGGCGGTGAAGTTCGCCCCGGGCACGAAACCGGTGAAGGCGGCGAATTCGGCCGCGCGTTCCTGACCGTGACCAAGGATTGCGCGCTGTTCGAAGGGCTGTGGAGCGTCGGCGAGCGCCACCAGGTGTGGATGAGCCATGGCGACAAGGTCACCCGCTTCGCGCCCGGCTTCGAAATCGTCGCCATTTCCGATGGCGCGCCCTTCGCGGTGATTGCCGACGAGCGCCGCAAATTCTACGGTACGCAGTTCCACCCCGAGGTCGTCCACACGCCCGATGGCGGCAAGCTGCTCGCCAATTTCGTGCACAAGGTGTGCGGCCTGCCGGGCGACTGGACCATGGCCGCATACCGCGAGACCAAGATCCGCGAGATCCGCGAACAGGTGGGTAGCGGCAAGGTTATCTGCGGCCTGTCGGGCGGGGTCGACAGCTCGGTCGCGGCGATCCTGATCCACGAAGCGATCGGCGACCAGCTGACCTGCGTGTTCGTCGATCATGGCCTGCTGCGTCTCAACGAGCGCGAGCAGGTCGAAACCATGTTCCGCGACCACTACAATATCCCGCTGGTGGTGGTCGATGCCGAGGAACAGTTCATGAGCGGCCTCGCCAGCGTCACCGACCCCGAAGCCAAGCGCAAGTTCATCGGCAAGACCTTCATCGACGTGTTCGAGGCTGAGGCGAAGAAGATCGGCGGCGCCGATTTCCTGGCGCAGGGCACGCTCTATCCTGACGTGATCGAAAGCGTGTCCTTCACCGGCGGGCCAAGCGTTACGATCAAGAGCCACCACAATGTCGGCGGCCTGCCCGAGCGGATGAACATGAAGCTGGTCGAGCCTTTGCGCGAACTGTTCAAAGACGAGGTCCGCGCGCTGGGCCGCGAGTTGGGCCTGCCCGAGCAATTCGTGGGCCGCCATCCCTTCCCCGGACCAGGCCTGGCGATCCGCATTCCCGGCGAAGTCACGAAAGAGCGCTGCGATATCCTGCGCAAGGCTGACGCGATCTACCTCGACGAAATTCGCAAGGCCGGGCTCTATGACGCGATCTGGCAGGCGTTTGCCGTGCTGCTGCCGGTCCGCACCGTCGGCGTGATGGGCGATTACCGCACCTATGACAGCGTGTGCGGCTTGCGCGCGGTGACCAGCACCGATGGCATGACCGCCGACGTCTACCCGTTCGACCCGCATTTCCTGACCGGCTGCGCGACGCGCATCGTCAACGAAGTGCAGGGGATCAACCGCGTGGTTTATGACTACACCAGCAAGCCGCCGGGGACGATCGAGTGGGAGTGACGCCGAGGCGTGCAACTTCCACTCGGCACTGATCCTCGTACGGACACCCTCCGTCGGCTGCACACCGCGCTGATCGGGCGGTTCGGGCGGATCATCCGCCCGCCGGACAAGCGCCGCTCGCCCGAATGGGTGCTGGTCCACGGCGTGATCGGCGCGCAGACCAAGACCGCCGCCAGCAATGCCTCGACCGACGGCCTGCTCGCCGAATACGGATCGTGGGAAGCGGTTGCGGCGACTCCCGCCCAAGAGCTCGAAGCGCGGCTTCAGCGGCAGACCTTCCCGAGCGTCGCGGCACAGCGGCTCAAGGACTGCCTCAATGCCATCATCGCCGAACGCGGCGCGGTCGACCTTCGGCATCTCTCCAACCTTGAGACAGCACAGGCGATGGCATGGCTCGAACAGCTTCCCGGCGTCGCGCGCAAGAACAGTGCGGGGGTAATGAACGCCAGCACCTTCAACCGCAAGGCAATGGTGATCGACGGCCATCACCGCCGGGTCATGCAGCGCATGGGGATCGTGCCTGCCAAGGCCGATACGGCGAAAACCTATGACGCGCTGATGCCGATCGTGCCGCCCGAATGGTCAGCCGAAGACATGGACGAACACCACTTGCTGCTGAAGAAACTGGGGCAGACCTATTGCCGCCCGCGCAAGCCCGAATGCCACGGATGCCCGGCGCGCAGCGATTGCGACACCGGCACGCGACCGATCTAACGCTACGGCTTCGCGGCCTGCCAAAAGCGCACTTGCCACGCGCCCGAATCTCCGCTTGTTTCCCGGCCAATCACGCGTTCCACGGGAGAGACAAACATGAAAACCGCCATCACCGAAATGTTCGGCATCCAGCACCCGATTATCCAGGGCGGGATGCATTTCGTCGGCTTTGCGGAAATGGCGGCGGCGGTGTCCAATGCGGGCGGCCTCGGCATCATTACCGGCCTGACGCAAGGCACGCCGGAAAAACTCGCCAATGAAATCGCGCGCTGCAAGGACATGACCGACAAGCCCTTCGGCGTGAACCTGACCTTCCTGCCCACGGTCAATGCGCCCGACTATCCCGGGCTGGTGCGGGTCATCATCGAAGGCGGGGTGAAGGTGGTGGAAACCGCCGGCAACAACCCGGTGCAGGTGCTGCCCTACTTCAAGGACGCAGGCGTCAAGGTGATCCACAAATGCACCAGCGTGCGCCACGCGCTCAAGGCGCAGTCGATCGGCTGTGATGCTGTCAGCGTCGACGGCTTCGAATGCGGCGGGCATCCGGGCGAAGACGACGTGCCCAATTTCATCCTGCTGCCGCGCGCGGCGGACGAACTGGAGATCCCCTTCGTTTCATCCGGCGGAATGGCTGACGGGCGCAGCCTTGTCGCTTCGCTGGCGATGGGCGCGCAAGGCATGAACATGGGCACCCGCTTCATCGCCACCAAGGAAGCGCCGGTGCACGAAAACGTGAAGAAGGCGATTGTCGCTGCATCCGAACTCGACACGCGGCTGGTCATGCGCCCGCTGCGCAATACCGAGCGCGTCATGACCAACGACGCGGTCGAGGAATTGCTGCGGATCGAAAAGGAAAAGGGTGCCGACCTCAAGTTCGAGGACATCATCGAACAGGTCGCCGGCGTCTATCCACGGATCATGATGGAAGGCGACATGGATGCCGGCGCATGGAGCTGCGGCATGGTCGCGGGCCTGATCAACGACATCCCCACCTGCAAGGAACTGATCGACCGGATCATGCAGGAAGCCGAGGATATCCTTGCGCGGATGAATGTGATGGCGAAGGCCTGATGACGGCCCATCAATGCTGACAAACGCTTACGCAGTCCTACGAATTTACCAGTAGTTTGTGGCCCTGTAAGTCGGGAAACTGGGCGCTCAGTTTCAGGCTTGCCGCTAAGAGCCGAGCCAATCGCAGCCAGGCTGTAGCGCCGTCTGTTTTTTCGATTGCCGGGTTCCGGTGCAGCCATGACTGTGCCGGTATCCGGAAAGGACGGGACATGGTCGTGCTACTCTTCCTCGGTTGCCTGGTGATGGCCGCCGTCTGCCTGGTGCTGGCTACGCACCACGACGCAGGCCACCTATTGGGCGATCTGTCCGCAAAGACGTGGCAGCCTCACGCGATCGAAGTGGTGCAAATCGACCTGCCGAGGGCTATCGGTGAGCAAGCATCGCATGCGGCAATGCCGCAGCATAGCCCGATGATTGGCCGCATATATGCTGTGCGAAGGGACGCCGTGGAGCAACCCTTGCCGGAAACCCCGGCACGCGCCTTCGATACCCGCAGATGGGATCGCGATGCGCCGATTTCTGACACTGTGCTGGAGCGTTATCACCAGTTCGCGACGGAATTGCCGACATTGCGTTGAGCCGTTGGCCGGCGCGAGAAACGCGAGCTTTCGTTTCGTCGATCAAGAGTCTCGGTCCGTCGATTCGCTTACGTCTACAACCGTAGTCACGCTTAAGCGCCGGAAATGACTTGTCTTACACCCGCTGTCCGGAAGCCCTTTGATCTCCGCCACATTGCCGCGCTGATCGCGTTCGGTTTGGCGGTACCTACCCAGGCGTCAAACGAGCCGCCTGCCGACCCAATGCAGCAAGGCGACATGGCACTCCCGGGCGAGCAGGTCGCGATCGAGACCCGCCTGCTTCGGGCAGCCGAGTTTGCGGGCGAGGATGATCCGGCTTTCACAATCGCACAGCGCATGGCGAGCCAGGGCGTCTCTGCCGTTGCCGTGGCGGTGATGCGCGGCGGGGAAACGCATTGGCAGGGCTTCTATGGCGCCGATAGCGGCGGCCCGGATACGCTGTTCCAGGCCGCATCGATGTCAAAGGCCGTCGCATCGGTCGGGATCGCGGCGCTGGCGCGCGAGCGCGGCTTCAGCCTTGATGCTGATATCATGCCTGCGCTTGCCGGATTGCTCGATCCGCGCGCCGTAAATCCTGGCGGTGTGAAGGTGACATTGCGCGGCTTGCTGTCACACACCAATGGCGCCAGTGTTTCCGGTTTTCCCGGCTATGCCGAAGGCGAGACAGTGCCGACAACGCTGGGCGTGGTGCTGGGCGCGGGCGGGTCCAACACTGGCCCGGTGATCATCGATCCGGCGCAAATCGGCACGTTCAACTATTCAGGCGGCGGCTATACGCTGGCGCAATTGTGGGCGGAAACGGTGAGCGGCGAAAGCTTCGCTGCGCTGATGGATCGCTTGGTGCTTCGCCCGATCGGCATGGCGCACAGCAGCTTTGCGCTGCAGCCGCCCGCTGCCGATGTCGCGCGCGCGCAGGACGGCTTTGACGGGCCGGTGCCTGGCGGGTGGAACAGCTATCCCGAATCCGCGGCGGCTGGCCTGTGGACCACGCCCGCCGACTATGGCCGCTTTGCTCATGCCCTGATGCGGGCCGCGAAGGGCGATGGCTCCGCCGGGATCGATCCGGCGGTTGCGGCGGAAGTCCTGCGCGTGGTTGAGGACGACTATGGCCTGGGCGTGTCGGTGGTCGACGTTGGCGGCAAGGGCGAACTGCGCTTCTCCCACAGCGGCGGCAACCGCGGCTATCGCACGCAGTTCAACGCCTATCCGGCGCGCGACGAAGCGATCGTGGTGCTGACCAATGCGCCGGGCGGCTGGACTGTGCTGGGCGACATCATGCGCACGGCGATGCGCGCCTATGGCTGGCCGCATGAGCCACGCGAGGTCAAGACCCGCTTCGCGCTTTCAGGCGATGCATTGGCCCGGCTCGCCGGCGATTACGTCGAGCAAGGCAAGGCCGAGGTTGCGGTGAGCTTCAGCGTTGACGGGGCTGACCTGATCGGTCGCACGCCCAATGGCTATACTTTTCGCATGGTCCCGGTCGGGCCGGAACGCTTCGTCGATCCCGATGAGGGCGGGGAAATCACGATCCGCCGCGAAGAAGGCCGGACCGTGATGGATTCCTATGGCTCGATCTTCGTGAAGAGCGACGAGTAATCGGTCAGCCGTCGCCGTCCTTCGGTTCTTTGACCTTGGTATAGGGCACGAAGTCGTCAAGGAAGATCACGCCTGAGAACATGTGGCTGAACCGGTCGACCGTGGTGACATTGTCGAGCCGGCACAATTGCGAGCCTCCGAACCGCTTGATCACCAGGATCTCGTCATCGTCGATGTCTTCGGGATGCTTGGTGCGATTGACGTAGATCGTGTCGCCGCGGCCATAGACCAGCGCGGTTTCGTCAATGATGCGCAGGTTCTGGTTGCCGAAGGTATTGATGCAGCGGACCGGCTCACCGGCCACGCGGCCTTCAAGCAGCTTGGCCAGTTCCTGCTCGCCTTCGGTTTGTTCCTGTTGCGGCTCATCCGCCGCAGCCAGCGGCGGGGCAATCAAGCCCAGTCCGGCGGTGGCGATCAGGGCGGGGCGCAAAATACGGATCATGGCACGACTCCTTGCAAAGCGGGTTTCGTGCTTGGACTATATCACAAATTGCTGAACCGGCGATGAGCCGCGACAGCACGCGCGCCGATTATTGCGGGCTGGCGCCTTCGGAAATGTCGGGCAGGCTGGCGTGGTCGGCCCCGTCGGCCGGGCCGCCCTTGAGCACGAAGCGCCGGTCGCAATAGCCGCAATCGACATAGCCATGTTCGTCGATCTGCAGCCACACGCGCGGATGGCCCAGCGCGGCCGGGCGATAATTCGCACCGCCACGGATGCCGCTGGCACCGTCGCAGCTGACACGGGCGGTTTCGACAGTGATCACTTCGGGTGGGGCTATGCTCATGGCACCTGCCGATAATCGGAACGCGCCGGATTCGCAACGGGTCAGCACCCCTTTGCAGACAGCGCAGAAAGGCTTAGTGCGCTGGGCCATGACCACACCGCCCGCCATTTCGATCCACGATCTTCGCAAGACCTATGCCGGGATCAAGGGCGCGCCGGGCAAGGAGGCGCTCAAAGGCGTCAGTTTCGATGTGCCCGAAGGCGAGATCTTCGGCCTTCTGGGCCCCAATGGCGCGGGCAAGTCCACCCTGATCAATATCCTTGCCGGGATGGTCACAAAGACCGGCGGCAGCGCGGAGATCTGGGGGTTCGACATCGACCAGGACCGGCGCAACGCCAGCGCATCGATCGGGATCGTGCCGCAGGAAATCGTGTTTGATCCGTTCTTCACCCCGTTCGAAGTGCTGGAAAACCAGGGCGGGTTCTATGGCATCGCCAAGCATTTGCGCCGCAGCGAGGCACTGCTCGAAGCGGTGCGGCTGTCTGACAAGCGCAATGCCTATGCCCGCACGCTGTCGGGCGGGATGAAGCGGCGGCTGATGGTGGCCAAGGCGATGGTCCATGCGCCGCCGATCCTGGTGCTGGATGAGCCGACCGCCGGCGTCGACGTGGAACTGCGCAAGCAGCTGTGGGAACTTGTCACGCGGCTCAATGACGATGGCGTCACCATCGTGCTGACCACCCATTACCTCGAGGAAGCCGAGCAATTGTGTGACCAGATCGCGATCATCAACCACGGCGAGCTGATCGCGAAAAAGCCGACCCGCGAACTGATCGAGATGGCGCGCGAGAAGATCGTGCGCGTCACGGTCGACAAGGAGCTAGCCGGGCCGATCGTCGAGCCCGGCTTCCACAAGGCCGAGCTGGTCGAGCCGCGCGTGCTGGAGATCACCTATAACCGCGACCAGGCGAGCGCGGGGCAGGTGCTGGCCAAGGTGCAGGAGCATGGTTACATCATCGAAGACGTGACCACACGCGAGCCCGACCTGGAGGATGTGTTCGTACAGCTGACGAGCGCGGGGTGAGTGCGCTCTACGATACGATCGGGGTCGATTATGCCAATCTGCGCCGCCCCGATCTGCGCATCGCTGCGCAGCTTCACGCCGCGCTGGGCGATGCGCAGAGCGTGCTCAATGTCGGTGCGGGCGCGGGCTCTTATGAGCCGATCGATCGCGACGTAACCGCGCTTGAACCCTCGGCGGAAATGATCGCGCAGCGCCCGTCCGGCAGCGCACCGGCGGTGCAGGGCAGCGCTGAAGACCTGCCTTTTGCTGACAAATCGTTCGATGCGGCCATGGCGGTCCTTACAATCCATCACTGGTCCGACCAGGCAAAGGGATTGGCCGAGATGCGCCGGGTCGCGCGCGGTCCGGTCGTGTTGCTGACCTTCGATCCGGCATTCCGGGGCGCATGGCAGATGGAATACTGGCCGCAGCTTGTCACGCTTGACGAGGACCAGATGCCCCCGCTGGATTTCTATGAACGCCATCTAGGCCCGGTCGATATCGAAACCGTGCCGGTCCCGCACGATTGCAGCGACGGGTTTCTCTATGCCTATTGGCGCCGGCCCGAAGCCTATCTCGATCCGCGTATCCGCAAGGGCAGCTCGTCGTTCTGGAAGCTGGTCGGCGTTGAGGCCGGGCTTGAACAGCTCGCAGCCGATTTACGTAGCGGGGATTGGGCGCGCGAGAACGCCGCACTGCTGGATGCCGAAGTGCGTGACATGGGCTATCGGCTGGTGATAGCGCGCTAGCCATGACGCAAGCGACCCACGACGTCCTTATCATCGGTTCGGGTGCAGCCGGGCTCACCGCCGCGCTGGCGCTGGCGGAAACGAAACGCGTGCTGGTGCTGGCCAAGGGCGACCTGCGTTCGGGCAGTACCGCCTGGGCGCAGGGCGGGATCGCCGCAGTGCTCGATGCCGGCGACACGTTCGAGAACCATATCCGTGACACCATGGTGGCGGGCGCCGGGCTCAACCGGCGCGAGACGGTGGAATTCGTGATCGAGAACGCGCCGCAATCGATCGAGCGGCTGATCGAACTGGGCGTGCCGTTCAATCGCGATGGCCCCGATCTCCACCTCACCCGCGAGGGCGGGCATTCGCACCGCCGCATTGTCCACGTCGCCGATGCGACCGGCTGGGCGGTGCAGGCCGCGCTACTCAAGGCGGCCGAGGAAAATCCCAACATCACGCTGCTGCCCGGCCGTGCCTGCATCGACCTCATCACCGGGCGGCACGGCGAACGGTTCTCCGGCAACGGGCATGTGTGGGGCGCCTATGCGCTCAACGAGGCGACCGGGCAGGTCGAAAAGCATGTGGCGCGCGCCACGATCCTCGCCAGCGGCGGGGCCGGGCGCGTCTACCAGTTCTCCACCGCGCCGCGCGGCGCCACGGGCGACGGGATCGCCATGGCTTGGCGCGCCGGGTGCCGCGTCTCCAACATGGAGATGATGCAGTTCCACCCGACCTGCCTCTACAACCTTGACGTCAAGAACTTCCTGATCACCGAGGCGGTGCGGGGCGAAGGCGGGCGGCTTTTCAACCCGGTCACCGGCGAGCGCTATATGGAGCGGTATGACCCGGAGCGGATGGAGCTGGCTCCGCGCGATATCGTGGCCCGCGCCAATGACGACCAGATCAAGCGCTATGGCCTCGATTACGTCCATCTCGACATCAGCCACCAGCCGCCCGAATTCGTGCGCGAACATTTTCCGACGATCCATGAGAAGCTGCTGGGACTGGGGATCGACATGACCAAGGGGCCGATCCCGGTCGTTCCGGCGCAGCATTATACCTGCGGCGGGGTGCTGATCGGGCTCGACGCGCGGACCGACCTGCCCGGGCTGTGGGCCGCGGGCGAATGCACCGAAAGCGGGCTGCATGGTGCCAACCGCCTGGCTTCCAACAGCCTGCTCGAATGTTTCGTGTTCGGCGAAGCGGCGGCGAAGGACATCCTCGACTGCTGGGACGATCTGGCTTCGCCCCCGGCAATCAAGGACTGGGACGAAAGCCGCGTCACCGATCCCGACGAGGAAGTGGTGATCAAGCAGAACTGGACCGAGATCCGCCGCTTCATGTGGAACTATGTCGGGATCGTGCGCACCACCAAACGGCTCGAGCGCGCGGCGCACCGGATCAAGCTGCTGACCGAGGAAGTGGACGACTATTACGGGCACTTCCGAGTCACCACTGACCTGATCGAACTGCGGAACCTGCTGCAATCGGCCGAGCTGATCGTGAAGAGCGCGCTCGCACGCAAGGAAAGCCGCGGACTGCATTATACGCTCGATTACCCCGAGACATTGCCGGTGGCGCGCGATACGGTGCTGGTGCCATGAGCCGCCTGCATTCCGAACAGCACAATATCACCCGCATCGGCTGGCTGCGGGCGGCAGTGCTGGGCGCGAATGATGGCATCGTCTCGACCGCCAGCCTGGTAGTGGGCGTGGCCGCAGCGGCGGCGGACAAGCCGGTAATCCTGCTCGCCGGATCGGCCGGGCTAGCGGCGGGCGCGCTGTCGATGGCGGCGGGCGAATATGTCTCGGTCAGCTCGCAATCGGACACGGAAAAAGCTGACCTCGCCCGCGAACGCAAGGAGCTGGCTGACCAGCCCGAGTTCGAACATGAAGAGCTCGCCGCGATCTATCGCGAGCGCGGGCTCGATGGCGAGCTGGCCGATGAAGTGGCGCGCCAGTTGATGGCGCATGACGCGCTGGGTGCGCATGCGCGCGACGAGCTGGCGATTTCCGAACTGACCACGGCCCGCCCGCTGGTGGCGGCGCTGGCTTCCGCTGCGACCTTTGCCGTGGGCGCCGCGCTGCCGCTGGTCACGGTCATCCTCGTACCGCGCGAAACGCTGGTTATAGCGGTGGTTGCTGCCTCGCTGGTGTTCCTCGCCCTGCTCGGCGGGCTGGGCGCGCGCGCCGGCGGGGCACCGATGCTCAGGCCCGTGTTGCGGGTGGTGTTCTGGGGCGCGGCGGCCATGGCGGTTACCGCGGGGGTGGGCGCGTTATTCGGAACCGCGGTGGCCTAACGAACCGTCCTGCACAGGCTTCGCCGCTCGTCGGACAAGATTGCCCGCTCGTGGGAAGTGACACGTGATCGGCAGAATGGAAACGCCGCCTGCCGATCCGTGATTGCCGCGAAGGTGCACAAGGGCAAGATATGGGTCAGGAAGCGCGGGCACGACCCCCCGATTACCCCCATATCCCGCGCTTCCGGATCGGCCGTTGATACTGCGGTTAGGCGTTGGGACTGGGCTCGCCCCCCATGGTTAAACCGGTCGGTCATCCCCCAAATGGAAAGGATGATCCGATGCAAACTCTCTTCAAAATCTCGCTTCCGGCGGCGCTGGCTTTTGCCGCCGTTTCCCCTGCTCTCGCCGATGATGCGCCGATCTACGTCGTCTCGCAATCGGCGTTCGAACAGTGGCAGGACGACGTATCGTCGGACCTTGACCGAAACCTTCGGAATGCCTCGTACAGGCAAGACGGACGGATCGAATCCGGCATCGTCCAGATTCGTTTCCGCCTGGACGAGAACGGCAGGCCGACCGACCTTTCGACCTACAGCAATTCGACCGGCACAGCCGCAAGATCGATCGCATACCGCGCCGTGCGCATGCTGCGCGATCTCAACCAGGCACCCGTGAGCGGCGTTCGCGACGCCGAGTTCCTGGCCAATGTCATCTTTGCCCGCGACGAGCTTGACCATGCCCGGCTGGCGGCCAAGCTCGAACAGTCGGAGCAAGCCCGGCTCGCTTCGAACGGGGCGGAGCAGAGGCTGGTAGTGCTGGGCGGCTGATCGCGTTGCAGGCCTTGCCCACCCGGCTTGCAGAGGTGGTGCAACTTCGCCAAGGATGCAGGCATCCGCGCCGCAGCAAATCGCGGCGCGGAACTGCATTGCACGGGTTGCGAGAAGTATGGCCGAAGCCGAAGCGAATGGAATAACTCTTCATTACGACACACATGGCGATCCGTCCGATCCACCGATGCTGCTGGTGATGGGCCTGGGCGCGCAGATGACGCTTTGGCCGATCGATCTGGTCAAGGCGCTGGCGGGCCATGGCTTCCATGTGATCCGCTATGACAATCGCGACATCGGCCTGAGCCAGAAGATGGAAGGGGCGAAGGCCCCCGGCATCCTCAGGATGGTCATTTTCGACCGGCTTGGGCTGCCCCTGCGTTCGCCCTATTCGCTGGCGGACATGGCGCGCGACGGGATCGGTTTGCTCGATGCGCTGAGGATCGAGCGCGCGCATGTGGTCGGCGCGTCGATGGGCGGCATGATTGCGCAGCACATGGCGATGTCGCATCCCGCAAAGGTGGCGTCGCTGACCTCGATCTTCTCGAGCACCGGGCATCGCTCGCTGGCGCGGTCGCGCGCGCACGCGGTCAGGGCGCTCACCCGGCGGCCCAGGTCGATGGAGGAAGATGCGCTTGTTGCGCACGGCATGAATATCGCGCGTGCGATCGGCAGCCCGGCATACCGTGCTGACGAGGAGGAGTTGCGCCGGCGCGTGACTGAAAACGTGCGGCGCAGTGTCTATCCGGCAGGCTTCGTGCGCCAGCTTGCGGCGATCCTTGCCGATGGTTCGCGCCGCGAGCGGCTCGCATCGGTAACTGCGCCCACTCTGGTGCTGCATGGCGAGGATGACCCGCTGGTGCCGGTCGATCACGGTCACGACACCGCGCGGCATGTGTCCGGGGCGAAACTCAAGACCTATCCCGGCTGGGGCCATGATTTGCCGGTCGAAATGGTCGAGACCTTGGCGCGTGACATTGCGGAGCATGCCAGGGCCGCGGCCTGACAGGCGCCCGTCAGCGCGCTCAGGCAGCGAAAATTCCGTTAGGATTTGATTAGGTTATACTCCCGATATGCATAAATCGCATGATTATCGTGCTTTTTATGCATATTTTGGATAAATAGCCGCCGTAATGGACTTTCTTGCCGCCTGCCGGGTTTTCGTCCGTCTTGCCGAACGCGGCAGCTTCAGCGCGGTCGCGCGCGAAGAAAAGCAAAGCCAGCCGACCATCAGCCGCCGTCTATCGGAGCTGGAAGAGCACCTTGGTGCACGGTTGATCGCGCGGACAACGCGCTCGTTCTCGCTGACCGACGAAGGCCGCGCTTTCCTCGCCAAGGCCCGCGAAGTGCTGCGCTCGCTGGAAGAGGCCGAGCAATCGGTCGGCGCCCGCGCCGAGGCGCTGAGCGGGCGGCTGCGACTGTTTGCCCCGGTTTCGCTAGGCCGCTTCGTGCTGGTGCCGCGCGTCAGTCGCTTCATGGAAAAGCATGACGAGATCGATGTCGACCTCGTACTGTCGGACGATCCGCGCGGACTGGGCGAAGCCGGAGCTGATCTGGCACTGGCAATCGGCATGCCGCGCCGCCGGACGGATCAGGCGCACAAGCTGGGCGATGTGCCGATGGTGGTGTGCGGCGCGCCGGACCTGATCAGCCGGGCAGGCACGCCACGAACGGTCGACGGCCTGGCAGACTTGCCGGCAATTGCCTTTATCGGGCCGGACATGACTCACGAGAGCTGGCGGCTGGAGCGCGGCGCGGAAATCCGCGAGGTCATGCCCAATGCCCGGCTCCGCACCGACAGTTCCGAAGCGGCGCTTGCCGCGCTGATCGAGGGGGTCGGGATCGGGCTGGTGCCGCTATGGCTGGTGCGGGACGCGATCGAACGCAGCCAGCTGTGGCGGCTGCTGCCACAGTGGACGGGAGGCGTGCTGCCGATCCACGCGGTCTATCCCGATGGCCGGCCACCCAATGCCCGCACCCGCGCCTTCATCGAACACTTCACCAGATCGCTGAAAGGCGACAGACTGTTCGTTTAGCAATGCTTTGGGAACTAGTGCAAAATTGGCCTTGCGTAACGGGCGGGGCACCCTCTAGTAGTGGCATATTGTAGTAATACACTAAGCCGGAGAATTGCCTTGTTAAAACGGATTCGCGTGGCCGCGCTGCTGGCATCAATCGCACTGCTGCCCAGCCAGGCCCTGGCTGTTCCCGACGGCTTTGCCGAACAGGTCGAAGCCCTGCTGGAAGAAAGCGTTCCCGCCGATGGACCAGGCGTATCGGTGATCGTCACGGAACATGCGCAGAATGTTTTCGTCGGCGCACGGGGCATGGCGAATATCGAGCAGGGCGCGCCCATCACGCCTGAAACACAGTTCCGGCTCGGATCGATTACCAAGCAGTTTGCCGCTGCGGTGATCTTGCAGCTGGCGCAGGAGGGGTCGCTCTCGCTCGATGACCCGTTGTCGAAGTTCCTGCCGGAATATCCCGAGCCGGGGGCCAACGTGACCATCCGGCAACTGCTCAATCACACCTCGGGCATCGCCTCCTATACCTCGATCCCCGGTTTCATGAATGAAGCCAACATGAGCCGCCACTGGACCACTGCGGAACTGACCGCGGTGTTTAAGGATCGGCCATTGGATTTCACCCCCGGCGAGCAATATCTCTACAACAACAGCGGTTACATACTGGTAGGTGCGGTGATCGAAGCGGTTACCGGGAAGCCTTGGTATGAAGCAGTGGAAGCGCGGATTTCGAAGCCGCTCGGCCTGGCGACTTTGCGCAGCTTTGCCGACGAAGCGGCTGTGCGCGAGATGGCAACCGGCTATACCACCGGCGATGATGGTGTGGCAGAGCTTGCGGTCCCGATCGATGCCAGCGTGCCAGGCGCTGCCGGCGCTTTGCGCGGCAATGTGATCGATCTGGCTGCCTGGGCCAATGCCCTGCATGGCGGCAAGGTATTGGGTGCTGACATGTACGGCGAGATGACTCGCCGTGGCACGCTCGCCAATGGCGAGACGATCAATTACGCACTGGGGCTTGATAACAGCGAATTTCGCGGTCGGCCCAGTATCGGCCATGGCGGCGGGATCAATGGATTCAACACCGCCAGCGTTTACCTGCCGGATCACGATGTCTTTGTTGCGGTCTTCAACAACACGGATTCACCCGAAGTGTCAGCCAATACGCTGATGGCAAAGGTTGCGGCCTTAGCCATCGGTGAGCCGTTCGAAGCCCTTGCCAAGGTCCCGCTCGATATGGATGCGGTTGCGCCTCTGCTTGGGGAATATCGCATCAGTGATAACGAAGGACGCAAGTTCTATGAGCGCGATGGCAAGCTTTATACTATGCGCACTGGCGGAGGCGAGCGGGAAGTCTTTCCGGCTGGTGGGGACAGGTTCTTTTATGGCCCGTCCAGCCTGACCTGGTTTGCCATCAGCCGCGGGGCTGACGACGTGCTCCAGATGGCGATGTACCAGGACGGCGCGAGCGAGGCGGAAATTTCGCACTGGGCCGGGCCGGTCTCAACCGCACCGGCCGTGGTGATCGAGCCGGAACTGCTGGCCAGCTATGTCGGCACATACACCAGCGAAATCGGCACACTGCTGCTTGCGGTAAGCGCCAGCGGCGAATTGACCGCCAAACTCAATTCGCAGCCCTCGCTGACGCTGGTTCCGCAAAGCGAGACCTTGTTTGCCGTGCAAGGCGTCGATGCCACCGTTTCGCTGACCGTGGTGGATGGCAAGGTGACCGGCGCAGTGATCGGCCAGGGCGGACAGGAAATGGCTCTGGAGCGATCCGATACAGGCGACTGATCGGGCCGGACGTCCTTCCCGCACAGGCCATGGCGCAATCGGCGATGTGCGCCTTTTGCGAGTCGCGATGGATTCTTGCCCGGACAGGCAATCCGGACCGCTTGCATTGTTAGTTAATGAGGCTGTGCGGTCGCGGCAGTCAGCCGAGTTGTACGGAGGCGACAAGAATTTGACGACCATTTGACAGTCCATCTGATCGGCGTATCTTCCCCCTCAGGACGACGCGTGTGCCCGCAGGCATTCGGCGCTCCGATCGACCAATGACCGTAATCGCGGAACCTAGGTGGTCGCACTATGTGCGGTACTCTCTGCGGCCGATCATCTTTTTCGAACGAAAGGATGATCCCATGAACAGAACATTCGTTAGTGGCGTTGCCCTGGCCCTTGCCGGAGCACTCTTTCCCGCCCCGCTTGTCTCGCAAGACATCACTGTGAAGCCGGGTGCCAGCAGCACCGAAAGCTTCGTGGCTGAAGTATCCCAAGAACTTGATCAGGAACTTGGACGGATCGCACTGCCCGCCCACTATTTCCGTGGCGGGCTTGCCCAGGTCCGTTTCCAGGTCGACGAACAGGGCCAGGCCGAAAATGTCACTCTTTATCACAGGTCGGGTGACCGCATTGTCGACCGGGCCGCGCTAACCGCAGTGGCCCGGCTCGACTCGATCGGTGCACTGCCAGCGGGATACCCGGACGATCAGGTGATCCAGGCGAACATCATCGTGGCCCAAAGCGAAGGTCAGTTGGGCAAGTTGAAGCGCCAGCTGGCGCAACGCGAAGCAGCGCGCATTGCAGAAGCGGCCCATTCGCAGAGCGCGCCGGTGCTGGCTTTGACCATCGCCGCGAATTCCCCTTCCTGAACCCCCGGAAGGCGGAATGCTTTGGCGTTGATGCGGCCCAATCTGCGGGTGGGTGCGCGTCAGCGCCAAAGTGCGTTCCCGGCAAGGGTGGCCGAAACGGATCTCGAAAATTGCGCGGCTCGATTCGATTGATTCACAAGCCGCATCCCGCCTTTTTGCCCGCAAAAATTTTTTCGCAGATTCATTTTTGGGCTTGCGCATGCCGCGACCCAAGGATTTCCCGCGCGTCGCTGCGTTGCAGTAACCTAATACACCCTGCCGCCAGCCCCGTCCGTTACGGTAAATCGACATTTACCCTCTTGCGCGCGAGTCCGCTGTGATTCAGTATCTAGTGGTTCCAGGCGCGGGGGCACCTACTAGACCTAGTCATTCCCGTCGCAGATCCCATATCTGCGAATGAGGTAATGAGTCGGTTTTTTCCCGGGAAATCCGCGCCTGACTGTGGGCAAACAGGGGAAAAGTAATTCCCCGCTGGGCCTGCGAAATTGCTAGGTGGGAGTGATCCCGCCGATTCGAACACAAGCGGAACATCGCCCATCAGGGGCGTGCGCCGCGATGAGGGTAAAACGGGCGAACCAAAGCGGGGCAAATGATGGATTTCAGGACTGGCGACGAGGCGGCAATGGGTTTGGATCAAGGCGTGGACGCAAGCGTCGAAACGGAAACCAGGCCGACAGCGGCGAAGGAAACGCCAACCGGCAACAAGGGCGGCAACAAAGGCAAGGCCAAGGCAATGGCAATGGAAGCAGAAGACAAGGGTTCGGATGCACTGGTCGCGGCAAAGGCTGGCGAAGCCATGGCCGAAGCCCTGAGTCAGGCGGCGCAGGCTGCCGCCGCTCCCAAGGATGACAGCAAGAAGGTCAATGACCGCCGCTTCACGATCGTCACTGACGAGGCGCGCGACGCGAACCTGACCGAATTCGGCAAGGAAACGCTGACCGACCGCTATCTGCTGCCGGGTGAAAACTACCAGGACCTGTTCGCGCGCGTGGCCGATGCCTATGCCGACGATCAGGAGCATGCCCAGCGCCTCTATGATTATATCTCGAACCTTTGGTTCATGCCGGCAACGCCGGTGCTGTCGAACGGCGGCACCAATCGCGGCCTGCCGATCAGCTGCTATCTGAACTCGGTTTCGGACAGCCTGGACGGGATCGTCGGCACCTGGAACGAGAACGTCTGGCTCGCATCGAAGGGCGGCGGGATCGGCACCTATTGGGGCAATGTCCGCGGGATCGGCGAGCCGGTTGGCCTCAACGGCAAGACCAGCGGCATCATCCCCTTCGTGCGCGTGATGGATTCGCTCACGCTGGCGATCAGCCAAGGCTCGCTGCGGCGCGGCTCGGCCGCCTGCTACATCGACATTTCGCACCCTGAGATCGAGGAGTTCCTCGAGATCCGCAAGCCGTCGGGGGATTTCAACCGCAAGGCGCTGAACCTGCATCACGGCGTGCTGGTGACCGATGCATTCATGGAAGCGGTGCGCAATGGCAGCGAGTTCGAGCTCACGAGCCCGCGCGACGGCAGCGTGCGCGGCAAGGTCGATGCGCGCAGCCTGTTCCAGAAGCTGGTCGAAACCCGGCTGGCCACGGGCGAGCCCTATATCGTCTTCTCCGACACGGTGAACCGGATGATGCCCAAGCATCACCGCGACCTGGGGCTCAAGGTTTCGACTTCGAACCTGTGCTCGGAAATCACCCTGCCGACCGGCGTTGACCATCTCGGCAATGATCGCACCGCAGTGTGCTGCCTCTCCTCGCTCAACCTTGAGAAGTGGGAAGAGTGGGCAGGTGACAAGCGCTTCATCGAGGATGTGATGCGCTTCCTCGACAATGTGCTGCAGGATTATATCGACCGCGCGCCTGACGAAATGGCCCGCGCGAAATATTCCGCCAGCCGCGAGCGTTCGGTCGGCCTTGGCGTCATGGGTTTCCACTCCTTCCTGCAGATGAAGCAGATCGGCTTTGAAAGCCCGATGGCCAAGGTGTGGAACCTGAAGATGTTCAAGCACATCCAGGCCAAGGCCTCGGAAGCCTCGATGCTGCTGGCGCAGGAACGCGGCGCCTGCCCCGATGCGGAAGAGATGGGCGTGATGGAACGCTTCAGCTGCAAGATGGCGATCGCGCCGACCGCGTCGATCAGCATCATCTGCGGCGGCACCAGCGCCTGCATCGAGCCGATCCCGGCCAATATCTACACCCACAAGACGCTGTCGGGCAGCTTCATCGTCAAGAACCCGTATCTGGAAAAACTCCTGCGCGAAAAGAGCAAGGATTCAACCCAGGTGTGGAACTCGATCCTGGAGAAGGGCGGCTCGGTCCAGCACCTGGATTTCCTGAGCGCGGAGGAAAAGGCCGTGTTCAAGACCAGCTTCGAGATCGACCAGCGCTGGCTGCTCGAATTTGCCGCCGACCGTGCGCCCTATATCGACCAGGCGCAGAGCCTGAACCTGTTCATCCCGGCCGATGTCGACAAGTGGGACCTGATGATGCTGCACTTCCAGGCGTGGGAGAAGGGCATCAAGTCGCTCTATTACCTGCGCTCGAAGTCGGTGCAGCGCGCCGGTTTCGCTGGCGGGGTGGAAGCGGACAACACCGCCGATGCGCCCAAGATTGAGCTGAGCGCGGGCGACCAGACCGATTACGAGGAATGCCTCGCCTGCCAGTGAGAAAGGGAAGTTAATCGAGTTTCCGGAAGACATAGCCGGAAAAAGCTGAGGCCCGGACCAGTTGGAGCTGGACCGGGCCTCTGACCTACCAACCCGAGGGATGGCTGTCGTTGCAAAGCCACAATGTGTGAACAGTGTGGTTCAGTCAATCCCTCACGTTAGATGAGAGATTGCACAATGAATTTGACGTGGATGAAATGCGTGGGCGGCAGTTGGTGCTCACTAAATAGGGTCAACCTCAGCCAAATCGCCACTGCTGGTGTCTATGTAATCTGGCATGGAGGAAATCCGAGCGAAGTCGTACGTGTCGGGCAAGGACTGGTTGCCGATCGGTTGCAAGCTCATAGATCTGATGCAGCGATCCAAGCTTATGCTTCGAAATCACTATACGTGACTTGGGCTTCGGTGGACCAAGTATATCGAGATGGCGTCGAAAGATATCTGGCGGATACTTGGCGGCCTTTGGTCGGAGAGGCGTTTCCAAACGTCCCACCGATTGCAGTAAATTCTCCTTGGTAAAATTTGCCAAATAAGTTCCATTATCTAACCAAAACCCCGGTTTCGCTTTATCCCATGGGAACTGGCGAAAGCCGGGGTTTCTGCGTCAGGCCGTCAGTGGCGGCCCGCTATACGTCGGACGTCGGTCAGATCGCGAGCGACGCCTTGTTGCCCAGACCGATCGGGATCTTTGCGTCTTCCTTCAGATAGACGCGGTTGTCATCGATCCGGTCGACATCATTGAGCGACAGCACGTGATGCTTGCCGTCCATACTGTCCGATTTGGTCAGCTTGATGGTTTCATCCTTCACGCCGTCAACGGTGCCAACATGGCGACCTTCGGCGTCGGCAACTTCCATATGTTCCTTGATGCGTAGCTTCTCAAACATAAAATATCCTTTCTTTGTAATTGCTTACACTAGACTAACGGGTGGGTGGCGCGTTCGATCCTCGCTTCGTCCCGTCTCGGCAACGCCTCGTGGGGTCTGGCTGCGACGCGGCACGGATCGGGCGAAGAGTCGTGGCTCTCTTGTGTCCGCGACGGCCGATGAATAGGATCGGCGGTGATGGATGCACTCAACCCCACTCTGATCGGCATAATCGGCACACTGCTGGCGCTGGCGGTATCGGCCAATGGCTGGCGGCTGGCGCGCGGCGCGGGCGGAAATCGCGGGGCAGTGCTGGGGCGGCTCCACATCTGGCTGGGCGTATTGTTCATCCCGCTCGTGTGGTTCATCATCCTGGTGCTGATCCCCGGCAATCTGGGAGTGGCGGCATGACCCGGCCCCTGCGCATCGCCACTGCTGCGGCGCTGGTTGTCCTGCTGTCAGCCTGTGCGTCGCAGATCGATGCCGGGGTCGCCAAAGAGGCGGGCTCGCCCGGCTTCTGGTGGGGTCTGTGGCACGGCTTCATCTTTCCGTGGTCATTCATCGGATCGCTGTTCGATCCCGATATCGCGGTCTATGCCGTGCCCAACACCGGCGGCTGGTATGATTTCGGCTTCTTCCTGGGGATCACCGTGCTGGGCGGGGGCAGTTGGTTCAGCTCGAAGAAGCGCTCCGGCTGACGGGTAGCGATCACGCCCGGCGGCGTTCGCCCGTTCTTGCCCTGCCTTGTTCTGACGCGCCGTCAGCGATCACGATTTCGAGCCGGTTGCGGCCCGCGCGCTTCGCGCTGTAAAGCGCGACATCGGCCATTTCGATCAGGTCTTCGAGGTCGAGATTGGAATCTGCCGGGGCGAGTGCCAGCCCGATGCTGGTCGTGATCAGCGGTTGCGCCTCGTCGCGTACCGGCACCAGCATTTCGGCGATCGCCTTGCGCATTTCCTCTGCCAGCGCGGCAGCCTGGCCCGGGCGCCGTTCGCGCATGGCGGCAATGAATTCCTCGCCGCCATAGCGCGCCAGCACGCCGTAGTCGTGAGGGAAGACGGCCTGCAATTGCGCGGCTGCCAGCATCAGGCAGCGATCGCCAGCCTGGTGGCCGTGCCGGTCGTTGAAGGCCTTGAAGTGATCCAGATCGATCATCATCACGGCAATATTGTGCGATGCGGCCCGCTTGGCCGGCAAGGCCTCCATCCGCTCGGTCACGACCCGTTCGAACTGGCGACGATTGGGCATGCCGGTGAGCGGATCCTGTTCGGACAATTGCCGCAGCAGCTCGTTGTTCTTTTCCAGCTCTTCACGGTTGAAGTCATCGCGCAGGTCCAGCAGGAAGGCGCGGGCGCGCAGGTTCCAGTGGCGCCGCGCGATTGCCCAGGCGGGAACGCCCAGAAGCGCCGTGAATACGACATAGAGCGACAACTCGCTGGCCGGCATGGCATGCGGCCAGAGTGCCGCGAATACGGTCGCAAGCCCGTACCACAAGGCGAACCGCGCCAGTTCCTGCGGCGTGAACGGCAAGGCCAGGCAGGCCAGGGCGAGGATGAAACTGGTCGCCATGGAATAGCGCGCCATGATCTCTGTCGAGCCGAAGCTGGCCAGGTGCATCGCCAGCATCCCCATGGAAATGAGGGACAGCGAAATGACAAGCTTGATCTTGGCTGCGTCTTGCGCCCGCAGGACGAACAGCCCGATCAGTGTCAGCGGCACAATCGTGAGCAATCGCCAGCCGACCGCGAGATCCACTTTTTGCGGCACTGCCACAATATCCCAGAACAGCGACATGGCGCTGATGCCCAGCCCGATCAGCAGCTGGAACCGCAGCAGCACGGCTTCATCGCGGCGCTGGTGATGGGCGAGCGCCTGCTTCAGATCGGCCGACCACGCATGATAGCCGATGCGGCGCGCAAGGGCGGCGTCGAGCTCTTCGCGCAAGGCGAAACTGTGCGAGGCGGGTTCGCGTGACATAGCCTGCAGAAGTTAGCCGCAATCCCGTTAAGCATCTCCTAAGCCTGCGTTTTTCCAGCATTTCTGCGCATTACAATGGTTAACATGGGGTGCTGAAACGGAGATAAAGGTTAACAGGACGATAAGTGGCGCGAATCACCAGCCTCGGATGAGGTCCGAACCGCGTGCAAAACTGTGCACCGGGCAGTGGATTCAGCCGGTGTGCAGGCTAGTATGCCGGCAATGACACCCAGCCAGCCAGCGATCGGCGTTGCCATCACGACCTATTGCGCGGCCGGTTTTATCGGACGCTGCCTTGCCAGCCTGCGGGCCTCGCAGGGGGTCCGCTTGAAAGTGGTGGTGGTGGACAATTGCAGTCCCGACATGACCTGCGAAGCGATCCGTGCCTGGGCGGCGGAGCACCTGGGCGACGGCGAGTTTGCCGAAGGGACAGAGGGCATGACCACCGCATGGCTTACGCTGCTCCGCGCGCCGGTGAACGGCGGTTTCGCGCGCGGCACCAACATGGCCTTGCGGGTGCTGCTCGCCGACCCCGGGATTGCCCTGTTCTGGCTGCTCAACCCCGATTGCGAGGTGAACCCCGGGGCCGCGCTTGCCTATGCCCGCGCCGGTGCCGATGGTAATTTCGCTTTGATGGGCGGGCGCACGGTCTTTGCCGGGCGCCCCGGCACGATCCAGTCTGATGGCGGGCGCGTTTCGCGGCTGACCGGGCGCTGCGTCTCGGTCAACGCCCGTGCAGATGCGGCGCTGGCGCCGCCGCCGGATGCTGCCACCCTCGATTATTTCACCGGCGCCAATTGCGTCGCTTCGCGCCGCTTTGTCGAGACCTGCGGCCTGCTGCCAGAGGAGTATTTCCTGTTCTATGAAGAGGTCGACTGGGCGCTGCGCCGCGGCAGTCTGCCGCTGCGTTATGTGCCTGGCGCGGTAGTGCGGCATGTCGGCGGCAGCGCGATCGGCACCGGCACGATCGAACGCCGATCTTCACCGCTTGCGGCCTATTTCAGCTTCCGCAACCGCATCCGCTTTGTCCGGCGCTGGAACCCGCTGGCGCAGCCGCTGGCACTGGCGAGCGGGCTCGCGCATCCTGTGCGGCTGGCGGCGGTTGGTGATCTGGCACAGGCACATGCGACGCTCGCTGGCGTGCTGCAGTTCACCCCTCCCCATGCGGTCCGCCAGCTGATCGCATCCGAAGCACGGCGGCTGGCGTTCGGGGCAGACGGGTGATGCGCAGGGTCGTGCTCAACCTCCATGGGCTGGGAGAACCGCATGACGGGGTGGAGGCGGATGAGCGTCCTTATTGGTTGTCGTTCGAAGCTTTCGATGCACTGCTGTCGCGTATCGCCGCGAGCGGCGAGATTGGTCGTTACGAATGGACCTTCGATGATGGCAATGCTTCCGACCTCGTGGCTGCACGGCGGCTTGCGGAACTTGGCATTGCGGCGCGGTTCTTCGTGCTGGCAGGGCGCCTCGATCAACTGCATTATCTGCGCCGGAACGACCTGGCCGAATTGCGCGAGCTTGGCATGACTGTGGGGCTGCATGGCCGCAGTCACATTGACTGGCGGAGCTGTAGTAGGGCGCAGTTGATCGACGAGACAATTGCCGCACGCGCCGAGATCGCCTCTGCGGTTGGCACGCCGGTGGAAGAGGTTGCGATCCCTTTCGGCGCTTATGATCGCCGTGTACTGGGCTGGCTGCGGCAATGCGGTTTTACGCGCATCCACACGAGTGACGGCGGCGCGCTGAGCGATCCTGCTGCTCCGATCTGGAACCGGACCAGCCTGCGTAGCGACATGGCCCAGGCCGAACTTGAAGCGCTGCTGGCGGGGCGCTGGTCGCCGGTGCAGCGCCTGCGCCAGACGCTCGGTACGCTCCATCGCAGGCATATTGCATGATCGGCCTATGGCAACGCCTCTGGAGCCGCTTCTGGTTGCGCGGATTGCAGTTTAGCGGACGTTATGGCCGGCTCGATACGCTCTATCGGATGCGGGATCCCTGGCAGCTCGACGGCAGTTTGGAACAACGCCGGTTCATGGTCACAAACCGGATCATTAAGGCGAGGTATGGCCGGGCCAACCGCTTGCTGGAGCTTGGCTGCGGCGAGGGCATGCAGTCGCTGCACTTGCGCGAGATCTGCCATGAGCTGACCGGGCTCGATGTCAGCCCCCGCGCCATTGCTCGCGCTCGCGAACGCTTGCCCGGTGCGCGATTCCTCGCCGGACCTGGCGAGCAGCTCGCCCTGCTGCTGCCTGGCGAGCGGTTCGATCTCGTGATCGCCTGCGAAGTGCTGTATTACGCCGCAGATCCGGCATTGCTCCTCTCTCAGCTGCAATCGGCCAGCGACCAGCTGCTGGTGACTGTGTTTGCGCCGCTGGCAGGCTTGCTCGACGGGCCCGGCTGGGAGGCGCTCGAGCCGATTACGGCGGGTAAATTGCTCTGGCACTGCCGGGTCTGGCGAGCGCCGGGCGTCACGCTGCGCTAGCGTGGATGCACCTGGTCCCAATCGTGATCGGCCTTGTCCAGGTGCCATTCGCGCGCGCGCGCGAAGCGAGCCAGCAAACGCACATCATGCGCGGAAACGGTCGGGCGGTGCCACTTGACCGGCAGGAAGCCGGCAGCACGATAGTTGTCGAACTGCGCGCCCGGCGCCGCGCCCGCTACTACCGCTTCAAGCCGCTCCATCGCAGCCAGCGCATGCGCCAGCACGATGCGCTGTGCGTCGCCGTCTGCCGGGTCGGCCAACACCGCCGCGATTGTTCCTACCGGCAATTCTTCGGGCAATGGCTTGCGCCAGGCTATAAGCGCGCGTGCCGCACCGTCAGACGGATAGCGCGCTACACAATAAGCAAGGTCGGGCGCCTGCTCGAACCGCCAGCGCCAGAATTTGGCCGAACGTTCGCCATGTGCCAGGCCCGCATGCTGCAACCGCCGTCCCAGCCGCTCAACATCCTCCGGGTCGGCGCGCTCGATTTCCCGTACCTCACGCGCTTCGGTGCAATCGGGGCTGTTGCCCTGCACCACCCGGGCCGCCAATGTTGCCGCGCCCGCCGCAAGCGCGGCGACCGGCGCGATCAGGGGTGGGGCGATCCAGCGCCCGCGCCCGCCCTGCGCGGCCGAATGGCGCGCCCAGCGGCGCAGCGTGGTGCCTGAAAGCCGCTGCACCCGCAGCAGCTGCGCCACCGGGGGTAGCTCGACGCAACCCGCTCGCTGCGCGATCCTGCGCGTGGCCGGGGCCATGGTCAGCGTCACGGTGATATGGCCGGCATCGAGGATAGCGCGGTAAAGGCGGTGGCCCAGCCCGTTGCCGCGATGGAGCGGATCGACCATCACATCGACGATCCAGCCGATCTCGACCGGCTCGCCATCGAGCCACACCCGTCCCGGCTGGAGCGAGATCTGGCCCACCACCTCGCCATCGCCAGCGCGCGCGATCCAGCTTGGCGGGCGGGCGGCATCGGCGATCGCACCCGGCGCCTCTTCCAACTGCCAGCGCCAGCGCGCCTCGCCCTTGAACGGCGCCTCCGCACCATGGCAGCGCGCGACGAAGCGCGCGATCGCCGGCCAATCTTCCGCCCTGGCTTGGTCGATCTCGATCACGGCCTCAGTGCATGCCTTTGCTGCCGGTGGAAAGCGCGACCATTGGCCCGCGCCCGCAAATTAGGCAAGGGCCCCGCTTGCGCCGCCTGCAACACCCCGGTTGCACGCCGCGCAAGCGCCCACCGCTCGACTCAAAAAAAGCACGTTCTATCCCCAGCCGAAACACCCTTCTTGCCTTCGTTTCGGGCGCATGATTCCCTATATTGGAAGTTCGGACTGATTCACGGAGAACACCAGATGTCGTTGCTCGAAGCTCGTAAGACCTACAAGCCCTTTGAATATCCGTGGGCTTACGAGTTCTGGAAACGCCAGCAGCAGATCCACTGGATGCCCGAGGAGGTTCCTCTGGGCGAGGATTGCCGCGACTGGGCCCAGAAAATCACCGAGCATGAGCGCAATCTGCTGACGCAAATCTTCCGCTTCTTCACCCAGGCGGACGTGGAAGTGCAGGATTGCTATCACGACAAATACGGCCGCGTGTTCAAGCCGACCGAGATCAAGATGATGCTGACCGCGTTCAGCAATATGGAAACGGTCCACATCGCGGCCTATTCGCACCTGCTCGACACGATCGGCATGCCCGAAAGCGAATATTCCGCCTTCCTCGAATATGAGGAAATGAAGGACAAGCACGATTACCTGCAGATCTTCGGCGTCGACACGGACGAAGATATCGCCCGCACGCTGGCGGCCTTCGGCGGCTTCACCGAAGGGATGCAGCTGTTCGCCAGCTTCGCCATGCTGATGAACTTCCCGCGCTTCAACAAGATGAAGGGCATGGGCCAGATCGTCAGCTGGTCGGTCCGCGATGAAAGCCTGCACTGCGAGGGGATCGTGCGGCTGTTCCACGAATTCGTGCGCGAGCGCGATTGCTACACCAAGGCGGTGAAGGAAGACATCATCGACATCTGCCAGAAGTCGGTGCGGCTGGAAGACAATTTCATCGATCTCGCCTTCGAGATGGGGCCGGTTTCCGGCATGACCGCGAAGGAAATCAAGAAGTATATCCGCTATATCGCCGACTGGCGCCTCGGCCAGCTGGGCCTGCAGCCGATCTACATGATCGACGATCACCCGCTGCCCTGGCTTGCCCCGCTGCTCAACGGGGTGGAGCACGCCAACTTCTTCGAAACCCGCGCGACCGAATATTCGAAGGCGGCGACCCGCGGCAACTGGAACGACGTGTGGGCGAGCTTCGACAAGCGCCAGAAGGCGAAAGCCGCGAACGAAGCCGGCGCGCTGGAAGACGACGGCCCGGGCCTGTTCGGCGATGCTGGTGCGGAGGGCGTGCAGGCGGCGGAGTAGATGGAGCTTAAGGCACTAGCCCCACATTGGGTGGGGCACCTTTTCGGCACTAACACGGGCCGTCTACATCTTGCTTTGGACAGCATCGAGGAAGATGCTACTGCTCGGCGGGCGCTACTTCGCATATCTGATGATAACTTTGGCGTTTCCGAGTATCTCGTAGAAGTCACTATTTCAGGCCATCAGATTTTGATCGCCGGATCGCCAAAAGATCAGATTGAGGGGTTTGAACAAGGAACAATCGAAGCAAAAGCATCATTTGGATCGAGAGGCGAGCTCCAAGGCGATTGGAGTTCCTCAATCGGAACGGGTGGAACTTTTAATCTCTTCCCGCATCTCGGATCGGCTGTTGCAGCGATGGCCAGCGGACCGGAGCAGTTATATACCTCAAATCGAGACTTGGGTGCCTTACGTCTTTATCGGACCGACCTGGTTGAAATTTTGGCGAATCTCAGGCGCAAATTTTCCGGCTCTAGGATTGTGGTTACACACATTGATCGAGGAGCGGAACTTGCCCGTTTCGACGATCAATTCGAAGATCACATTAGCCAACTTGAAAAGCTTGATTGGATCAAATTCTCCGTCAACACTCCTACGGGTAGCGGATTGACCCGGTCTTTGACCATCGATTTGGGGCAAAGCTTCAATCGTATTACGGCTCAAGGGCCAGATGAAGCATGGGTGTTGGGTGAGGTAGAAGCTACAGCATCGTCACTAAGACGTCGCCAGCAAAACCTATCAACAGCCATTGGAAAGCACAAACTTAACTTCAATGCGCTAATTCTGTTGGCCGCATTGGTCGCCATGCCCGATTTGGCGCTCCCTGAGAGAGCCTACTTTATTTTGGGCGTTGTTGGATTGATCGTCGGAGCAAACAAGATTGCGGACCGCTTGGTGCCCAATTTCCAGTTGGACGCACAGCATGATCGCCCGCGGCTAGTGGGCCAGATTTGGCCGAGTCTTTTGTCTTGGACAATCTCTGTTTCCTCAGCTGTTGCCGCTTCCTTCCTATTCCAGTGGCTAAGTTGATATTTCACTCGAGAATTCCGAATTCCGGTGACAGTGCACTGAATTCCTCACGCAAAGGCGCAAAGGCACGAAGATTGATTGGGCGCGTGCCGCCAAGCCCTTTGCGACTTAGCGCCTTAGCGTGAACCAATTCGTCACCCCGGACTTGATCCGGGGTCCAGCTTCTTCTTTGCTCTGGATTCCCGCGTTCGCGGGAATGACGAACAGGAGACTAACACCGAGTTCCGGTGACAGTGCATTTAATTCCTCACGCAAAGGCGCAAAGGCACGAAGATTGGTTGGGTGCGCGCCGCTAAGCCCTTCGCGACTTGGCGCCTTCGCGTGAACCAATTCGTCACCCCGGACTTGATCCGGGGTCCAGCTTCTTCTTTGCTCTGGATTCCCGCGTTCGCGGGAATGACGAACGGGGGACTAACACCGAGTTCCGGTGACAGCGCGCTTAATTCCTCACGCAAAGGCGCAAAGGCACGAAGATTGATTGGGCGCGTGCCGCCAAGCCCTTTGCGACTTAGCGCCTTAGCGTGAACCAATTCGTCACCCCGGACTTGATCCGGGGTCCAGCTTCTTCTTTGCTCTGGATTCCCGCGTTCGCGGGAATGACGAACAGGATACTAACACCCGCCCATCGCCACGCGCCATCAATGGCGCTGCTCAGGCCGCACAACGATCCACGGCATTAGCCCGAACGCGATCTGGCCCAGAAACCCGTACAGCCCGGGCGGCGCGAACAGACCCGCGATCCAGCGCGCCACGTTCCCGCCCAGCGCAGCGGTCAGCGCCATCTCGGCCACCATCAGCAGCGCAAAGGCGAGCGCGCCCATGCCCATTGCCGCGCCGCGGCTCGCAATCCCGAACCGCGCCACCAGCCAGCGCGCCGCCAGCCAGCTTGCCGCCAGCATCACCGGCACTTCGATCAGGATGAAAGCGGTCTCGCCCAGCGCCGCTGCACTCCACAGCGTTCGCACTGTGCCCAGCACAAACCCCAGCGCGAAGATCAGCGCCCAATAGGCCGCTCCGGCCCTGACGATATCTTTCTGGGCAGCGTTCATGCGCACGGGCTTTAGCGCACCCCTGCGCTCGATGCCATTTTCCTACTTGCCCCCGCCCGGGCTAGGTTCGCGGCCATGCCCGCATCCGCTCGTCCCGCCGCAAGGTCACACATTGCCCGCCTGAAGGTAACACTCCGCGCGCCACAAGGTCACGCTTTCGCGCCGCACAGTCACACTTTGCGGCCTAAAGTCACACTTTTCGCAGCCAGAGTCACAGAAGGGCGCTTTTTGCCTTTAGACCGTGTTCCATGTGTTCCATCGGGTTGGATTCGATGGGGTGAAATTTGACCTCGCTCAAGGTGCGCCCGGCGACTCTGCGCCATAGTCTCCGCATCACCACCGATGAAAGAGGCACCCTAATGTCCCAGCATACACCCAACGAACTGACTGAAATCTTCAGGCGCGATCGCGACCTGCTCACCCGCATGAAGGTGGATGACCGGCACTTTGCCAACCTGGCCGAGCGCTATCACGAGATCAACCGCACGCTCCACCGCAACGAAGCCGAAATCGAAGCGCTGAGCGACGCCCATGCCGAGGAGCTGAAGAAGCAGCGGCTGGCGATGCTCGACGAGATTACCGCGCTGCTCAACAAGGCGAAGCAAAGCGCGGGTTGAACCGGCGGCGCCAGTCGCGCGTCAGTCGCACCAGTCCTGCCGCTCCCACGGGCCGGGCCCCTCGGCAAGGTCGGCGGCTATCATGTGGTCGGCAAGCGTCTGCCGGCTGCCATCGGGCGCGGTGCGGCGCACGGCGCGCAGTTCGCGGCCA
The DNA here is from genome assembly GCF_011047315.1 of Altererythrobacter sp. BO-6. Lineage (NCBI taxonomy): Bacteria > Pseudomonadati > Pseudomonadota > Alphaproteobacteria > Sphingomonadales > Erythrobacteraceae > Altererythrobacter > Altererythrobacter sp. BO-6. The sequence goes on along the minus strand of NZ_CP049259.1, from coordinate 1,518,055 downwards.
TAGCGGTCGCGCGGCGGGTCGGCCCCGCCGTCCCATTCGAACGTGCCGCGGTTGAGCCAGGCGCGCAGCTCCGCCTGTGCACGCAGGGCGGCGGCGCTTTCGGCGGGGCAGGCGCCTTCGATCTCCGGCGCGTCGAACCCGGTCAGCCGGATGCGGCGGGCTTCGGAGCCATAGCCCAGCGTCACCGTGTCGCCGTCACTGACGCAGGCAAATCCGCGCCCGCGGGTGCCGCAAATGTCGAAGCGCTGGCTCACCCGGCTCCATTCCCCCATGTTCGCGGCGATCGGGCGATAGAGGAACCACCAGGCCAGCATCAGCACGGTCAGCAGCACGGGGATGCGCCACAGCACCCACCAGCTGATCCAGCGGGAGCGGCGCGGACTGCGGTTGCGGCGGCGGCGTTTGGGCATGCGCTGGGCTTAACACGGCGGCGGCGGAAAAGTCTTGGCCAAGCTCTGCGAAATTGCCAGTTCCCCGCCAAGCCGCTAAGCGCGCCGAAAGAACGCAACGGAGTGACCCCGGATGAGCGCAAGCAGCGATCCGAACATGCTGGCAAAGGCTGAAGTGCTGATTGAGGCGCTGCCCTATTTCCAGCGCTATGCCGGGCGCACCTTCGTGGTGAAATATGGCGGCCATGCCATGGGCGACCCGGAGGCGGCGCGCGACTTCGCGGAGGATATCGTCCTGCTGAAGGCGGTCGGCATCAACCCGGTGGTGGTGCATGGCGGCGGGCCGCAGATCGGCGAGATGCTGAAGAAGCTGGGCGTCGAAAGCACCTTTGTCGACGGGCTGCGCGTGACCGACAAGGCGACTGCGGAAGTCGCGGAAATGGTGCTGTCGGGCGCGATCAACAAGCAGCTGGTCGGCTGGATCGCCGGCGCGGGCGGCAAGGCAATCGGCATTTCGGGCAAGGACGGCGGGCTGGTGACAGCGCGCAAGGTCAGCCGCACCACGCGCGATCCGGACAGCAATATCGAACAGGCGGTGGACCTGGGTTTCGTGGGCGAGCCGGAGACGGTCGACACCGCGATCATCGATACGGCAGTGGCTGCGGGCATGATCCCGATTATCGCCCCGATCGGCGCGGGCGCGGACGGGCATACCTACAACATCAATGCCGATACCATGGCTGGCGCGATCGCGGCGGCGCTGGGCGCGGCGCGGCTGTTCCTGCTGACCGATGTCACTGGCGTGCTCGACAAGCAGGGGCAGCTGATGACGGACCTCACCCCGGCGGATATCGCCCGGCTGCGTGAAGACGGCACGATTTCGGGCGGGATGATCCCCAAGCTCGAAACCTGCGTGAAGGCGGTGGAATCCGGCTGCGAGGCGGCAGTGGTGCTCGATGGACGGGTGCCGCATGCGATGCTGCTCGAATTCTTCACAGCGCGCGGCGCGGGAACGCTGGTGCGGGCCTGACAGTTACGCTAGCGCAAGGCTTCAACCGCAGGGCTGGCCTCAAGCGTATTACTGATGTAACACGCATACGGGACGCACAATACGGAAAATGGGTACCATGCAGGCTCTTTACGCGATCTACGAAATCATCTCGCTGCTCACCAATGTGCTGGTGATGCTGATCATCGTGCAGTTCGTGATCGGACTGCTGTTCGCCTTCAACGTCGTCAATACCTCGAACGACTTCCTGATGGCCTTTTACAATTCGATCAATCGCCTGCTCGAGCCGGTGCTGCGGCCGATCCGCAATCTGATGCCGCAAACGGGCGCGATCGATTTCTCGCCACTGGTGCTGATCATCGTGCTGCAGATCGTGCTGATCGTGCTGAGCAGCGTCATCCGGGCGGCCTGAGCCGATGGGTGCGGCGCTGATCGACGGCAAGGCTTTTGCCGCGCGCCTGCGCGAACGGGTGGGCGACCTTGCCGCGAAGTTTGAAGATGCCTCGGGCCGCAAGGCGGGCCTGGCGGTGGTGCTGGTGGGCGAAGACCCGGCCAGCCAGGTCTATGTCGGCAGCAAGGGCAAGGCGACACTCGCCGCCAATATGGCGAGCTTCGAGCACCGCCTGCCGGCCGACACCGGCGAGGCAGAGTTGCTGGCGCTAGTCGAACAACTGAATAATGATCCCGCGGTCGACGGTATACTGGTGCAATTGCCGCTGCCCAAGCATCTCAACGAGCAGGCGATCATCTCCGCCATCAGCCCGGACAAGGATGTCGACGGGTTCCATGTGATCAACGCCGGGCGGCTGAGCGTGGGCCAGAGCGGCTTCGTGCCCTGCACACCACTGGGCTGCATCATGCTGCTGAAGGATCTGCACGGCGACCTTTCAGGCCTCGAGGCCGTTGTCATCGGGCGCTCCAACATCGTCGGCAAGCCGATGGCGCAGCTGCTGCTCGATGCCAATGCCACCGTCACCATCGCGCATAGCCGGACGAAAGACCTGCCCGCCGTGGTGCGCCGCGCGGATATCGTCGTCGCCGCCGTCGGACGGCCAGAGATGGTCAAGGCCGACTGGCTCAAGCCGGGCGCGACCGTGATCGATGTCAGGAATCAATCGCTTGTCGCCCGAACCCGGCGCGGAGAAAGGCCGCCTCGTGGGCGACGTTGCCTTTGGCGAGGCAAGCGCTGTCGCCGGCGCGATCACGCCGGTGCCCGGCGGTGTCGGTCCGATGACGATCGCGGTGCTGCTGCGCAACACGCTCGTCGCCGCCTATCGCAATGCAGCGCTTGCGGTGCCGGAGGGATTATGAGCGCCGCGAAGAAGCTGATCGCCTGTGTTGCTCTTGCCAGCCTCGCGGCCTGCGCTTCGAACCCGCGCCCGCGCATCCCCGACCAGATCATCAATCGCGCGCTGGCCGGTGCGCCGGGCGAGGCCCAGCCGGGCAAGATCGTCGCGCGGGAAATCGCCTTTGCCCGCGCCGCCCGCGAGGACGGGCAATGGACCGCCTTCCGTGCCTTCGCCGCGCCGGGCGCGGTGATGCACGGGCGCGACGGGCCGATCGTGGCGGAGCCATGGCTCGCCGCGCAAAGCAACCCGGCAAAGCCGGTGCAGTGGGAACCGCGCGCAGTGTGGATGAGCTGCAATGGCGCGCTCGCTGTCAGCCAGGGCCGCTTTCGCGATCCCGACGGCATCGTCGGCAATTTCATCACGGTGTGGGAACGCCAGTCAGACAACGAATACAAATGGGTCTATGATGTTGGCACGCCCGATGATCCGCAGCCGCCCCCGCCCAAGCCAATCGAGGACGGCGACATTGTCGTGACCTCGATCGACGCGGTGAAGGCAGGCATCGCCGATTGCCCGCGCGGCGGCACCACCATCCCCGCGCCGCCGGCCTTCTCGCTCGCCGATGATTTCACCCATGGCGGCAAGGTGTCCGACGACGGCACGCTGCGCTGGCGCTGGGAGCACCGCGAGGGCGGCAAACGGCGCGTGGTGGTCGACTATTTCTATCTCGGCAAATGGCAGAACGTCGTCGATGAAGACATGTCTGCGCGCCCCGTGGCTGGCAGCGCGAACTGAAGCATGACCGAGTTGTTCGTCTCTGCCTTCATCACCCTGTTCGTGGTGATCGACCCGCCCGGCTGCGCGCCGATCTATGCCGGGCTGACCAAGGGCGCCAGCCGCCAGCAGGCGCGCAACATGGCGCTGCGGGCGAGCTTCATCGCCACTATCATCCTGCTGATTTTCGCGCTGTTCGGCGAAGACTTGCTGTCCGCGCTGCATATCGAGCTCAACAGCTTCCGTATCGCCGGCGGGCTGATGCTGTTTTTCATCGCGTTCGACATGGTGTTCGAAAAGCGCACCCAGCGGCGCGAGGAGCGTGCGGAGAAAATCGCTGCCAGCCCGGAGATAGAGGACGTCTCGGTCTTCCCCATGGCCATGCCGATGCTGGCCGGGCCGGGCGCGATCGCGGCGATCATGCTGCTCATGAACGAGGCCGAGGGACTTGAAGAGATCGCTGGTGGTGCTGGGTGCACTGGGCGCGGTGCTGGTGATCACCGCCGCATCGCTGGTGGCTGCGGGGCCGCTGATCCGCCTGCTGGGCGACCGGGTCGAAGCGGTTATCACGCGCCTGCTGGGCGTGCTGCTGGCGGCACTCGCCGCGCAATATGTGATCGACGGGCTGAAGGGCAGTTTCGGGATTTAGCAGGGCCTGAAGCGGACCGACTGCTGGCGACCCAATTGCTGACATTGCAGCGGCCGCTTGTTCCCAACCGAGTGCATTCATCTGACCCTAGGCAGACTCGCGACCAACTGTGCCAACTGGGTTGCCTTGTTGACCCCAGTCTTTTGGTAGATGTGCTGGATGTGCGAGCGCACGGTCGCAATCGAAATCCCATGTTGGTCGGAAATTTCGCCGGCTGAATGACCCTGGCTCACCGCCATCAGAATCGGAAGCTCGGCTGGTGTAAGCCCGTAAATCTGTTTCATGGCCTCAGGCGCAGCAAGGGCTGGCTGGCATCGGTCGATCCACAAGAGAACCATGGTCTCGCCATCGAACGCCTTTGGCGCCAGCGTAAAGCGCCAAACGGCGCTATTCGAGTCTCGTGCAAGAAACGATAATTTGCCCGACAGCTCATTAAGGTTGGCATCGTCTAATGCTCGTGAAAGTCTATCGTCGTCTTGGGTTCGGCAAACATAGAGCTTTCCATCGGATGCCCTCATCAGCTTTTGCTCTCGCAAAAGTGCTTCAGCAGCTGCGTTTGCAAAGGAAATGCGCCGATCGGGCGCAAGCATTAGATATGCATCTTCCAGGCAATCGACTGCAGCAAGGGCTCCAACAGCGTTGCCCGCTGCTTCAGCAAGTCTTTTACGAAGAATAGCTACACGGGTAATATGGGGGCGAAGGAACTCCAGCTTTGAGCGCTCTTCTTCTGTAAAATCCTGATCGGATCTAGCGCGATGCAATCCCATAACTACCAGACCGCCGTCAGGTGTCTCTGAACCGAAGCCGAGACAATGTGCTGAGTCATCTCCGAACCGGCGTATGAACTCATTATAAAAAAACGACTTACAGAATTCGGCAGTGTCTAAAAATTCCGAGTGCAAGTTTGCCCTGCCGACACCCGCTTGTAGCATGGTCTTCGCCCACAAGTCGTGAACATGTAGGCCATTTTCACGATAGAATTGGTCCATCTCCACTTGGAAGTAGTGGTGCCACATCCCTTCGAGAACGGAGTCTTTCGAAAAAAGCTGAAAGGTACAGGAACGAGATCCAACAGCTTCAGCAACAATGGAAGGGAGCGTTTCAAACGCCTCGTCATCATCGAGCGCCTCGTAGATCTTGCCAATAATTTCCATCGCGTTGCCCCTGTTGCAAACAACCGCGACCCTATTCTCAATTGGAGACTCAACCTTACAAAGGCGAAATACCTCAACTTATTTTGGCCCGCATCATCAGAACAGATGATGACAGAAATGGCAAGTTAGCTGATCTTAGCCTGCCTAGCTCACTTTATCGCCGGAGGGGCCGAACATGACATTGCGCCGCACATTCACCGCATTGCTGCTTTGCGCAGCCGTATCCACGACGACCATCGCCGCACCACCGAATAAGGAAAGCGGCAATGGCGGCGGCAAGGGCGGTAAAGGCGATTCCACCGAGTTCGCACCAGAAATTCTCTATCAATACAATGGAAGGAAATCACAGGATCTCCGCCTAACCGGTATCGACGGGCAATCTTATGTGACAGTCCATTCGGCACCAAGTGCACAGCTTGATGGGTTTACCGCTTCCGATGAGCAAGATGCGCTTATCGCTTACGCTGAATACGGGGACTTGTACCTGACGTCGTGGACAACTTCTCCCGTGGCGATAGGGGCAAAGACGCTCATCTCAGCACGCCAAAGTCGTGGCGCCGGCGCCGGCCGAATTGCTTGGATGGATTTTTCTCCGAGCGGCGACCGCCTGGCATTCTCTGAGTCATCAAGTGAGCCAAACAATCTCGCTTCGAACGCTTCCCGTCGACTTTGGATCTATGATCTTACGACATCAAACCTATCGCTTGTACTCTCCAACTTTAGCGTGATGGATGTTCACTGGAGCCCGCGTTCCGGTGAGGGAAATGTAGTCTATTTCAGCGGTGGAGCCGTGGGTGTCGAATATCCCGAGCATATTTATCGCTTCGATCTTTCCAATGGCGATATAACTCCTGTTCTCAATTATGGAGAACACTTCACAAGTCCCTACTTCGACGTAACGGGCATTTATGCCTCTGGCACAGCCAAATTCGCTGTGGCGCACAAGGGTGCGGACAGCAGCGACTACATCAGAATATATGATCTCTCAGGAAACCCAGTTCATGAAAACTGGATTGCTAGAGGCGATATTCTGAGTTTCGATTGCTCCGGAACAATGCTCGTTCACAAGGATGAAGGTGCTACTGGCGCTAACCTTACGATTACCGATGTCGGGGGAAGCGCAAGCCCCTTCCTCGATGGACGGGGGTGCATTCGGTATCAGACTGGATGCCAAGAAACCCTTGCTGACTGCACACTTCGAACGTCCGCTTCCCACCCACAGTCGGACAATCGTGCCCCTGCCTCTCCGATCTGAATGCCGATATTTCGCGGCAAGGCGCTATTGCAGGGTCACCCGGTCATCATTGCCGTCGCTGCGGCCATAGAAGTACATCAGCTGGACCAGCAGTTCGCAGCGGGCGGGCAGGTCGGGTGCCTCGAGCAAGGCCTGTTTCGACGCCGGATCGAACGGCGCAATCTGTGACACGCCATTGATCAGCGATTCGTCGTCGAGCCGCTCGACCGAGGCCCAGTCCACGCTGTAACCCTGGTTATCGGCAAAGCGGCGCGCCTCGCGTTCGAAACTGGCGCGCTCGACTGCGGAAAGCACCGCTTCCTCGTCTTCCTCGATCAGTTCGGCCTCGACCTGGCGGAACGCCGTCGTGACGTCGAGCTCGCGGATGATGCGAAACCGCGCTTCGCCTTCGAGCACGAGGTTGTAGCGCCCGTCTTCCATCGCTTCGATCTCGCCGATCCGTCCGACGCAGCCGACCGAATAGAGCGGCGCACCTTCGACCGGGCGCTGCGGCTGGATCATGCCAATGCGGCGATCGCGCACCAGCGCATCGCCCACCAGCGCGCGGTAACGCGGCTCGAAGATGTGCAGCGGCAGCTGCAGGCCCGGAAACAGGATCACGCCGGGCAGCGGAAAGATCGAGAGGCGCGTGCTCACCGCCTCAACCGAACAGGATGTGCGACAGGCGGCGGCGCTGGCTGACGACCCACGCGTCTTCAAGGCCGACCGCTTCGAAGATCTGCAGCAGCTTGGCCCGCGCCGCGCCCTCGTTCCATTCGCGGTCGGCGGCGACCATGGCGAGCAGCGTGTCCGCCGCTTCATCGCGGGCACCTGCGGCAAAGGCCGCTTCGGCAAAGGCGAACTGCCTGTCCATGTTGGCGGGATTGGCGGATGCGGCATCGCGCAGCGCGGCCAGCTCGCTGTCGTCGACCGCATTGGCTGCCAGTTCGAGCGCGGCCTTGGCGGGGGCCATCGCCGGATCGTCACGCAAAGCGGGCTCCATCGCGTCGAGCACTTGCTGTGCCTGCGCCGTTTCGCCCGCGCCCACCAGCGCGCGGACCAGCCCGGCATGCGCCGCCACATTGTCAGGCGCCATTTCCACCACCTGCGCGAAAATCGTGGCCGCTCGCGGCGCGTCGCCATCGGCCAAGATCTGTTCGCCCATTGCGATGAATTGGCTGACGTCCTGCTGTGGCTGCTCGCCGTCCGCGCCGGCCTGCACCGGAAGCTGGGCCAGGATCTGGTCGAGCATCTGCTTCAGCTGCGATTCGGTGCGGGCCTGCGTCAGGTCGGCCACCGGCTGGCCCTGGAACATGGCATAGACGGTGGGGATCGAGCGGACCTGGAACTGTGCGGCGATGAACTGTTCCTCGTCCACGTTCACCTTGGCCAGCACCACGCCCTTGTCGGCATATTCGGCGGCGACCTTTTCCAGCACCGGCGCCAGCGCCTTGCACGGGCCGCACCACTCAGCCCAGAAATCGAGCACCACCAGCTTGGTCATCGAGGGTTCGACCACATTCTTGCGGGAAGCGGTCGACCGCTTTCTGTTCGTCGAGATTGAGGCCCATGCTTGCCAAGATTGGTGCTCCTGATCCGATGTGAGGCGAGCCAAAACGGACTCGCGCGTGCGGCTTCCATGTGGGGCTTGGCGCACGAATGTGAAGGGGCACTTTGGCGGGCACGGGGCTTGACTGCAAGCATGACATTTTCCGCTTGCGGGCTGGGGGAAGCGCTGCTAATCGCGCCGCCTCCCCCGTGATGGAGTGCCAATCGGGCCGCATCGCGGAGCGCCAGTGAGCGGGCGTAGCTCAGGGGTAGAGCACAACCTTGCCAAGGTTGGGGTCGAGAGTTCGGATCTCTTCGCCCGCTCCATTTTTTTCCAAAAGTCGAAAGACCTATCGGGTTGCAAGCCGACCGGCGCATGTTGCTCGTCGGCGGCGCAGTGCGGCTCATCGAACCCGCGAAATCGGGCCTTGCGCAGGTCGCGCGAGTTGCTATGGGCGATGATACATCATCACATAACCATCCCAAACTCCTGAAAGAGGCCGTTTGTGACTTCACTTCCTATCCGTCAGTTCCCGATTCCCGCTTTGCGCCATGCCATGACCAGTGCGCTTGCCCTGGGCATTGCCTCCGCCCCAGCCGTCGCCGCCGACGAGGGGCAGCGGCAGGACGAGGCCGCCCCGGCTTCCGAGCGCGTGGTCGATGACGTGCATGACCCGCGGATCGATTACCAGGGCAATATCATCGTCACCGCCGCCGGGCTGGAACAGCTCGATATCCTGGCCGGTACCTCGGTGTTCGACATCGAGGATGTGCAACAAAACCTCGCCGGGCAGATCGGCGAAGTGCTGGTCAAGCTGCCAGGCGTGTCCGCCACCAGCTTCTCGCCCGGCGCCTCGCGGCCGGTCTTGCGCGGCTTCCAGGGCGAGCGCGTGCGCGTGCTGACCGATGGCCTCGGCACGATCGACGTCTCCAACACCTCGGTCGACCATGCCACCACGATCGACCCGCTCACGGCAGAGCGGATCGAGGTGCTGCGCGGCCCGGCGGTAATGCTCTATGGCAGCCAGGCGATCGGCGGCGCGGTCAATGTGATCGACAAGCGCATCCCGCGCCGCGTGCCGGATGAGCCGGTGCATCTTGATGGCCTGCTCTCGTGGAATTCGGCCTATGACCTGCGCGAAGGCGGGGCCTCGGTCGATTTGCCGCTGAGCGACCGCTTCGTGGTGCATTTTGACGGCACCTGGCGCGAGACAAATGACCTGGAGATCGCCGGATACCAGGTCTCGCCGCTGCTGCGCGCCGAATTGCTCGAAGAAGCTGAAGAGGAAGCCGAGGAAGGCGAGCTCGAGGAAGCGGAAGAATTGCGCGAAGCCGCCGAACAACGCGGGATCCTGCCCAACAGTGCAACACGTACCTGGACCGCCAACGCAGGCTTTGCCTTTATCGATGGGGAGAACATGCTGGGCGCTGCGATCGGCTGGTACGACACCCGCTACGGCGTGCCGACCCGGCCCGGTGCGGGCCATCACCACGGCGAAGAGGGGGAGGAAGAAGGCGAAGAGGAGGGTGAAGAGCTCGTCTCGATCGACCTCAAGCAATTCCCGCGCCGACATGCGCGGCCAGCTGGCGTTGGGCCAGGGGGTGTTTTCGAAGCTGATCACCCGGCTGGGCTATAGCGATTACACTCACACCGAGTTCGAAGGCGACGAAGTGGGCACGACTTTCGATGTCGAGGGGCTCGAAGCCCGCGTCGAACTGGTGCAGCAGGAAACCCGCAATTGGCGCGGCTCGATCGGCGGCCAGTACTATTACCGTGACTTCTTTGCCGAGGGCGCCGAAGCCTACGTCCTGCCCAACCGGACTGACCAATACGCGCTGTTCACCTTGCAGGAATTTGGCGGCGGCCCGTTCCAGGTCGAAGTGGCCGGCCGTTACGAGATCACCGATGTCGAGATCGCAGGCGCTGGGCGTGGCGCGCAATTTCGACACGCTGTCCGGCGCGGTTGGCTTCATCTGGGAAAGCGACGAAGCGCTGCGCGCGGGCGTCAATTTCTCGCGCGCCGAACGTGCGCCGAGCGCCGAAGAGCTGTTTTCCGACGGGCCGCATATCGCCACCCAGGCTTACGAGATCGGCGATGCCGACCTTTCCAGCGAACGCGCGCTGGGGGTCGAAGGCTTTGTGCGCGGCAGGATCGGCAAGGCGCAGCTGAGCTTTGCGGTGTTCCAGAACTGGTTCGACGATTACATCTACCTGACCGAGACGGGTGAGGAAGAGGACGAGCTGCCGGTGTTCGTCTACCTGCAGGACGATGCCAAATATTTCGGGATCGAAGGCGAATTCAGCTATCCGGTGTTCGACAATGGCTATGTCACGCTGATGGCCGATGTGCGCGGCGACTATATCCGCGCCTCGCTCGACGATGGCTCGCCGATTCCGCGGATCCCGCCGCTCAGCCTGCTGGGCGCGCTCGAAGCGCAAACCTCGCAATTCGACGTGCGCGGCGAAGTGCAATGGTTTGCCAAGCAGGACCGGGTCGAGACTTTCGAAACGCCAACCTCAGCCTTCACGCTGGTCAATCTCTCGGTCAGCTGGCGCCCGCTGCGCGACAATGACGGGGTCAGCCTGCTGGTGGGCGCGGATAACATCTTTGACGTTACCGGCCGCCGCCATGCCAGCTTTACGAAGGATTTCGTGCCGCTGGCGGGACGCAACCTCAAGGCAAGCCTTCGCTTCAGCTTCTGATCAACGAGTGGCGGGGCCGGTTAACCTGGCCCCGCTTCGTCTTCCTTCACTCCTCCACCGCAAAGGTCAGCTCGGCATGCTCTTGCAGCCGGTCAACCAGCGCTTCGCCCAGGAAATAGCCCGGCGTCCCGATCCCGCCGGGCTTGTCGCATGACAAGAGCGCGATGCCGGTTTCGGCGATCATCCGGCTGGTCGAGCCATAGCCCGGATCGTATCTGCCCTTGACCCCGTAGAGCAGCGACTGGCCATCGGGCATCTCGGCCAGGAAGGCGATATCGTAAAAGCCGTTCTCGCGCTCTTCCTTGGTCGGGCCTTCGCCCGGCTTGGGCGGCTTCATGCCGAACGGGTTCTTCATCATTTCGACCGCGCCTTCGGCCATCTTCTTGCCCGCTTCGCCCGGGCTGGTCAGCACCATCTCGTCATATCTGAAATCCTCGCCCCATGGGTGGCCAAGCAGGAAATTGGTGCGGTGGACGTTCTTGGTGTTGATCGGCGCCATCACGAAGGGCGCGGCCCATTTGCCGAACTTCTCTTCATAGCCGGGGATCATGCCCGATGGCTGGTCCGGCCCTTCGAAGCCGGGGGTGAGGCCGAAGCTTGAACGCAGGATCGAAATCAGCCGCGGGTTCTTCGCCACCGCCTTCATCGTTTCGGTCAGGCTGGCGACGGTGCCGCCCGATGCGCCGCCCGCCATCGCGCGCACGCGGCCCTTGATGCGCGGCGCGGGTTTGCCGAAGCGCTTCACCGCTTCCTTCTGCGCCATCAGCACGCCGAGGTCGAACGGGATCGAATCGAAACCGGAGGAAAAGCAGATATGCGCGCCGCTCGCCTTGGCCGCTTCCATATGCTCGTCGATCTTCTGGCGCATCCACACCGGCTCGCCGCACAGATCGGCATAGTCGGTGCCGGTCTTGACGCAGGCCGCGACCAGACCGTCGCCATAAAGCTGGTACGGGCCGACCGTGGTGATCACCACGCGGGTGCGGCGGCACATCGCCTCAAGGCTGGCCGGATCGTCGGCATCAGCCACCACCAGCGGGGTGGTGTCGGGCGCACCGATCGCGTCGCGCACCTGCTCCAGCTTGTCGAGGCTGCGGCCCGCCATCGCCCATTTGGGACCGTCCGCACGGCCGCCATAGTGCTGGTCCAGATATTCGGCGACGAGCCGCCCGGTGTAGCCGGTGGCGCCATAGACGATGATGTCGAATTCGCGATTGTCGCTGGGCATGCATGCTCTCCTTTGCGGGCTGACATGGGCGCAAGCGCCGCGTGTGTCAAAGGCCTGATAGGGGGGACCGGTCGGGCAGGATGGAACACATGGAACACGGTCCAGAGCCAAATTCCAGGTTCTGTGACTGTCGGATGCGAAAAGTGTGACTTTAGGGCCCAAAGTGTAACTTTGGCGGGGCAGAGTGTGACCTTTGCCTGCACAAGCGTCAATCTGTGGTGGCGGATTGTGTGACCCCGCGAAAGCATGCGCGTCACCCGAAGCGTGCTGTGTCGTGCGATCCAGCCCTCGGATCCGCCCATACTCCGAACGGGCGCGCAAGCGGGGCGGGAACGACAGTTGTCCATCTGAGAGTTTGAACCAGAATTCGCCGCAGTAGGAAAATGGCGATGGCTGGTTGTGGGTGGGGTAGCGTTAATTCAAGCGAGCCAGTCCAGCGACCTTGGTTGGACCGGTCCCATACAGATCCTGCAATATCGCACTAGTCCCGATCTGGTGATTTACGCCACCAACTCACCATGCAATTTGGACGGGCGAACTTTGATTTACAACTCAGGCTTGTGCCTGCCACGGAGGATAGATGTTCAAAATTGCGATGCTCGCAATCGGGTTAGGTTGCTTCAGCTCGATTGCATCGGCTCAAGATTACAACGAAACCTTCGAAGCTCTGGATCAAACGGTCAGGACACAGTTCTACGATCCGCATTTCGGCGGACGGGATTGGGCAGCAATCAGCGCGCGTTATCGCAAGGCGATGGTCGAAGCGAAGTCCGATGCCGAGTTTCAACGCCTCGGCCAGGAGATGCTGAAAGAGCTCGGGGTATCGCATGTCGGTCTTCAACGGATCGGCAAGAGTGCGCCCACAATGGGCCTCGCTGTGCTGACCGATATCCTGGACGGTGCCCACGTGGTGGTCGACATCGACCCTGCATCGGGTGCGCGTGCGGCAGGCTTGCGGATCGGCGATCGTATTCTCGATCCCGCAGCCATTCGCGGCCCGCGCGAGCAGCCGGCACTCCTCGATGTCGAACGCTGCGATGGAACTCGCACCACATTGTCGGTGCCGCGAGAATCGGCCTATTGGCCACCGCGCGAGCGGACGATTTCCTGGAGCGTTCTGCGGCGGGGCGATGGCCGATCGGTCGGCTATCTGCGCGCCGACCGGTTCGGCGACGATGCAGCCGAACTGATCGACGAAGCCATGGAAAGTCTGGGCAAGACCGACGGGTTGCTGATCGATGTCCGTAACAACAGCGGCGGAAACGCGTCGGCGCTTCGCCTGCTTGCCTATTTCGGCAAGCCCGGCCCAGGCGTTGCCTTGTTGTCCCGTCCGTTCCTCGAAAAGCTGGATGGACCGGTTCAGGAAAAGGACCTCACAGACATTTACCGCGTCACCGGTGCCTACACCACCGAAGCGATTTTCGATGCCGTGCGCCAGGGAAACGGCGCCACCATGCTGATGATCGAGGACATCGGCGAGCGCTGCTTCGACAAGCCGGTCGTTATCCTGATCGGCCCTGAAACGGGAAGCGCGGCTGAAGGTTTTGCCTGGGGTGCGAAGGAACAGACCGCAGCCGTATTGATTGGCAGACCGACCGCCGGCGTCCTGCTGAGCTCGGAAAGGTTCGATCTTCCAGGCGGATGGCGGGTCACACTCCCCGTCCATGGAAACTGGGGACCGGACGGCCGCGATTATGGCGATCAATCTGTCCCGCCTGCAATCGAAGTCACTCACACGCGGGAAGCGATCTGTCGCGGTGAAGATGTCGATCTTGCCGCCGCCGTCGTTGCCCTAGAGGACCTTTGGCGGCGCCCGTAGGGGGTTAATTGCGCCCGTCCCGAGCAGAAACGCGTCGGGGCGAAGGTGACAAATTCATCACGCCTGGGGGCCGCTTCGGGCAAACCGTTAGCGAGTGCCGAACTACTGCCTATGGGAGCGCAAAGCTGTCATCGGCCGAACGTCCGCAACCGGGTTGCAAGCTGACAAATCTGTCGTCCCGCCACTAACGGCGGATGAGCGCCAATTCCGGCAACCCTACAACCGCGGCAGCGTCACCCCGCGCTGGCCCATATATTTGCCGGCACGGTCGCGATAGCTCGTCTCGCAGCGCTCGTTGCCTTGCAGGAACAGGAACTGGCACGCGCCTTCATTGGCGTAGATCTTTGCGGGCAGCGGCGTGGTGTTCGAAAACTCCAGCGTCACATGGCCTTCCCAGCCCGGCTCCAGCGGGGTGACGTTCACGATGATGCCGCAGCGGGCATAGGTGCTCTTGCCCAGGCAGATCACCAGCACGTCTTCCGGCACTCGGAAATATTCGACTGTGCGGGCGAGCGCAAAACTGTTGGGCGGGATTACGCAGACGTCGGTCTTGCGGTCGACGAAGCTGTTGGCGGCGAAATCCTTCGGGTCCACCACCGCGCTGTCGACATTGGTGAAGATCTTGAACTCGTCTGCCACCCGCGCGTCATAGCCGTAGGAGCTGAGCCCGTAGCTGATGCAGCCTTCGCGCCGCTGGGCTTCGACGAAGGGCTCGATCATGCCTTCGTTCGTCGCCTTGTCGCGGATCCACTTGTCGGAAAGAATCGCCATGCGTGAGTGATTCCGCAAGCGGCGGCACGGGGCAAGCGCCCGCGCGCCCTATCCCCCGTTACTTGATCGTCCGCGCCCCCAGCGACGGGTTGAGCGAGGTGATATAGTTGAGCCACTTCTTCGGGCGGCGCAGCATGTCCTTGGGATATTCCACCTTCAGCCCCACGATCTGCGCCATGGCGCCGACAAAGTGGATGCAGTTGCGCGTGTCGAGATCGTAATACTTGCCCGGCGCATCGCGCCACGCCTTCATCTCGGCCACGATCTTGCGATATTGCGCATCGGTGATCGTCACGGTGAAATGCCGATTGGTCGAAGAGATATATTTCGGCTTCTCGATCAATATGTCGTGTTCGACCGGGCCATTGAGCACCGCCGGACCGGCCGATTTGGCGGTGAAGCCGTAATTCTCGTTGACCTTCTGCCCGTTCTCCAGCTCGCCTTCGAGCACGATGAAGGTGTGCGGATAGCGCCCGACCAGCACCGATCCGTTGAAGCTGTGGAAGCTCAGCTGCACATCCGCCAGCGCGGGTGAAGCCCAGCCAAGTGTCAGCAGCGCAAGGAAAGTTGCAAGCAAGCGGCCCATCGCGGGGGCTTTTATCGCGGGGTGGCGGGCAAGGGCAAGGGCCAGGATCAGCGCTAGGGCAGCAGCACGCTTGAGCCGGTGGTCTTGCGCGCGGCAAGATCGATATGCGCCTGCGCCGCGTCCTTCAGCGCATAGCTCTGCCCGATCGTGACCTTGACCTTGCCGCTGCCCAGCATGTCCCACACCCGCGCAATCCCGGCGCTGCGATCCTGCGGCGTGGCATAATAGTGGAACAGCGTGGGGCGGGTGACGAAGAGCGAGCCCTTTTGCGCCAGGACCCCCAGGTTCACCCCGTCGACCGGGCCCGAGGCATTGCCGAAACTGACCAGCAGTCCGCGCGGGGAAAGGCTGTCGAGCGAGGCTATGAAGGTATCCTTGCCCACCCCGTCGAACACCACCGACACGCCCGCGCCATCGGTCAATTCGCGCACGCCCGGGGCGATTTCCTCGCTGTCATAGCGGATCACATGGTCGCAGCCCGCTTCGCGTGCAGCCTCGGCCTTCGCGCCCGAGGATACGGTGCCGATCACTTGCGCGCCGATCGCTTTGAGCCATTGCACCATGATCAGGCCCACCCCGCCCGCGGCCGCGTGCACCAGCACGGTGTCGCCCGCTTTCACATGCGCACAGCGTTCGACCAGCGCCTCGGTCGTCGCGGCCTTGAGGATAGCGGCCGCGGCCACTTCGTCAGACACGTCATCGGGCAGCTTGAACAATGCGTCGGCCGGCATCACCCGGTGTGTGGCATAGGCGCCAAGGCCCGGCCCCATATAGGCGACGCGGTTACCCACTTCGTAACCGGTGACGCCTTCGCCCAGCGCGGTGATCCGGCCCGCCGCCTCCAGCCCCAACCCGCTCGGCAATTCTACCGGATAAAGCCCGGTGCGGTGATAGGTGTCGATGAAGTTCAGCCCGATCGCGCTGTGTTCGATCAGCACTTCGCCCGGCCCGGGTGCGGGAATGTCGCGTTCCACCCATTCGATCACTTCGGGGCCGCCGAACTGGCGGAATTGCGCGCTGAGGCAAGTCATCTCTCTGGTCCTCCCACGGATATCGCTTCGTTACATGCGGCGGCTGCCAGCGTCCGCTTCGTCATGCAAGCGGCTAACGGTCGCCTTCAGCTCGCGCCGGATCTGCGCCCAGGCGATCAGCGCGAACAGCACGGTTCCGCCGATCACATTGCCGATCAGCGTGGGGAGCACATTGGTCAGCAGCATTTCGCCGAGCGCGCCCTGGCCGGTCCAGGCCAACAGGAAGATCTCGCACGATCCGACCACCACATGGGTGAAGCCGCCCACGGCGATGACATAGGTCACCAGCAGGATCAGCCCGAGGAAGCTTTCGCCCGAGCTGGGCCGCATCCACACCAGCGCCGCGATCAGCAGGCCTGACGGCAGCCCTTTCACCAGCGATTCCATGAAGCTGAGGTCGGCCACTTTCTGGCTGATCGAGAGCATCGATTGCAGCGTTTCAGGCGGCACCATCGGCGTTTTGGCAAACATCAAGGCCATGATCGCGGTACCGATGAAATTGGCCAGCAGGCTGATGCCCCACACCCGCCCGAGATTGCCGACATTGCGCGCGGACGGGTTGGCGATGGTCGGCAGGACCGGGGTGATCGTGTTCTCGGTGAACAGCTGCAAGCGGCAATAGATCACCAGGATAAAGCCGATGGTGTAACCCAGGCTTTCGATCGCATGGCCCGCCGGAAGATCGGCGGTCTCGTGATGCAGTACTGCTTTCAGCAGCAGCGAGAAAGAGATCAGGAAGCCTGCCGCAATGGCCGACCAGAACAGCGAGGCCGAGGGCCGGCCCATCTCCTCGATCCCCTCGCGCGCGACCTCGACATAGATCTCGGGCGAGGTCAGCGATTCGCTTTCGCCCCCCGTGATGATGTCCGGATCGTTCATGCGCGCTCCCGCAATTGCGGCGACTTGGGTCGCCTGCCTGCCCTATCAAGCGACAGGGCAGGCTTTCGTTCCTTTTACCACACGGGCTGGAGCGGTGCAGGCAGGCCGGTTTCGGCTTCGCAATTGGCACGCAAAGCCTCGATGCCCGGCCCGTAATCGAACAGCGGCAATTCGCCGCGCGCGGCCTTCATTTCGCTACGCAGCTTGTCGGTGGCTGCGGCATCGACCGTGCCATCCGCATCGGCCACCACGCCATAGGCGCGCGCGCCCTCGGCTGTGACAAGACCCTGCCGGATTTCGAGGCCCACGACCTGCGGATCGCGTTCGAGCGGGTCGCCCCAGCCGCCGCCGCCCCAGGTGATGAAGTGGAGCAGGTCTCCTTCCTTCACCGGCACATCTTCCACCTTGTTGCCGACGATTTCGGTGCTGCCGTCGGCGCGTTCGATCACCTTCTTGGCGCGCATGCCGGGATGCCCGCCGTTGACGCCCCAGGGAGGCACGAACCAGCGGTCGTCATGGATCGCGATGTGCCCGTCAGCGAGGAAGCGATAGGTCATGCGGATGCCATTGCCGCCGCGGTGCAGGCCGGCGCCGCCGCTGTCCGGCTCGGTCGCATAGCGCTCGATCCGCAAGGGGAAATAGCGCTCGAGGAACTCGTTGGGGACATTGGTGAAGCCCGGCCACAGCGAATGCCCGTCAGGCCCGTCGCCCAGCGGCCGGCCCGGAATCCCGCCGAAGCCGATCTGGAACAGCTGGAACCATTCACGTTCCTTGCCACCTCGCCGGTCCCAGCCCGAATAGAACAGGTGCGGCGACGAGCTGAACCCGGCCGCGTTGAGGAATTCGGGGGTCTTCTGGCCCAGCAACCCGCCGAGGATGTCGAAGATCCGCCCCAGCGCGTGGGTACGGCCTGACAGCGCGGCGGGGAACTTCGGCTTCAGCAGCGATCCTTCGGGGATGCGCACGTCGATCAGATCGTAGAACCCGTCATTGAACAGGATCTGCGGGTCGAACACCATGATCATGTAGATCCCGAAGAACATCTTGAACATGTTCTCATTGAGATAGAAATTGATCGAGGCGGCGCTCTGCGGATCGGTGCCGTCGAAATCGAGGATCACCTTGTCGCCCTCGCGCCACATGGTGCATTTGATCTTGTAGGGGCCGTAGCCCTTGCCGTCATCGCAGATGTAATCCTCGAAGCTGACCGGCTCTTCGGCCACCGCCATGCCGATCAGCGCCTTCATCGCGCGATAGTTGCGATCGAGCAGTTCCTGCGTCGCCGAAACATAGACGTCGTCGCCGAAACGCTCGGCCATTTCGACCACGCGCCGCGCGGCAACGCGGCACGATGCGATCAGCGCGTTCAAGTCTGCCTGGCACCAGTCGGGCTTGCGGGTCTGGTGCATGACGAGCTTCATCAGGTCGTCATTGTATTCGCCCTTCTTCCAGATCTTCACCGGCGGGATACGCACCCCTTCCTCGAAGATTGAGCTGGCGCCGATCGGCATCGATCCGGGCACCATGCCGCCGATGTCGCTCTGGTGGCCGAACATCGCGGTGTAGGCGATCAGGCGGCCGTCCTTGAACACGGGCAGCAGCACCAGCCAGTCGTTCGAGTGGCTGATGGCGCCCTCGCAGGAATAGGGATCGCTGAGGAAGATCATGTCGCCATCTTCCAGCGTGCCGTCAAAGCCCTTGAGGAAGCCGCCGATGAAGCTGCCGAACTGGCCGACGATCATCTTGCCATCGGGGTCGGCGATCAGCGGGAAGGCGTCGCCCTGCTCGCGGATGCCGGGGCTCATCGCGGTGCGTACCAGCGTCGCGTCCATCTCGATGCGGGCATTGCGCAGCGCGTTCTCGATGATGTCGAGCGTGACCGGATCGATCGGGACCTTCTTGAAGGGCGTCGGATTGGTTTCGATGATTTGTGCCGGCATCGCTTAGCCCTCCGCGCTCTTGGTTTCTTGGGGGTTGATGAGAATATTGCCGACCTTGTCGACCGTGGCCACGCAGCCGCTCTCGACCAGCGTGGTCGAATCCATTTCGGTGATGATCGCCGGGCCGGGGATCACGTCACCCTGGCGCAAGCGGCTTCGGTCATAGATCACTGCGGCTTGTTCCTTGCCGTCCATCCACAGCGTGTGGTCGCGGATCTTGGCGGCGGAAGGATCGCCATCACCCTTGGGCAATTCGGCGGCGGGCAAGTCGGGTGCCTGGCCCAGCGCCACCGCGCGCAGGTTCACGATTTCGTGCGGGGTGTCCATGTTGAAGGTGAAGAGCCGCAGGTGCTCCTCGTCGAAGCGCGCCAGTATGCCTGCGATCCCGTCCGCCTCCAGCACTTGCTTGTCGATCGTCAGCGGCACTTCGAAGGCCTGCCCGGCATAGCGGATATCGACTTCGAACTGCGTGGTGATCTGGTCTTCCGGCACGCCATCGGCGAGCAGCTCGCCGCGGGTCTGCGCTGCCATCTCGTCCAGCACGGCTTCGAGGTCAGCGATGGTGGTGTCTTTCGCCAGGCGCGAGAAGCTGCGCGCGGTTTCGGTGCGCATCCGCGTCGTCGCATCGCCCAGCGCGCACAGCACGCCGGGGGAGACGGGCGAGATCGCGGGCCAGCTGCCCATCAGCCGCGCGACGGCGTTGACATGCAGCGGGCCCGCCCCGCCGAAGCCCATTAGCGCGAAGTCGCGCGGGTCATAGCCCTGCTGCACGCTGATCATGCGCAGCGCGCCGAACATGTTCTCATTGACGATATCGATGATCCCGCGCGCGGCCTCCATCAGCCCCACGCCCAGCGCGTCAGCCACGGTTTGCACCGCCTTCTTGGCGCCTTCGCGGTCGAGCTTGAAGCTGCCGCCCAGGAGGTTTTCGGGGAGGTAGCCGAGCACGACATTGGCGTCGGTCACAGTCGGCAGCGCGCCGCCCTTGCCATAGGCGACGGGGCCGGGCACCGCGCCCGCGCTTTCGGGCCCGACGCGCAGCGCCTTGGTCAGTTCCGGAACGTGGGCGATCGAGCCGCCGCCCGCGCCCACAGTCTTCACGTCGAGCGCCGAGGCACGCACCGAAAGGTGCCCGACTTCGGTGGTGCGTACGCGGCGCGCCTCCAGCCCTTCGATCAGCGCCACGTCGGTCGAGGTGCCGCCCACGTCGAGCGTCAGGATATTCTCGAAACCGGCGTTCTTCGCCACCCACAGCGCGCCGGTAACCCCGCCGGCGGGGCCGGACATCAGGATGTTGACCGGATGCTCCTCGGCCTTCTGGCTGCTCATCAACCCGCCGTCCGAGCGCAGCAGCGAGAGTTTGCCCTGCAGCCCCTCGTCTTCCAGCTTGGTGCGCAGGTTGGAGACATATTTGCTCACCACCGGGCGCACCGCCGCATTGGCGACGGTCGAGAGCGTGCGCTCGTATTCCTGCATTTCGGGCAGCACTTCATGGCTGAGCGAGACGGGGATACCGGGCAGCTCCTCGGCTGCGATTTCGCCGATGCGCTTCTCATGCGCGCCGTTGACGTAAGCGTTTATCAGGCTGACGGTCAGCGCTTCGATGCCGTTAGCCTTGAGCTTGCGCAGCGCGGCGCGCACGGCATCTTCGTCCAGCGGGCGCACTTCCTTGCCATCGGCGCCCATACGGCCGGGCACGTCTACCGTGTCCTCCAGATGTGCCAGCGGCGTCGGCTTGGGCCACACGATCCATGCCGCAAGGCCGCCCGGCACGAAGCTGCGCGCGATCTGCATGATATCGCGATAGCCCTCGGTGGTGACGAGGCCGACCTTGGCGCCCTTGCCTTCCAGCACCGCATTGGTCGCGACGGTCGTGCCGTGGAGGAAATAGGAGATGTCACTGGCGGACACTCCGGCTTCGGCGGTGATCGCCTTCACCCCGTTGAGGATGCCCTCGGAGCTGTCATGCGGGGTCGACGGCGTCTTGTGGCGCCAGAATTTCCCGCTCGTCTCGTCGAACAGCAGCAGATCGGTGAAGGTTCCCCCCACATCGACGCCCAGCCTGTAAGTCATAGTCTCTCCGTGGCTTCGGTTTCGTCAGGCCGCGCGCGCGACCATCGATGGCAATTCGCGGCCCAGCCTTTCAGCGAACCAGCGGTTGGTGGCGATGGCGGCATCCAGATCGACGCCGCTGTCGATGCCTGAACGCTCCATCATGTAGATAAGGTCCTCGGTCGCGATATTTCCGGTCGCCTTGGGGGCGAAGGGGCAACCGCCGAGCCCGCCGAGCGAGGCATCGAAGATCCGCACACCAGCCTGATACGCCGCCCAGGCATTGGCGATGCCGGTGCCGCGCGTATTATGAAAATGCGCCCGCATCGGTATCCGCCCTTCGAGCAGTTCGCCGAGCTTTGCGAACAGCTCGCTCACCTGCGCCGGGGTGCCGACGCCGATCGTGTCCGCCAGCGCGATCTCTTCGGGCTCTTCCGCCGCCATTTCCTCGGCGATGGCGAGCACGGTTTCGGGCTTCACCGTGCCTTCGAAAGGGCAACCGAAAGCGGCGCTGATGGTGATCTGCGCGCGCATCCCCTCGGCCTTGGCAAAGCGGATCATGTCACGATTTTCGGCGATGCCTTCGGCGATGGTCTGGCCCTGGTTCTTTTGGCCGAAGGTATCGCTGGCGACGAGTACACAGCCGACCTGGTCGATCCCGCGTTTCCCGCCGTCGCGTGTGGCGACACCGCGCAGCACGCCGCGCTTGTTGAGCGTCAGCCCGATATAGGTCGCGTCGGCACGGTCGGGCAGGCCGGCGATGACGGCTTCGGCATCGGCCATTTGCGGCACCCGCTGCGGGTGGACGAAGCTCGCCACTTCCAGCCGCCGCGCGCCGTAATCGAGCATGCGGTCGATCAGCGCCAGCTTCACCTCGGTCGAGATGATGTCGGGCTCGTTCTGCAGCCCGTCGCGCGGGCCGACTTCTACCAGTTCGATGCTTTCGGCAGCCATGGAATCGCTCTGCGAGAATTCGTGGGGGTCCGCGCCTGATACGCAAATTGTATACAAATGCAAATGCCGCGTTTATAGGGCGACGCGGAATCGCATGGCGTACGGCGGGCTGTCCGGCGCTATGTTTTGGTTACATCGCACTATATTGGGCTGCAGTGACTCTACTGCGTTTATCAAAGCAAGAGGATCCCGAAATCATGGCACAAGGCGCGCTCGACGGACTGCGGCTGATCGAGATGGGGCAACTGATCGCAGGGCCGTTTTGCGGGCAGTTGTTGGCCGATCACGGCGCCGAAGTGATCAAGATCGAACCGCCCAAGGTGGGCGATGCGATGCGCAATTGGGGACAGGGCATCCCGCTGTGGTTCTCCGTCGTCGCGCGCAACAAGAAGTCGATCACGCTGAACCTGCGCGAGAAGGAAGGGCAGGACATCGTCCGCCAGCTCGCCGCCAAGGCCGATTTCCTGCTGGAGAATTTCCGCCCCGGCACGCTTGAGCGCTGGAACCTGGGCTGGGAACAGCTGCATGCGATCAACGAAGCGCTGATCATGATCCGCGTCTCCGGCTATGGCCAGAGCGGGCCTTACAGCCCCCGCGCCGGCTATGGCGGGATTGGCGAGGCGATGGGCGGCATGCGCTATATCGCGGGCGAGCCGGACCGGCCGCCGAGCCGGGCAGGCCTGTCGATCGGGGATCCGCTGGCGGCGACCTATGCCTGCCTCGGCGCGCTGATGGCGCTCAACCATCGGCACAAGACCGGCAAGGGCCAGGTGGTGGATTCGGCGATCTACGAAGCAGTGCTGGCGATGATGGAATCGACCATTCCCGAATATACGGTGACAGGCCATATCCGCGAGCGGACCGGATCGATCCTGCCCAAGATCGCGCCTTCCAATGTCTATCCCACGAAGGACGGCAGTGTGCTCGTCGCGGGCAACCAGGACAGCGTGTGGAAGCGGATGGCGGAGATGATGGGCGTGCCCGAATTGGGCGACGATCCGCGCTACAACAGCCATGTCGCGCGCGGACAGCGCCAGCAGGAGCTTGACGACCTGATCGGCGAATGGACCAAGCAATTCACCAGCCTGGAAGTGCTGGCGAAATGCGAGGAACACGGCGTTCCGGCGGGCAATATCTACCGCGCGCCTGAAATGCTGGCCGATCCCCACTTCGCCGCACGCGACGCGATCATCGAGCTGCCGCACCCGAAGCATGCGAACTTCAAGATGCAGAACGTCGCGCCGAAGCTGTCCGAAACGCCGGGGCATGTCGACTGGGTCGGCCCCGAGCTGGGTCAGCACAATGAAGAGATCTACGGCGAACTGCTGGGGATGGATTCGGCGAAACGCGCTGACCTGGCAGAGCGCGGGATTATCTGACCCGCAGGCTACAGCGGTCCTGGATTCGATGAATGGCGGCTTACGACCCCAATGTTGCCGTTCACGATGAAAAATCGACTGCCCGATAGCCGCCGGCAGACTACCGCGATACATTGAACGTATGGAAGAAGAGCAGCGAGACATTTGTAAGCGGTATGGCGCTGGTTTCACGCCAACGGACGGCACCCATAAGGTAGGCGTTTCTGAGAGCGCCTTGCGTGGCGAACTTCCACTTCATGGCCTGCGTCATAGGCCAGAGAGTGGAACAACGGGCTGGTTCATATGGGCTGGTGATTGGTCAGAGGACCCTGACTTCTTCAAACCATTGCACCTCTATCATCTTACCGATCATTGCCCGGCTGTCCTTCCATTCTTGGCCCTGCCGCCGGGATGGAGGTTCATGGTAGCCCCCGGGCATGAGGACGTATGGTCCGATCGCGGCCTATTGAGCGCCTAAAGCCGCCACTCGCCTAACCACCCACAAACGGGCCTGACGCAATCCTACTCCGCCGATCCGGCAAAGGTGTGGAACGCGCGGCGCAAATGGCTGCCCATTACCGCCCGCGCCCAGTCCGGGTCATGCGCGCGGAACGCGGCGATCAGCTCGTCATGGTCGCGCGCCGACTGCTTGAGGTCCTCGACCGAATAGCTGCGCGCGGTGCGCAGCACCACCGGCGCCTCCACCAGCATCGCCAGCACCTGGCCCAGCCGCGGCGAATGCGCTGCCTCGGTGATGATTTCGTGAAAGGTGCGGTTGGCATCGAGGAAGCGGGCGACATCGGGCGGATCATGATCGACCGCATCGTGCAGCTCGCGATTGACCGCTTCGAGGCGGTCGATCTCGTCGCGTTTGAGGCGCCGCGCTGCGCGTTCGGCGGCGTGGCCTTCCAGCATCTGGCGCAGGGTGAACATCTCGTCGATGTCGTCGCGGCTCCAGTCGGCCACGAATATGCGCTTGGATTCGCTGCGCACCAGCAGCATTTCGCCCTCGAGGCGCCGCACTGCCTCGCGCACTGGGGTGCGGCTGACACCGGTCACCTGCGCCAGCTGGTCTTCTGTCAGCTGTTCGCCCGGTTTGACCGCGCCGCTCAGCAGATGCGCACGGATCTTGTCATAGGCATGGTCGGACGCGCGGCTCATCGGCGATCATCCATGTCGCAAAGGCAGACCACAACCGCTGTGCAATTGGTGCAATCGATGGCGGAGGCAGGGATCATGAACCGCTTCGGATACGCCATGGACCCCTCGCTGCAAAACTTTCCGCCACCAAAATATCACAGCCTAACCATCAAGAATGACAGGGAACGGGAATTCGCTTGACGGGTATAAATTGTATACAATAGTGGGAACGTCAAGTGGAGCAGCGGATTTGGGTGACATGAACCGTATCAAGGTCATCGTGCCGATCCCGATGGATGAGGCTGGCG
This sequence comes from Altererythrobacter sp. BO-6, assembly GCF_011047315.1. Lineage (NCBI taxonomy): Bacteria > Pseudomonadati > Pseudomonadota > Alphaproteobacteria > Sphingomonadales > Erythrobacteraceae > Altererythrobacter > Altererythrobacter sp. BO-6. Next base: position 1,493,239 of record NZ_CP049259.1, on the reverse strand, counting down.
TTGCCAACCGGGCCGAGCAATTGCCGGAGCATTTCGTGCGCCCCGGTTTCAAGCCCGAATTCGAAGCGGTACGCTGGGGCGCGGCGCTGGGTGACAGCTATCACGATACGCTGCTGATGGACTGGACCGTGTTCCAGGCCGGGATCACCGCCGAGGAAGAAGGCTATGCCGGCGTGCTGATCGACACGGTCAGCGACAGCGGCATGCGTGCCTTGCGCAGCGCGCTCAGCATACCGGTGGTCGGCCCGGGAGAGGCCAGCTTCGCGATGGCGATGATGCTGGGCAAGAAATTCACTGTGCTGACCATGTGGCCCGAGTGGTTCCCGCTCTATGAAAAGACGCTGACCGAATATGGCTGGTGGGATCGGGTCGCCTCGCTGCGGTCGATCGACACGCGGCCCGATGTCACCGAGTTGCTGGAAGGCAAGGAAGAGGTGGTATTCGGCAAGCTCAAGGCCGAAGCGGAAAAGGCGATGGAGGAAGACGGGGCCGATGTCATCGTGCTCGGCTCCACCACCATGCACCAGAGCGCCGCCTATCTCGACAGCCAGCTGCCGATCCCGGTGCTGAACCCGGGGCAGGTTGCCTACAAGCTGCTCGAAACGCAGATCGAGCTGGGCCTGACCCATTCGAAGAAGGCCTTTCCCGCACCCGAAGTGCCCAAGCACGCAGACATCCGAAAGGGGTGGTATTGATGAGCGATTGGAGCGAAGGCGGATTCGGACAGGCGCCGCTGCCCTATCCCTTTTACATCGACATTGTGACCAAGCGCTATTTCGACGGGGTCGACAACAAGAACCTCGACAAGGTGCTCAACTGCTTCACGCCCGATGCGGTGCTGACCGAAGTCACCAGCAATACGGTGCATGAAGGGCGCGAGGCGATCCGGGCGATGTTCGTCAAGCTGTTCGCCGATTTCGAGCAGATCTGGCACGGCAATTTCGTCCACACCGCCGATCCGGAAACGAACGCGATCTGCAGCCAGTTCACCGTGCTGATCACCCCCCAATGGCAGCGATCAGCTGCGCTATGAAAACTGCAACCGCTTCTATCTGAAGGACCGGCTGTTCCACCGCGTCTATGTCTATATGAGCGGCGACAACTTGCTGAAGGAAGGGGACGCCTGATGCAGTACGAACCCACGCTTGACCGGGCCGCCCTGATCGACTTCGCCACGCAGAAATACTTCGCCAATGTCGATGCGAAGAACATGGAGGCTACGCTCGACTGTTTCCATGATGAAGCGCTGTTCTGCGTCCAGACCGCGTTCACCCGCCATGCGGGCAAAGGCGAAATCCGCCGCATGTTCGAAGATTTCTTCGGCGCTTACGAAACCATCATCCATCGCGATTTCACTTGCACAGTGGACGAAGCGAACGGGCGCATCGCGGCCTGTTTCACTGCCGAGCTGCACGATGCCGATGGCAATGTGACCTTGCTTTACAACACCAATTTCTGGCGGCTGCGTCCGGGGGCGGACGGGCCGAAGTTCCAGGAAGTCTATGTCTATATGAGCGGCGCCAACGTCCTGACCTGACAGCGCCGATCCAATCAAACACACAGTTCAGGGAGAACTGAAAATGAGGAACTTCAAGACCATTCTCGCATCGGGCGCCGCCTTTGGTGCCCTGTTTGCTGCAACGCCGGTGCTGGCACAGGATGCCGCTGGCGCCGAAGAGGCGGAGGAAAGCAACGCGATCATCGTCACTGCCCGCCGCCAGAACGAAACGTTGGCCGAGGTGCCGACCGCGATCACCGTGTTCACCGCCGATACACTGGAGAAGACCGGCATCCAGACGGCTGACGAATTCGTCCAGCTGACCCCGGGCGTTACCATCGTCACCGGGACTGCCGAGGCCGGCGACACGCAGATCAACATCCGCGGGATCAATGGCGCGCGCGACGCGGAAAGCTCGGTTGCGCTGGTGGTTGACGGGATCCTCAAGACCAATACCGCACAGCTCAACCAGGACCAGGGCACGCTGCGCCAGATCGAAATCCTCAAAGGCCCGCAGGGTGCCCTTTACGGCCGTAACGCCGCAGCTGGTGCGATCGTGATCCAGACGCTCAAGCCGGGCGATGTGCTGGAAGGCGGGGTCAAGGTAAGCGCAGCCGAGGATTCGACCTATTCCGCCAGCGCCTATGTGTCGGCGCCGGTAGGCGAAGGGGCGGGCTTCGTGATCTCGGGCAATTATTCGACAACGGATGGCTTCTACCGCAATTCCTTCCTTGGCTCGAAAACCATCGACGACCAGGAAGTGTGGTCGATCGACGGGCGCTTCGTGGCCAATCTCGGCCCCGCGACCGAGCTCGACGTCAAGGCGCGCTATGCCGATCTCAAGGGCGCCTCGATCAACTTCAACGCGGCCTTCCACCTGCCCAATTTTGCAGCCGTCGATCCGGCCTTCTTCGAGGACGTGAACGAGCATCCGTTCGATTTCTATTCGAACATCCGGCCCACCAACGCGCAGCAGACCTTCGAAGCCTCGGCCAAGATCGAGCATGAATTCGAAGGCGCCACGCTGACCGCCTGGGCACTTTACAGCGATGTCGACCAGTCGCTGACGGCAGACGGGACTTCGGCGGACTTTGCACGCTTCCTCGACTTCACCGGTACCGCGACCGGCGACCTCGCGGCCGCCAACGCCGCCTGTTTCGCCTCTACGGCGGCGCTTACCGGCTACCCGCTCAATGCGCCGACATTCATTGGCAACAACCCCATTCCGTTCATTTTCGATCCGGCCAATGGCTCGACCTTCGGGCCGTACAGCCCGACCACTTGCGACGGCACGCAATACCAGATCCGCCAGCAGAGCGATTTCAGCGCGGAAGTGCGGCTGGCATCGAATGGTGACGGCTATGTCGATTGGCAAATCGGCGCCTATTACCTGCACATCGATCGCGAAGTCGGCGTCAGCCTGGGCGCGGACCTGGGCAATGGCGTGACCCGCCAGCTCTACAACGCGCCGGGTTCGGCCAACCCGACCACCCAGCTCTATCACGATGACTTCTCGACCGATGTCTACGCGGTGTTCGCATCGGCCGACTTCGAAGTGAGCGACCGCCTCGAACTCGGGCTTGCCGCGCGCTACGATATCGAGGACCGCAAGGTTTCAAGCCTCGTCCCCGCCGTGTTCGATCCCATCACCGGCGGGCCGATCAACCCCGGGCAGACGGTAGTGGGTGGCGTGGTCCAGCCGATCGCCGGCCAGTCCGAAAAGTTCAAGCAGCTGCAGCCCAAGATTTCGCTGCGCTATGAGCTGAGCGATGACGTCAATCTCTATGCCAACTGGGGGATCGGCTTCAAATCGGGCGGGTTCAACAACCAGGGCTCGGCAGCGATCGTCGATGCCGCGTTCAACCAGTTCATCGGCACCGACGTGCTGATCGAAGACCAGTACCGCAAGGAAAAATCGAGCGCGTTCGAAGCCGGGATCAAGGGTGAAATCGGCGGCGTAGTCAACTTCGACCTCGCCGGTTACTACACCACGATCGACGACATGCAGTTCTTCGAGTTCTTTGTCGGGGGCTTTGGCCTGCTGCGCGTGGTGTCCAACATTGATGAAGTCGAGGTCTATGGCGCCGAGCTCAACCTCAGCGCAGAGATCATGCCAGGCTGGAGCGTGTTCGGTTCGGCCAATGTGACCGAGAGCGAGATCAAGGAGAATGCCTCGCGCCCGGTTACCGTCGGCAACAAGTCACCGCACACGGCCGACTACACGATCAACCTCGGCACCCAGCTTGACCTGCCGGTGACCAACACGATCGATTTCGTGGCACGCGCCGATTACCGCATAACCGGCCCGACGTGGTTCCACACACTGCAGGACGATCCCAACCCCACGCTGTTCAGCGGCTTGCTGCCCGGCTCCGCGCTGGCGTTGCCGGCCTTTGTCGGCGATGCCGATTATTCGATTTCGCAGCGTGACGAGTTCTCGGTGATGGACGTGCGCGTCGGGCTTGAAACCGATACCTGGTCAGTCACGGCCTTCGCGGACAATCTCTTCAACGAGAAATACCTCAACGAAGTGATCACGGCGGTCGAATTCGGCGGGTCGTTCATCTCTCCGGGCGGCCTGCGCCGCTTCGGTGTCGAAGTGGGCTACAAGTTCTGACGCAAGCCGGGCGAAAGGAGCCCTTCGGGTGAGCACGCAAGGCGCACAGGGAAATTATGCCGGCGTCTTCGAAGGCAGGATCGGGTTCGGGCGCAAGCCCGCCCTGATCCTGGTCGATTTTGTCGAAGCCTATTTCGATAGGAACTGCGAGCTGTATGCGGGTGTGGAACACGCGCTCGCATCAGCCATCGAACTGGTCGAGGCGGCGCGCAAGGCGGGCATCCTGATCATCTACACCAATGTCAGCTTCCATCCGTCGATGATCGATGGCGGGCGGTTCGCCCAGAAGGTGGCGCCGTTGCGCAATTTCGTGGCCGGGCATCCGATGGGCGCCTGGTCCAAAGGCTTGGCGCCGCGTGACGACGAGCTGGTGATTTCCAAACAATATGCCAGCAGCTTCTTTGGCACCTCGCTCGCTTCCACGCTCACAGCCAATGGCAATGACAGCCTGGTCATCACCGGCTTGTCCACCAGCGGCTGCGTGCGCGCGACCTGTGTCGATGCGTGCCAGCACGGCTTCATCCCGATCGTGGTGGAAGAAGCGGTGGGCGATCGCCACGAAGACGTGCACCGGGCCAATCTGTTCGACATGAATGCCAAATATGGCGACGTGGTGAGCAAGGCCGAAGTGCTGCAGCACTTCGCGCAGCTGCAGGCGGATTAACCCCCGGCCAGCAGCCTCCCGGCCACCGCATCGAGCTTGGCCAGCAGCGCCGGATCGTGCTTGTCGGGCGCGGTGATCACTGCATCTTCCAGCGCAAAATCGATCGGCGAAGGCTCGCGCGCTTCCGGCAGCGCATTGATGAAACGCACCAGCATGTCGCGCGCCAGCTTGCCGTTCAGCTGCATCTGCGCGACGACCTGCGCCACATCCACCGCCTCGCCTTCACGCCAGCAATCGTAATCGGTCACCATGCCGACCAGCGCATAGGGCAGCTCCGCCTCGCGCGCGAGCTTGGCTTCGGGCATGGCGGTCATCCCGATCACATCCGCCCCCCACTCGCGGTACATGCGGCTTTCCGCGCGCGTCGAGAATTGCGGGCCTTCCATGGCGAGATAGGTCGCGCCGGTCGCGACCTTGCCCTTGGCGCCCGCAATCGCCGCCGCCGCCATTTCGGACAGGCGCGGGCAGACCGGATCGGCCATCGAGACATGCGCCACCAGGCCGCTGCCGAAGAAGCTGTTGGGGCGGCGCGTGGTCCGGTCGATGAACTGCTCTACCACGGCGAAGCGGCCGGGTTCGATTTCCTCGCGCAGCGATCCCACCGCAGAAATGGCGAGGATATCGGTGCAGCCGGCACGCTTGAGCACATCGATATTGGCGCGCGCATTGAGCTCGCCCGGCGCGATCGGATGGCCGCGGCCATGGCGCGGCAGGAACCGCACGCGCACATCGCCGATCCGGCCGCACAGCACTTCGTCGCTCGGCTTGCCCCAGGGGCTGTCGATCGCGATCCACTGCGCGTCTTCAAGCCCTTCGATCGCGTAGAGCCCCGATCCGCCGATGATCCCGATGGTCCACGGGCTGGTCATGCATTTCCCCTGTCGCTGCGCTTCGCCTTCAAGCCTTATCGCTCAATGCCGCGGCATCGCAAATAAATGGTTAGCCCCGGCGCATTAACCCCGATTGATCAGGCGAGGCTGAAAGGTTGGGGCACGGCCCGGCGGATGAATTTCTCGGCCCGGGCATAGGGCGCCGCGATCGATTCGCGCGCGCGCATGCGCTGCTGGTGGGCGGCGAGCGCCGGGTACCCGTCCAGCGGCACGTCAGCCACCAGGTCCAGCTGCATCAGGCATGTGGTCACCGTGATATCGGCGATCGACATCGCCTCGCCCGCATAGAATTCCGCGTCACCCAGCGCGCTATCGAGCCAGCCGAGGATATCCGGCATCTTCTCTGCCCAGGTCGCCCGGGCAGTGTCGAGATCGGGCTCCTTGCCCTGGTTGATCGCAAAGAAGATCGGGCGGAAGATGCCCAGCCCGCCGCTCGCCGCCAGATGCGTGTCGGCATATTCCTCCACGAACAGCGCGCGGCCATAGGCAAATGCCGCTGCCGGATAGACCGGCGTTTCCGGGTGCTTGCGCTCGATATAGCCGCAGATTGCGCTGGAATCCGCGATCGTGCCCGCCACGCCCTCTTCGGCGATCGAGCGGTCGCGCAGCACCGGAATGCGCTTCATCGGGCTGATTTCGCGGAACCATGCTGGCGGATCGAACACATTGACCGCTTCGACCTCGTAATCGACGCCCTTTTCGAGGCACACCGCCTCTACCTTGCGCACGAAGGGCGAAACGGGGCTGCCATAGATGACGAGATCGGCCATTGGGGATTCCTTCAGATTGATTCCGGGCCGTCATTACGCGATCGGTTGCATAGCGCAATGGATAGGCGCGAGCAGGGCACCGCTTGCCTATAATCGGTAGCGAAAGTGATTGCCCTGCGGGGTCATGCGCCCCATCTTGGCGACTCGCGATACCCCCAATTCAGACAAGCGGAGAGAGGACCCCATGGTCACCCAGTACAAGAACCTGATCGACGGCCAGATGATCACCACCGGCGAGTGGTGCGACGTGGTCAATCCCGCCAACGAGCAAGTGATCGGCCAGGTGCCGAAATGCGGCAAGGCCGAGCTTGACCAGGCGGTTGCCGCCGCGCGCCGCGCGTTCAAGAGCTGGAAGAACACACCGTTCGAGGAGCGCCAGGCCGCCTGCATGGCAATCTCTGGCGCGATCAAGGAAAACGCGGAAGAGCTCTATCGCCTGCTGACCAGCGAACAGGGCAAGCCGCATGAGCAGGCCAAGGGCGAGATCTATGGCGCGGCCGGCATGTCGGCGGCGCAGTCCACGCTCAAGCTGGAAGACGTGATCAACGAGGATAGCGACACGCGCCTGTCGCGCACCCGCCGGGTGCCGGTGGGCGTGGTCGGCGGGATCGTGCCGTGGAATTTCCCGGTGATGATGGCGGTGCAGAAGATCGTGCCTGCGCTGATGAGCGGCTGCACCATCGTGCTCAAGCCTTCGCCCTTCACCCCGTTGACGACGCTGCGCATCGCCGAGCTGATTGCGGACAAGGTGCCGGCGGGAACGGTCAACATCATCACGGGTGAGGACAGCCTCGGCCCGCTGATCACCCAGCACCCCGATATCGACAAGATCACCTTCACCGGCTCGACCGCGACGGGCAAGAAGATCATGGAAGGCGCATCGGCTGACTTGAAGCGCATCACCCTGGAGCTCGGCGGCAATGACGCCTCGATCGTGCTGCCCGATGCCGATCCCAAGAAGGTGGCCGAACAGCTGTTCTGGTCGAGCTTCTCGAACGCAGGCCAGATCTGCGTCGCGGCGAAGCGCGTCTATATCCATGAGGATATCTATGACGAGCTGAGCCAGGCAATTGCCGACTACGCCAAGACGGTGAAAGTGGGCGACGGATCGCAGCAGGGCACCGGCGTGGGCCCGATCCAGAACAAGAAGCAGTATGAGCGCGTGCTCGAGCTGATCCAGGATGCCAAGGACAATGGCTACAAATTCCTTACCGGGGGTGATGTCGATCCTTCGGGCACCGGCTATTACGTGCCGATCACCATCCTCGACAACCCGCCCGAAGACGCGCGGATCGTGGCCGAGGAACAGTTCGGCCCGGTCATGCCGCTGATGAAATTCTCGACTGAGGAAGAGGTGATCCAGCGCGCCAACAATTCGGACTATGGCCTCGCCGGCGCGGTGTGGACCGGCAACCCGGAAAAGGGCGTGGAGATCGCCGAACAGCTCGAAACCGGCACGGTGTGGATCAACGAATACCTGCACCTTTCGCCCTTCACGCCGTTCGGCGGGCACAAGCAGTCCGGCTTTGGCGCGGAATACGGGCTCGATGGCCTCAAGGAGTTCACCTATCCGCAGGTGATCACCGTGAAGAAGGACAATGTCCCCGCTTAAGTAAGTGAGCGGGGACGTACCAAACCCGATCGAACTGGGCCTGGCCCGCGCGCTGGCGCGGGTCGGGCTTTCCGCTTCCACCGGCCTGACGCGGCTGACCGGCGGCGCGACCATGGAAAGCTGGCGGTTCGCGACAGGTGGCGAGGATCTGATCCTGCGCCGCGCGCCTTCGCTTGCCTTCATCGCCAATCGCCCGATGAGCCACGCCAGCGAAGCGGCGGTGATCGAGGCGGCACGGGCCGCGGGGGTGACCGCGCCCGAAGTGCTGACGGTGCTGCAGGAAAGCGATGGGCTGGGCAGCGGCTTCATCATGCGCGCGCTGCCGGGCACGTCCAATCCCAAAGACATCCTGGCGATGGACGGGGCGGACACGATCCTGCGCGAAGCGGCGCGCGATCTGGCGCGGATCCATTCGCTGAGCCGCGAGGACCTGCCCGCTGATGCACCGGTGATGGACTATCGTGCGGCGATTGCCGATTTGCGGCAGCAGTTCGAGGAAGCGGGTGGCGATCGTCCGATCATCGCGCTGGGCCTCAAATGGATGGAAGACAATTGCCCGGATGAGTGCGCGCCGGTGCTCAACCATGGCGATTATCGCATGGGCAATATCCTTGCCAAGGATGGCCATCTCACCGGCGTGCTAGATTGGGAGCTGGCGCATTTCGGCGACCCGCATGAGGACTTGGCCTTCGGCTGCATGGCAGTGTGGCGCTTTGCCCGGTACGACCGGCCCGCGCTGGGGCTGGGTTCGCTGGACGACTATTTCGCGGCCTATGAGGCGGAAAGCGGGCGGACGGTGGACCGCGAGCGGTTCCGCTACTGGCTGATCCACCGCACCGTGTGGTGGGCGCTGGGCTGCCTCAAATGCGCGAAGACCTGGCGCGAGGGATCGGACCGCTCGCTCGAACGCGTGGTGATCTCGCGCCGCACCAGCGAGCAGGAACTCGACCTGCTGATGCTGCTGGAGGAGGAGATTTGGCAAGAGCTTCCACGGAAGCCGCTGGACACGTCTCTGATCCAGCGCAAGTTTTCGACCTTGAGCGAAGCAAGATTTGGCGAGATCGCAACAGCTGTCTTGGATTGGTTGGCCACGATTAAAGATGACATGCAAGCGCACGATCGCTTCCAACATGCAGTAGCTTGTAACGCCTTGGGAATAATTGCGCGTGAGAGCGAGGCTTACCTTGTGTCCCCTTGGAATCGCAGTTTGTCCGACGCGCTGTTGAAGTATGGGCTACATGACGACCCGGAAATCCTCGACGATTTGCGACTCATGGCACTGGGGAAAGTGATGGTCGACTCCCCGAAATACCCCGCACTCGCGGTCGCCCGGAAGAAATGGACAGGAGAGGACTGATGGATTTCACCATCCCGCAGGCGCTTGAGGACTATTACGCCGAGCTGGTCCAATTCATCGCGGATGAGATCACCCCGCTCGAACAGCAGGACGACAATATCCGCTTCTTCGACCACCGCCGCGAATGGGCGCGGACCAATTTCGAAACGGGCGGCTTGCCGCGCGAGGAATGGGAAGAATTGCTGTGGGAGGCGAAGCGCCGCGCCGACAAGGCCGGGCACTGGCGCTTCACCGCGCCGAAGAAATACGGCGGGAAGGACGGCAGCAACCTCTGGATGGCGGTGATCCGCGACCGCTTCGCGCAGCGCGGGCTGGGCTTGCACAACGATCTGCAGAACGAACACAGCATCGTCGGCAATTTTCCGTTCGTCGAGATGTTCGAGCAATGGGGCACGGAGGAGCAGAAGCAGGAATTCATCCTTGGCGGCTTCGAAGGCACGCGCCGCGTCGCCTTCGGCCTCACCGAACCGCATCACGGATCAGACGCGACGCATATGGAAACGCGCGCCGTGCGCGAGACCCGCGATGGCGTGGATGGCTGGTTGATCAATGGCGAGAAGATGTGGATCACCGGCATGCATGTCGCCACGCATTGCGCGATGTTCTGCCGCACCAGCGGCAAGGATGGCGATGCCAGCGGGATCACCTGCCTGCTCGTCCCAAACCCCACACCGGGCCTCGAAATCGAGGAGTGGATGTGGACCTTCAACATGCCGACCGATCATCCGCGGCTCAGCGTCACCAACGTCTGGGTGCCGGAAAGCGCGATCCTCGGCGTCGAGGGGCGCGGGCTGGCGCTGGCGCAAAGCTTTGTCCACCAGAACCGCATCCGCCAGGCGGCGTCTTCGCTCGGCGCGGCGACCTATTGCGTCAATGAAAGCGTGAAATACGCGCGCCAGCGCAAGCCTTTCGGCGAGGAGCTGGCGAAGAACCAGGCGATCCAGTTCCCGCTGGTAGAGCTGGCAACCCAGTGCGAGATGCTGCGCCTGCTGATCTACAAGACCGCGTGGGAAATGGACAACATGCCGCATGAGGAGATCGAGCGGACGATTTCCGACAAGGTCAGCATGTGCAATTACTGGGCGAACCGGCTGGTGTGCGAAGCGGCCGACCGGGCGATGCAGGTGCATGGCGGGATCGGCTATTCGCGGCACAAGCCGTTCGAGCACATCTATCGCCACCACCGCCGTTACCGCATCACCGAAGGCGCGGAAGAGATCCAGATGCGCAAGGTGGCGGCGTATCTGTTCGGGTACCTGGGGCCGAAGCGCGGGACGATGGGCGAATAAAATTAGTATCGATTGTAACTTTATGACCCTTGCTGTATACTTGGGCGGTATCCCAGCCGAGTCTCACAGGAGAGGTCCCCCATGCTCGTCGGTGTGCCCAAGGAAATCAAAAACCACGAATATCGCGTCGGCCTGACGCCTGAGGCCGTGCGCGAATATGTTGCGCGCGGGCATGAAGTGATCGTCGAAACCCATGCCGGTGCGGGCATCACCAAGTCGGACGATGATTACCGCGCGGTCGGCGCGAAGATCGTCGATACCGCCGAAGAAGTGTTCGCGCGGGCCGACATGGTGGTGAAGGTCAAGGAACCGCAGCCGAACGAATGGGTGCAGCTGCGCGAAGGGCAGATCCTGTTCACCTACCTGCATCTCGCGCCCGATCCGGATCAGGCCCGCGGGCTGATGGAATCCGGCGTTTCGGCGGTTGCCTATGAAACGGTGACCGCGCCCGATGGCTCGCTGCCGCTGCTCGCGCCGATGAGCGAAGTGGCCGGCCGGCTCTCGATCGAAGCCAGTGCCCATGCCAGCCACGCCAATAATGGCGGGCGCGGCATATTGATGGGCGGCGTGCCCGGCGTGCTCCCTGCCAAGGTGGTGGTGATCGGCGGCGGCGTGGTCGGCACCCATGCCGCGCGCATGGCGGTGGGCCTCGGCGCCAATGTCGAGATCCTCGACCGCTCGCTGCCGCGCATCCGCATGCTGGACGAGCTGTTCCAGGGGCGCGCGACCACGCGTTATTCCAATGCCGGCACGATCGAGGATGCGATCACCCGCGCCGATGTGGTGATCGGCGCGGTGCTGGTGCCGGGCGCCAGCGCGCCGCGGCTCGTCACCCGCGATATGCTGTCATTGATGCAGCGCCGCGCGGTGCTGGTCGACGTCGCGATCGACCAGGGCGGCTGTTTCGAAACCTCCAAGCCGACCACGCATGAAGACCCGACCTATCTGGTTGACGACATCATCCACTATTGCGTGGCCAACATGCCCGGCGCGGTGCCGCATACGTCCAGCTATGCGCTGAACAATGCGACGCTGCCGTTCGGCCTGGCGCTGGCGAAGCACGGCATCGCTGCTTGCGAACGCGACCCGCATCTCAAGCCGGGGCTCAATGTGCACCAGGGGCGGATCGTCAATGAAGCGGTGGCGGAAAGCCTGGGCTTCAGCAGCTAGGGCTGAAACACGCCTGCCGGACCAGGGAAGGACTGTTTGGTGCGGTCGAGAAGACTCGAACTTCCACGGGCTTTCGCCCACAACGACCTCAACGTTGCGCGTCTACCAGTTCCGCCACGACCGCACCCAGTCGTTCAAGAAGCCTGAACCCCTTGCGAACAGGAGCGCGCCACTAGCAACAGCGGTGCCGCTCCGCAAGCACTTTACCGCGATTGATTGCGGTGCCGGGTTCAGCCCGGCTTCCAGCCGATCTCGACCACGCTGGCAGAGCGCGGAACATCGACCATGGCTTCGCGAATGGTAACGGTCTCACCGGGGGCGAGCTCAGCCTGCGGCGGCGCCAGTTCCCAAGTGTAGACGATGCGATCCTGCTCATCGCGCAGCACGATCAGGATCGGCGGGACCGAGCTGCTGCTGCGGCCGGTATTGGTGACCGATCCGTTGACTTCGAAGTATTCGGTGCCGTTGGGCAGGGTGCGCAGATCCTGCTGTTCGGGCGGGAATTCGAGCTTTAGCTGTGGCTGCTCCATGCCGAAGGTCGGCCGCTCGATCGGCACCCAACTGGGCAGCCCGTAATAGTTCACGGCGATCGCGGCGCCACTGGCGGCCACGAAGAACAGCACCGCGGCCGCAGTCCACAGCTTCAGCGGGTTGCGGCGGGGCCGGAAGGGTGGCTCATGGTCGAACTGCGAGTAATCGCTGTCGTCCTCGACATAAGTGGTTTGGGGCTCGGGCTCGGGCTCGGGCTCGGGCGCAACTGGCGCAGGCGGTTCGGGCTTTGCGACCTGCTCTTGCGGCTCATCGGGTACGGGCTTTTCAACGGGAGCTGGAGCCGCGTCTTCCGGTTCTGCCGTGTTTGACCGCCAATGGCTGACCGATGGCCGGGCGTCCGGATTGGACGGCTCACCCGTTTCCTCGGCTGGTGGCGGTGGCGCTGCCTCCTCAGCCTCGGCTGCAGGCGGCGCAGGCGGCGGTGGCGGAGCGGTTTCGGCAGACTCGGCTACCCTGGCCGGACGGTCGCCGAGCGACGGCCCTTCCTGGAACCAGCTGTGCTTGCACTTGGCGCAGCGTACCGTCCGCCCATCGATGCCGATGGCCGTGTCAGGCACGACATAACGCGTGCGACAGGCTGGACAGGCAATAATCATCGCAACTTGCGCTGTAAGCGGCGTCGCACAGCGCAACAAGGGCAGCGCGCCCGCCACCCGGCCAAACCCGCCTTTTTTCCACACCGAAGCCGCGCTATGCGCTGGTTTGCGATGATTGGCCTTGCACTGCCTCCTGCTTGGGATAGAGCCGCGCGATGACCGCGGGGGCAGATGAAATCGTCACCTTCGACAATGTCGGGCTGCGTTACGGCACCGAGCCAGAGGTGTTGCGCGACGTTTCTTTCACGCTTTTCCCCGGCCGGTTCTACTTCCTCACTGGGGCCAGCGGGGCAGGCAAGACCAGCCTGCTGAAGATGCTTTACCTCGCGCAGCGCCCGTCGCGCGGGGCAATCCGCATGTTCGGGAATGACATGATCACCCTGCCGCGCGAGCGCCTGCCGCAGTTCCGGCGCAGGCTGGGGGTGGTGTTCCAGGATTTCCGCCTGGTCGAGCATCTTTCCGCCTTCGACAATGTCGCGCTGCCGCTCCGGGTGGCGGGCGTGCGCGAGGCGGACCTCGCCAAGCCGGTCGCCGATATGCTGGCGTGGGTTGGCCTGGCGCAGCGGATGGACGCGATCCCGGCGACGATGTCAGGCGGCGAGCAGCAACGCGTGGCGATCGCCCGTGCGGTGATTGGCCGGCCTGACCTGCTGATTGCCGACGAACCCACCGGCAACGTCGATCCGGAAATGGCGCTGAAACTGCTGCAGCTGTTCGAACGGCTCAACCGGCTGGGGACCACGGTGATCGTGGCAACGCATGACATCCACCTGCTGCGGCAAGTGCCGGATTCGCTGATCATGCGGTTGCAAAAGGGGCAATTGCTCGATCCCACCGGTGCCTTGCGGTTCCCGCCGCGGCCCGCGCCGCGCGCCACCGAAAGCGAAAGCTTGCTATGAGCGACGCCCCGGTCACTGCGCATTCGCTGATCCGCGACCTGGTGCCTTTCCGCGGGCGACCGGCCGCGCGGCTGATCCCGCGCCGGCTGGCCAGCGGGCCGATGCCGTGGGTGATCGCGATCATGATCGCGCTGACCGTGATGGCGGCGGCTGCCGGGCTGGCGCTGGGCAATTTGGTCAATCGGGCGCAGGCCGATCTGTCCGGCGCGCTGACGGTGCAGATCGTGGAGGCCAATGCCGAACTGCGCGCGGCTCAGGCGGAGCAGGCGGCCGCCTTGCTCAAGGCCGATCCCGCCGTGGCGGGCCTGCGCGTGATCCCCGAGGGCGAACTGGCCGAGCTGCTGGCGCCATGGATCGGGGCGACGGACGATGGCAATTCGGCAGTGCCGATCCCGGCGCTGATCGACGTTCAGCTGAGCGGCCTCGCCGACAAGGCGGAAGTGGCGCGGATCAACGCCTTGCTGGTCGATGCGATTCCCACGGCGCGGGTCGATGCCCAGTCGGACTGGCTGCGCCCGGTCTATGACGCGCTCGCCGCCTTGCGCTATCTGGCACTCACGCTGATCGCCTTGCTCGCCTTTACCAGCGCCGGTGCAGTGTGGCTGGCGGCGCGCAGCACCTTTACCAACCATCGCAAGACAGTGGAGATCGTGCACTTGCTGGGGGGTACCGATCGCCAGATTGCGCAAGTATTCCAGCGTGGCATCACGATTGATGCTATTATGGGCGGTGCGGCCGGGTTGCTGCTCGGCGGATTGGCCGTCTGGCTGATCGGACGGCGCTTCGCCGCGATCGATTCCGGCATGGTGGCGGGCGGCAATCTGGGGCAGGGGGATTGGCTGGTGCTGGTGGCCATTCCCATCGCAGGGGTCTTGCTTGCCATGCTGACCGCGCGCATCACAGTGATGTCGGCTTTGAAACGGATGCTATGATCTTACGATTCCTCTCTGCCATATTCCTCGCCTGGGCGTTCGGCTTTGTGTGGTTCTTCGCTACGCTGCCCGGGCCGGTCGACGATATCGAAACCGATGCGGTGATCGTGCCGACCGGGGCCGCCGGGCGCATCCAGCGTGGCCTTGAAGTGCTCGATCGCGGCTGGGCCGAACGGATGCTGGTAAGCGGGGTCGACCTTGAGGTTCGCCCGAACGAATTCGCCGCCGAATTCGGTGTGTCGCGGCGGCGCATGAATTGCTGTGTCGAGCTGGGCTTTGCCGCAGTCGATACGCGCGGCAATGCCGAGGAAATCGCCAAGTGGGTCGAAGGGCGGGGCGTGAAGTCGATCCGCCTTGTCACCAGCGACTGGCATATGCGGCGGGTGGCAGGCGAGCTGAGCCGCACCTTGCCCAGCAATGTCACGGTCGTGCCGGACGCCGTACGTACGGAGCCGAACCTCGGCGTGCTGCTGCTGGAGTATCAGAAGCTCGTCGTCAGCTATTTCACCGGCCTGGTAAAAGTCTGATCGGATAGCAATGTCGGTGCTCCGTAGCCTGCTGTATTACCCCGTGTTTTATGGGGTCAGCGCGCTGCTGGTGATGGTGTCGGTTGCGGCTTTGCCGTTCGGGCGCGAGCGGCTGCGTGCGGCGGTTCGGCTATGGGCAAGCTGGCACCGCTGGTGCGTGTCGCGCCTATTGGGGATCGAAGTGGTGGTCGAAGGCGAGCGGCCGCAAGGACCGGTGCTCTATGCCATCAAGCACGAAAGCTTTTTCGAAGCGATCGACACGCCGGTGTTCCTCGATGCGCCTGCCGTGTTCGCCAAGCGCGAGCTGTTCTCCATCCCCGGCTGGGGCCGTTCGGCGATCCGGTATGGCCTGATTCCCGTGGCGCGCGACGAAGGCGCCCGCGCGTTGCGGCAGATGATCCTGAAAGCGCGCGAGCGACTTGCGGAGGGGCGCCCGCTAGTGATTTTCCCGGAAGGGACCCGCATCCCCCACGGCGAAAGGGCACCGCTGCAATCGGGCTTCGCCGGGCTGTACAAGCTGCTGGGGCTGCAGGTGGTGCCGGTGGCGGTCAACAGTGGCCCGCTCTATCACCGTTTGTGGAAGCGTTCGGGCCGGATCACCTATCGCATCGGCGCGCCGATCCCGGCGGGCCTGCCGCGCGAGGAAATCGAAGCGCGCGTGCATGCGGCGATCAACGCATTGAACGAGTAAGCTTTCCGTCGCGCAGCGACGGCAAGGCCGACTGGCCGCCCGCAGCGATGCGACCTTCAGGTCGTGAGAGCGAGGAAAGCCAAGCGAACGGACGTGAGCGCCGGCGCCAGAGGACCAGAAATCAGTGCTCGCGGCCGAAATCGGGCCGCTCGTCATCCTGCCCTTCCTGGATGATCCCGCGGCGGATTGCGCGGGTACGGCTGAACAGCTCGTGCAGCGTGTCGCCATCACCGGATCGGATCGCGCGTTGCAGCGCGGTGAGGTCCTCGGTGAAGCGCCCAAGCATTTCCAGCACCGCTGCCTTGTTGTGCAGGAACACGTCGCGCCACATGGTCGGGTCAGACGCGGCGATGCGGGTGAAATCGCGGAAACCGCCGGCAGAATATTTGATCACTTCGCCGCGCGTCACTTCCTCCAGGTCGCTGGCGGTGCCGACGATCGTATAGGCGATCAGGTGCGGGATATGGCTGGTAACCGCCAGCACCAGGTCATGGTGCTGCGGATCCATGATTTCGATCTTTGCGCCCAGCTTGCGCCAGAATTCCGCGAGTGCGTCGACCGCGCCCTGGTCTGCCCCGGAGGGAGGCGTCAGGATGCACCAGCGGTTGACGAACAGCGTGGCGAAGCCGGCTTCGGGCCCGCTCTGTTCGGTCCCGGCGACAGGGTGCGCGGGGATCACCGTCGCGCCGGGCAAGGCAGCGGCCAGGTCATCCGCCACGCTCTGCTTGGAGGAGCCGACATCGCTGACAATGGCATGCGGCGGCAGGGTGGCGGCGATATCGGCGGCGGCCGCTTTCATCGCGCCCACCGGCACGCACAGGATCACCAGGTCCGCTTCGCGCACCGCCTCGGCGGCGCTTTCGCACACGGTACCGACCAGCCCGCGCTCAGTGGCCTTGGTGCGGACATCGGGGTTGGCGTCAAAGCCGGTCGTGACGATCCCCGGCGCGCGCTCGCGCACTGCCAGCCCGATCGATCCGCCCAACAGGCCAAGCCCGATGATCGCGACGCGGGTGATGCTCATGCGGCGCGCTCCACCAGCTGCCGTAGCGTAGCGGCGATAGCGTCCATATCCTCGCGCTTGCCGATGGTGATCCGCAGCGCATGCGGCAGGCCCTGCCCCGGCAGGTGGCGCACGGCATATCCCGCTTCGCCCAGCGCCTCGAGCCCCTGCACCGCACTGACTGCCCCCTCGAACAGCACCAGCAGGAAATTGGCCTTGCTCGGCACGGCGCGCAAACCGTGGTTGCCCAGCGCTTCGATCGCGGCGGTAAAGCGCGCCAGTTCGGTGGCATTGTGATTGCGCGAGCGGGCCACGAAGTCCTGGTCGCTTAAAGCCGCCAGCGCCGCCGCCTGCCCGCTGGTGGTGACATTGAACGGCCCGCGGATGCGGTTGAGCACGTCGACCAGATGCGGCGCGCCGGTCGCCCAGCCGATCCGCTCGCCCGCCAGGCCATAGATCTTGGAGAAGGTGCGGGTGACCAGAACATTGTCATGACGAGCGGCGAGTTCCAGCCCGCCGTCATCCTCGCCAGCGTCCAGGTATTCGGCATAGGCCTGGTCCACCACCAACAGCACGTCAGCTGGCAGGCCGGCGTGGAGCCGCTCGACCTCGCTGCGCGGCAGATATGTGCCGGTGGGATTGTTGGGATTAGCGAGGAAGACCACGCGGGTCCGCTCGCTGACGGCTGCCAGCAGCGCATCGACATTGGTGGCGTAATCGGCGTCGGGCGCTTCGACCGGCGCCGCGCCGCAGCGCCGCGCCGCGATATCGTACACCGCAAAGCTGAAGCGGCTGAACAGCACTTCGTCGCGCCCATGTTCGTCCTGCCCGGCAAAGCCTTGCGCGGCGAGGTTCAGCAGTTCGTCCGAGCCGGTGCCGCACACGATGCGCGCCGGATCGACCCCGTGCAACTCGCCGATCGCCTGGCGCAGTGCCTTGGCATCGGGATCGGGATAGTCGGCCGCGCCTGACAGTGCTGTGCGCGCTGCAAGCGCTGCCTCGCTGGTGCCCAGCGGGTTCTCATTGGCCGACAGCTTGACCAGTTTGCGCCCGTCCGAACCGGTCGACTTGCCCGGCACATAGGCATGGATGCCCATGATCCAGGGCTTTCCTTCGGGGCGCGGGCGGGCTTGGTCAGTCATTGCGCGGCGGCGAATAACCACTTTCGCACGCGAAAGACAGGCCGAAAAACAGTGCAATTGACTTACACTTCGCGCTCGCCCAATCGGATCGGCCCATGGCGCCCGTAATTGCCTCGAAGAGCCTGACGCTCAGCCAGGACCTGCCGCTGGATAGCGGGCAGGTGCTTTCCGGCGTGCAGATCGCTTACGAGACCTATGGAGAGCTGGCGGCTGACCGCTCCAACGCGATCCTCATTTGCCACGCGCTGACCGGCGACCAGTATGTCGCCAGCGACCACCCGATTACCGGCAAGCCGGGCTGGTGGGAACGGATGGTCGGCCCCGGCAAGGTGGTCGATACGGACCGGTTCCATGTCATCTGCGCCAATGTGATCGGCAGCTGCATGGGATCGAGTGGCCCGGCAAGCCTTGCGCCCGATGGCCAGCCCTATGCCATGCGTTTCCCCGTGATCACCATTCGCGACATGGTGCGCGGGCTTGTCGGCTTGCTTGACGAGCTGGGGATCGCGCGGCTGCACACAGTCATCGGCGGATCGATGGGCGGGATGCAGGCGCTCAGCCTGGCGGCCAACTGGCCCGAGCGCGCGGCGCGGGTGCTGGCGATCGCCACGACCGCGCGCCACTCGGCGCAGAATATCGCCTTCCACGAGGTCGGGCGGCAAGCGATCATGGCCGATCCGAACTGGCGCGGCGGCGATTACTATGGCGCCGATGCGGCGCCCGACAATGGCTTGGCGGTGGCGCGGATGGCGGCGCACATCACTTACCTCAGCGAAGAGGGCCTGACCGAAAAATTCGGGCGCAATTTGCAGGACCGCGACACCAAGAGCTTCGGCTTCGATGCCGATTTCCAGGTCGAAAGCTATCTGCGCTATCAGGGCAGCGGCTTCACTCAGCGCTTCGATGCCAATTCCTATCTCTATATCACCCGCGCGATGGACTATTTCGACTTGGCGGAAGAGCATGGCGGGCGGCTGGCCGATGCCTTTGCGGGTGCGAAGGCGCGCTTCTGCGTGATCAGCTTTGACAGCGACTGGCTCTATCCCACGGCGGAAAGCCGCCACATCGTCCACGCGCTTAACGCGGCGGGAGCACCGGTCAGCTTCGTCGAACTTTCCGCACCGTTCGGGCATGACAGCTTCCTGCTCGATGTGCCCGCATTGGACCGGGTGATGAAGGGCTTTATCGATGGCTGACGGCCTGCGCCCCGACCTTGCGGTGCTGGCGCAAAACGTCGCGCCGGGCAGCCGCGTGCTCGACATCGGCTGCGGCAGCGGCGATCTGATGGAAGTGCTCGAAAGCCGGATGAATTGCGACGCGCGGGGGATCGAGATCGATCCGGCGCAGGTCGAACGCTGTGTCGCGCGCGGGCTGTCGGTGGTGCAGGGCGATGCCGATCGCGACCTCGCCGAATATCCCGACAAGGCGTTCGATTATGCGATCCTCAGCCAGACGCTGCAGACCGCCGCGCGGCCCGATCACATGCTTGATGAACTGCTGAGGGTCGGGAGGCAGGCCTTCGTCAGCTTCCCGAACTTCGCGCATTGGCGCACGCGCGCCGCGCTGACGCTGGGCGGGCGCATGCCGGTGACCCGCGCGCTGCCGGTCAGCTGGTATGAGACGAAGAACATCCACCACGTGACCATCGCCGATTTCCGTGAATTGGTCGCGGCCAAGGGCGTGAAGGTGGATGGCTGCTGGTTTTTCTCAGGGGGTAAGGAAATCGGCGCGCTGGCAGCCAACCTGCGCGCCGAATTCGCCTTGTTCCAGCTAAGCCGCTGAGCGCGTCAACCCGGGCGGTGAATGCCGCAGATCTTGTGGCCATCGGGGTCGAGGAAATAGCACAGGTGCATGACACCCATCGAACCCTGGCGCGGCCCCGGCGGGTCTTCGACGCTGGTGCCGCCATTGGCGATGGCCACGTCGTGCAGCTCTTTCACCTGTTCGGGCGAACTGCACTTGAAGCCGATGGTGAAGCCATTGGCGGCATTGGCAGTTTCGCCGTTGATCGGTTCGGTGACTGAAAACGTGCCGCCGCCATGCATGTAGAACAGCCGCGTGTGCCCGCTGTCGCTGACGTTCACAAAGGGCTCGCCCGCACCCAGCACACCCAGCACCTTGTTATAGAATGATTTCGATCTTTCGATGTCGTTGCTGCCGATCATGACGTGATTGATCATGCCTGTTTCTCCTTAGTTGCGCTTTGCAACCTATGACCGGCAGAGGCTCACCACAAGCGACTTGGTAGTGTACGGTTCACTTTCGCTGTTATAACCCGCAACCATGAGCCTGTTTCTCGCCGCCACCCTCGGCCTCGCCCCGCTCGCCGCGCAAGCGGCCGCTCCCGTTGGTCCGCCAGCGCAGGCGCCCAGCCTGTCGCAGGAAAACAGTGCCTTGCTGCGCTGTTCGGCCGCCTTTGCGCTGGTCTCCTACGGGCAAGCCAATGGCGATGAGGCGGCGCGCAAATGGCCTGCGATCGATCCGCGCGGGCGCGAATTCTTCGTACGCACGCTGGCCAAGCTTATGGATGACACCGGGATGGATCGCGACCGGGTTTCGGCGCTCGCCTCGGCCGAGGCGCAACGTTTGCTTGACCAGGGCCAGGTCGATGCCGTGATGCCCGCCTGCCTGCTGATGCTGGAAACCTCCGGCGTCTGATCGGCGTTCAGGGTCAAGAAAGATGGCCTGAATTAGGATGCGCGCACCTCACAACCGGAAGGCTTGCCCATGCGCAAAACTCTCGTTGCCCTCGCTCTGACCACGGCCATCGTTGCACCGCAGGCTGCGTTCGCGAGCGCGCCCGAGGCCGATCGCAGCATGACGGAACTGGCCGAGCGCCTGGGTGATCCGGCAGAGCAGGATCGGGTTGCCGCAACCGTCCATGTCCTGGGCGAAGTCTTGCTGGGCCTGCCGGTGGGGCAGATGGCCAATGCTGTGGCCGAAGCTGCCGGTGATGAGGATTTCCAGGCCGATCCGCGCGCCACGCTGGGCGAACTCGCAGGGCCGGGATCGCGCCAGGTGCCCGCCAAGGTGGCCGAACGCGTGCCGCAGATGATGGGCATGCTGGCGGGGTTGGTCGAAGGAATGGAAGCCATGCGGCCCGCACTTGCTGACTTGAGCAAGACGCTGCGCGAACGCGCCAATTTGCCGGACAGCAACCGACTGGCCAGGTGATCCCGGTTCGCGGGGCAAAAACCACATTTCCCGGCGCATCAGGCACGGTCGAATCTGGACGCCGCGCGGCGCATGCGGCATGAGCGTTCCAGCATGTGGCGCCTCTATCAATTTCCGCTTTGTCCGTTCAGCCGCAAGATCCGCCTGCTGCTGAGCGAGAAGAACGTCGCCTATGAACTGGTGCGCGAGGACCCGTGGTCGGCGAGCGACTATTTCTGGAACCTCAACCCCGCCGGGCGGACCCCGGTAATGGTCCATCAGGAACGCGACACCGTGCTGT
This sequence comes from Altererythrobacter sp. BO-6, assembly GCF_011047315.1. Taxonomy (NCBI): domain Bacteria; kingdom Pseudomonadati; phylum Pseudomonadota; class Alphaproteobacteria; order Sphingomonadales; family Erythrobacteraceae; genus Altererythrobacter; species Altererythrobacter sp. BO-6. Next base: position 1,471,576 of record NZ_CP049259.1, on the reverse strand, counting down.
GCGACAGCCGCGCGATCGCCGAATATTTCGAGGAAACCGTCGACAAGGCGCCGATGATCAACGGCACTGCCGCCAACCGCGCGGAAATCCGCCGGCTGGTCGCGCTGTTTGACGAGAATTTCTACAATGATGTCACCGCGCCGCTGCTCAACGAGCGGATGAAGAAGCGGCTCGTGCTCAACCAGCCGCCGGATTCGCGCATGCTGCGCGAAGCGATGAAGCTGGCGCACGGGCACCTCGATTACATGGATTGGCTGATCGACAATCGTCCGTGGCTGGCCGGATCGACCATGAGCCTTGCAGACCTGGCCGCAGCCGCCCAGATATCGGTGGCGGATTACCTGGGCGGGATCGACTGGGCCGGGCACGAGCAGACCCGCGGCTGGTATGCGGTGTTCAAGAGCCGGCCGAGCTTCCGCCCGCTGCTGACCGAGCGGATGGGCGTGATCCAGCCGCCCGCGCACTATGCCAAGCTCGATATGTGAGGACCAAAGCATGAGCGACAAAGTCGAACTGACCGAGCAGGAGTGGCGCGAACGCCTCTCGCCCGAGCAATACCATGTGCTGCGCGAAGCCGGGACCGAACGCGCTTTCACTGGCAAGTATGACAAGCATTTCGACGAAGGCGAATATATGTGCGCGGGTTGCGGCACGAAGCTGTTCGCCAGCGATGCGAAATACAATTCGGGCTGTGGCTGGCCCGCTTTCACCCGGCCGGCCGAAGACGACACGATCGAGGAACGGCGCGACACATCCTACGGCATGATCCGCACCGAAGTGCTGTGCGCGAAATGCGGCGGGCACCTGGGCCATGTCTTCCCTGACGGCCCACCGGAAGAAGGCGGCCTGCGCTATTGCATCAATTCGGCCTCGCTCGATTTCGAGCCCGACAATTGATCGCGTCGCCGCAGATTCGCTGCAGTGCCGTTCACGCGGCGTTACAACTCGCCTATGCAGGGCGCAGCTTCGGTTATTGAGGCGGGGTCGGACCTTCATTCCCTATGTCGAAACGCGGCGATCGCATGGTGAATTCGAACAAGCGTGGCAGCCGCCGCGCTGCCGCTGCGCGTAACCAGAACGCCACTCCGCCCAGCCGCAAGCGCAAGCCGCCACCGGCCACCGGCGCGAAGCTGTGGTTAAAGCGGATCGTAATCGGCTCGCTCGCCGCGGCGCTGCTGGGGGTGATCGCGCTGGCGGTAGCGGTCGGCTTCGCGGCGCAATCGCTGCCCAGCTATTACCAGCTCAAGGCCACGCAGACTGCGCAAACCATCGTGGTGCGCGCGCGCGACGGGAGAGAGATTGTCGAGCTTGGGCCGAGCTTTGGCGAATGGCTCGACTATGACGAGATCCCGCAAGTCATGAAGGACGCGATGGTGGCGGTCGAGGACCGCCGCTTTTACGGCCATTTCGGGGTCGATCCGATCCGCCTGACCGGGGCGGTGCTCGAAGCCTTCGGTGCCGACAAGCGGATCGGCGGCACCTCTACCATCACCCAGCAGCTGGCGCGCAATCTGTTCCTCAACAACAACCGTTCGCTTGACCGCAAGCTGCGCGAGGCGATCCTGGCGCTGGCGCTGGAATGGAAGTTCTCCAAGGAACAGATCCTCGAGCTCTATCTCAACAAGGTCTATTTCGGCGGCGGCGCCTATGGCATCGACAGCGCCAGCCGCAATTTCTTCAGCCATCCGGCGACGCAGCTGAGCACCGGTGAAGCGGCGATCATCGCCGGGCTGGTGAAGGCACCCTCGCGTTATTCGCCCACCGCCGATGTCGACAAGGCGGTGGCGCGCGCGGCCACCGTGCTGCGGCTGATGCGCGAACAGGGCTATATCAGCGCCGGCGAAGCCTCGGTCGATGTCGATGCGGTCAATCTGAAGCTGCGCGAAACCGAAAATTCGGTGCGCTATTTTACCGATTACGTGCTGCCGCAGCTCGACCTGCTGCTGCCTGAAACTTTCGAGCCGATCGAAGTGTGGACCACGCTGGATGTCGAGATGCAGGAAGCGGCGACGGCGGCGATCAGCGCCAATACGCCCAAGGGCGCTCAAGGCGCGCTGGTCAGCCTCGATCGTGACGGGGCAATCCTCGCCATGGTGGGCGGCACCGATTACGTCGAAAGCAATTACAACCGCGCCACCAGCGCGCAGCGCCAGCCGGGTTCGGCCTGGAAGCTGTTCGTCTATCTCGCAGCGCTGGAAGCGGGCTATACGCCTGATGATCCGGTGGTCGACACGCCGGTGACGATCGACGGGTGGACCCCGCGCAATTCGAACGGAAAGTTCGTGGGCGAAATCGATGTCCGCACTGCCTTTGCCTATTCGATCAACACCGTCGCGGCCAGCCTGGGGCAGGATGTCGGCTTCAGCAGTGTGGCCTCGATGGCGCGGCGCTTCGGCATTTCCTCGCCGATTTCGACCTATCCGTCGATGGTGCTGGGCACCAGCGAGGTGCGCCTCATCGACATGACCCGCGCCTTTGCCGCGATTTCGGAGAAAGGGACCTCGGTCGAGCCCTACGGCATCACCAGGGTGACGACAGCCAGCGGCGAGGAAATCTACCGCCATGAACGCGGCCGGGCGAGCCAGCTGGTGCCCGCCTATGTCGCGGCCGGGATCACAGACTTGCTGCAGACTGCGGTCAACACCGGCACGGGCCGCGCCGCCCAGATCGGGCGCCCGGTCGCCGGCAAGACCGGCACGACCAGTTCGAACAAGGACGGCTATTTCGTCGGCTTCTCGTCCGGCATCACCACCGGCGTGTGGATGGGGCGCGACGATGCCAAGGCGGTGGGCGGGCTGCAGGGCGGGCGGGCGCCGGCACAAGCCTTCTCTGCCTACATGCGCGAAGCGGTGAAGGGCCGACCAATCGAACAATTCGACACAGAGGTAAAGCTGCCGGGCTGGATGCTCGAACCCGATGACGAATATCTCTACGGCGATCCGGGCGATTACTATTTCATCGACGAGCAGGGCAATCTGGTCGAGCCGTCACGCGGCGAAGGCGGGCAGCCGTTCGGCGTGGATGGGGAACAGGTGCCGCGTCCGCAAATCCCCGTTGCACCGGGCGAAGCAGGGCAGGCTGCGAGCGACGATTTCCTGGAGCGCGCGACGGGGCAACGCCAGCCACCCGAACCGCCCATGCCGCGCACGATCCGCCCCAGCGATGCCGCGCGCGAACGGGCCGGGCAGCAATAGGCTTCTGACAATCGTCATGAAAAAGGGCGCTGCAGTTTGCCTCGCAGCGCCCCCTTTTGTCTGGCGTTGAGCGCGGTTAGCGCAGGCGTACCGCGATGTAGTTGGGCGCGCCGCCACGACGTTGCACCCGCAGCAGCACGGCTTCGCGACCGGCCTTCTGGGCTTCCGCGACGATCGCTTCGAGATCGGCGGAACTGCGCACTTCGCGATAATTGGCGGTCAGGATGATGTCGCCGCGCCGCAGGCCCTTGGCGGCGGCATCGGCATTCGGGTCAACCGCGCCGATCACCAGACCGGCGGTGTCCTCGCCCGCACCCAGCTGGCGCGCGATCTGCGGGGTCAGCTCGAGCACTTGCAGGCCCAGCTTTTCCTCGATCGTGCCGCTGGAATCGCCGGGCGCCTGTTCGGGTTCGGCATCGGGATCGAACGACTGCTGGCGGCGCAGTTCCTCCTCGCTCGGGCGCTTGCCGACGGTGGCGGTAACACGCAGTGTCTTGCCATCGCGCAGCAGGTCGATCGGGATGCGTGTGCCGGGCTTGATATTGGCAACCAGGAACGACAGCGTCTGTTCGTTGGTCACCGGCTTGCTGTCGATCGCAGTGACTACGTCCCCGGCCTTGATACCGGCGCGATCAGCGGCCCCATCGGCCTGCACCGACTGCACGAATTCGCCGCGATTGCGCGGCAGACCCAGCGAATCCGCCAGGTCGGCATTGACCGGCTGGATGCTCACGCCCAGGAAGCCGCGTTCGATTTCCTGGCCGCTGCGCAGCTGCGCAACAATCGGCGCGGCAGTGTCGGCCGGGATCGCAAAGCCGATCCCCACGCTTCCGCCGGTCGGCGAGAAGATCGCGTTGTTGATGCCGATCACATTGCCCTGCATGTCGAACAGCGGGCCGCCCGAATTGCCGCGATTGATGCTGGCATCGGTCTGGATGTAGCGGTCATAGGCACCGCCGCCGGCATTGCGCAGCACGGCAGAAACGATACCGCTGGTGACTGTGCCGCCCAGGCCGAAGGGATTGCCGATCGCGATCACCCAGTCGCCAGCACGCACTTCGCTGGAACTGCCGAATTTCACGAAGGGGAAGGTGCGGTTCGACTTGATCTTGAGCACCGCCAGGTCGGATGCGGCATCGGCGCCGACCAGGTCGGCCTGGTACTCGGTGCCGTCGGGCATGGTGATAGTGATCTCTTCCAGCGTCGCGCGATTGTCAGGCGCGATCACGTGGTTGTTGGTCACCACATAGCCGTCGGCCGAGATGATGAAGCCCGATCCAAGCGATTGCGCCTCGCGCGTCTGCGGCTGCTGCGGCTGGCTGCGCCGCCCGAACAGATCGGCAAAGGGTGTGCCGGCGAACGGGTTGGTGTTCACTTCGACCCGCTGGCGGGTGGAGATATTGACCACGGCGGGCTGCAATTGCTCGGTCAGGTCGGCAAAGCTCGCCGGCGCGCCCTGGCGCGGCACGATCCGCTTCGATCGAGGCCTGGTCATTCTGGGCCACTTGCGCCCCGGCAGGAATGCCAGTCACCAGCGACAGGCTTGCACCGCCCACCAGCAGTGCGGTTGTCAGTCCGTATACGTAACGCACAGGCTTTGTGTCCTCTCGTTGCTTCCCGATCGGGCTGGATGCGCCAAGTTCGGCCACCAGCCCGTCACTTCAAATTACGCGCCGCTTATGGGCGCAGATGCACTTAACCGTGATTGAACGGCGGATGCAGCCCGTGGGGCGTGATCAACCGTTCGTCGGTTTTGACGTGCAAGCCCGCCCCGCGGGCACCGCTTAACGGCGACCCCGGAACTGGCGGAAATACTCGCTCTCGTCCGACAGGATCATCGAGCTGTCGCCAGTGCCCTGTTCGAAGGTGCGGCGATAGCTCTCCATCGCGCGGTAGAAATCGTAAAACTCCGGATCCTTGCCATAAGCGTCGGCATAGATGCGCGCGGCTTCCGCCTGGGCTTCGGCCTGGATGATCTGAGCATCGCGCTGGCCCGCTGCGCGGATCGCGGCGGCTTCTTCCTGGCGATCGGTTTCCATGCGGGTGAAAGCCGCGTCGAGCGGGCGCCCTTCGGGCAGGTCGGCGCGCTTGATCCGCACGTCGAGCACCTGCGCACCATATTGCCTTGCCTGGCGGTCGAGCGCGGCGGTGATGTTGGCCATCGCAGTGCCGCGTTCGGCATTGATCAGCGTGGCAAACGGCCGGCGGCCCAGTTCCTGACGCAGCACCGAGGTGAGGATCGGCAGCAGCGCGGATTCGAGCTGTTCCTCGGTTCCTGCCCGCTCCACCATGCGCACCGGATCGATGATCCGGTAACGTGCGTAGGCGTCGACCTGCAGCCTCTGCTGGTCGTTCGACAACACCTGCTGGCGCTGCATATCGAGATCGAGCACGCGCCGGTCCACCATCTGGACCTGTTCGAAGAACGGGATGCGCCATTGCAACCCGGCCTGGGTCTGGCCGAACGGCACATCGGGTTTGAAGCGGTTGATCGTGCGGACCGGCTCACCGGTGCGGACCACAACCGCCTGGTGCGTTTCAGGCACGATCACCATGCTGCTGAACAGCACTGCGACAAAGGCAATCGCTGCGATGACAGCGGCCTTGTAGTTTTGCCAGATGCTTTCCATCGCTTACTGCCCCCCTGCCTGGCGTGCCTGTTCTGCCTGGTTCTTGGCATCGCGGGCGCGACGTTGGACTTCGGGAAGCGGCAGGAACGGGGTCACCCCGTCTGCCTCGACGATGGTCTTGTCGGTCTTGGACAACACACTTTCCATGGTTTCGTAATAGAGACGGCGCCGGGTAACTTCGGGCGCGAGCTTGTATTCGGCGTAGATGTTGTTGAACTCGGTCGCGTCACCCTGGGCGCGGGCGAGCAGTTGCTGCGCGATCGCGCGGGCGCGGTTGATCGCGGCGTCCGCGTCCTGCTGGGCCGAGGAGACGTCCTTGAAGGCTTCTTCCACGCGGCTGGGCGGGTCGGTCTTGCCGATTTCGATACCCTGCACGGCAATGCCCGAACGATAGGCATCGAGCCGCGCCTGCATCCGCTCCCGCACATCCTGTTCGATCTCGGCACGGCCGGCGCCGGTCAGCACGGTGTCGAGCGTCTGGCGCGCAACGGCTGCACGCATCGCCGATTCGCCGACTTCCAGCAGGGTGTCGCGCGGATCCTCCAGCTGGAACTGGTACAGCGCCAGGTCAGAGATGTTCCAGCGGATCAGATAGCTCAGGTCGACCAGGTTCTGGTCAGAGGTAAGGATCAGCTTTTCCTCGGTGCCTTCCGGGATCTTTTCCTGGCGGATCTGGCTGACGTTTTCGACCGAGACCTGATGGATCGGCCAGGGCAGCGACAGGTTCGTGCCGGGGTTGAGCGTGTCGTAATATTTTCCGCCGAGCCAGGTGACCACGCCCTGTTCGCGCGGCTGTACGAAATGCACCCCGGTGGCGAACAGCCAAAGCGCTGCCACCCCGGCCGCCACCAGCGGCCACCAGCTCTTGCCGCCGGGCCGTTCGGGCAAGCGGAAATTGGGGCCGCGCGGACCGCCGCCGCGGCGCCGCGGGCCTTCCGGGCCGCGCTGCTTGAAAATGTCTTCGATGCTGGCCGAACGGCGCCCGCCGCTCTTGCTGTCATCGCCCCCGCCGGGGAGCCAGGGATTGCGCGGGCCTTCGCCGCCGCCGCTTTCGCCGGCTGGCGTATCGCCGTCACCAGCAGAGCCGCCGCTGCCTTCGCCGCCTCCACCCCAGGGGTTTTTCTTGCCGGCCATGGCCAGGCCAATCGATTTTCTGAAACTATCGAACATGTCCATCACACTCTTATAGGTGCCCTTCCCGCGAAAAACAGGGGTTGCACGCGCGAAATTGATGCTAGGGGCTGCGGCCATGGACACGCAGGATTTGCTGGCACATCTCCCTCAAGCGATCGCAACGCGATTAAGTTCCGCCCGGATGGTGGGAACGCGCGCGGTGGTGGTGCTCGATGCGACCGGGCTCGGGGCCAGCGAACGCGCAGCGATTGAGCGCGACATCATGCAGGCGCTCGGCGGGCTCGAAGGGGTCGAAGATGTCCGCGTGGCGATGATGGCTGACCGGGTGCGCCGCCGCATTATCGCCATTGGATCGGGCAAGGGCGGGGTCGGCAAGTCGACCTTGACGACCAACCTCGCCGTCGCTTTGCAGCGGATGGGCGTGAAGGTTGGCGTGGTCGATGCCGATATCTATGGCCCGTCGCAGCCCAAGCTGCTTGGCCTCGAAGGGCGCAAGCCCGAAGCGCAGGACGAGAAGCTGGTGCCTGTCACCGGCGAGCACGGCGTGCCCGTGCTGTCGATGGGCTTTCTGGTCAAGCCGGCGCAGGCGCTGGCGTGGCGCGGCCCGATGGCCGGCAATGCCCTGTCGCAGCTGGTCGATGCGCAATGGGGCGATGTCGAGCTGCTGCTGATCGACCTGCCGCCGGGCACCGGCGACGTGCAACTGTCCATGCTGCAAAAGCACAAGCCCGATGGCGCGGTGCTGGTTTCCACCCCGCAGGACCTGGCGCTGATCGATGCCGCGCGCGCTGGCCAGTTGTTCGATCAGGGCAAGGTGCCGCTGATCGGGCTGGTCGAGAACATGGCCGGTTACCAATGCCCGCATTGCGGCGAGATGTCCGATCCTTTCGGGCAAGGCGGGGTCGAAGCCATGGCCGGGAAAGTCGAAATCCCGTTCCTGGGGCGGATCCCGCTGGCGCTGCCGATCCGCGAGGCAGGCGATAGTGGCCAGCCGCCTGCCGCGTCCGATACGCCCGAGGGACAGGCCTTTGCGGCTATCGCGAAGAAGCTGGTCGACTGGCTCGAACGGGAGAACGCCTGACCATGGGCCTTACCCGCCGCGGAGTGCTGACCGGAGCCGCGCTGGGCGGCGGATTGCTGGTGGCATGGTCGCTTTACCCGCGCAGCTTCCCCAATCCGCTGGAAACGCGCGACAATGAAGTGGCGTTTGACGCCTGGCTCAAGATCGCTGCCGACGGGGTAGTCACGGTGGCGGTGCCGCAGCTCGAGATGGGGCAGGGCGTGTCCACGCTGCTGCCGCAAATCGTGGCGGCGGAACTGGGCGCGGACTGGCGCCAGGTCGCGGTCGAGCCGGCGCCGGTCAGCGGGCAATATGCCAATGTGCCGCTGGCCGCACACTGGGCGCCGCTGTGGATGCCGCTGATGCCCGAACTGGCGGGTGCGCCCGATGCGTTCCTGGCGCGCCGGTTCGCTGAGAACAACCGCTTCACCGCCACAGGCGACGGCACCTCGCTGGCAGCGTTCGAGCAGCCGTGCCGCGAGGCGGCGGCGGCCGCGCGCGCCATGCTGGCGCAGGCCGCGGCGGATCGCTGGGACGTTTCGTGGGAGGAATGCGAGGCTTCCGACGGGTTCATCCGCCATGGCGAACAAAGCCTCAGCTTTGGCGAACTCGCGATCGAAGCGGCTGACTATGATCCGCCGGATCCCCCGCCGCTGCGCCAGCCCTATCGCGAAGAGGCGCTTTCGGGCGAAGCCGACGCCGCAACTGCCTTCCCCCGGCTTGACCTGCCGTCAAAGGTCGATGGCACGCATCTGTTCGCGGGCGATGTGCGCCTGCCCGGCATGGTCTATGCCGCGATCCGCCACGGCCCGGTCGACAAGGCCGAACTGGTCGAATTCAATCCGTTCAACGCCCGCAACATCCGCGGGATCGTGGGCGCGGTGGAGGGCAAGCGCTGGCTGGCGGTCTGTGCCACCAGCTGGTGGGCCGCCGAACAGGCGCTGGAGACGATGCACCCGCGTTTCTCGGTCGAGCATCTGGTCGATAGCGACGAGATCGAGGCCCGCTTCGACGATGCGCTCGCGACCGGCAAGCCGCACCGCATCGCCAGCCAGGGCGATGTCGACGATCTGGTCGAACAGCCCGATCTGGCACTGCGGTACGATTTCGAGCCGGGCGTCCATGCCCCGATTGAAACGACCAGCGTTACGGCGCGCTATGCCGACGGCAGGCTGGAACTGTGGCTCGCTTCGCAAGCGCCCGAACAGGCCCGCATTGCCGCGGCCCGTGCGCTTGGCATCGGGGTGGAAGATGTGGTGCTTTATCCCATGCCAGCTGGAGGCAGTTTCGACCGGCGCTATGAAAATGATCACGTGATCGAAGTGGCGCTGATCGCGCGCGAGATCGGACGGCCGGTGCAGCTGGTGTGGTCGCGCTGGCAGGAAATGCTGGCGGCGCGCCCGCGTTCCCCCGCCGCGCTGGTGCTGCGGGCCAAGCTCAGCGCTGATGGCGGCGAGCGGATCGAGGCGCTGCGCACCCGGATCGCCATGCCGCCCGCCAATTTCGAATTCGCCCGGCGGCTGTTCGACAATTCGACCAGCTGGGCGGCAGTGCGCGATACCGAAGGCACGGCCGATCCACTCGTCGGCGAGGGCGCCATGCCGCCCTATGCCATTCCCAATGTTGCGGTCGATCATATCCCGGTCGAAATCGGCCTGCCGGTGTCGCGGATGCGCGGCAATGCCCACACCTACACCGCCTTCGCGATCGAGAGCTTCATCGATGAGCTGGCGAGCCGTAACGGGCGCGAACCGCTGTCCTTCCGCATGGCGATGCTGGGCGGCGATACGCGGCTGGCCGAATGCCTGCAGCGCGCGGCGCGGCTGGCGCAATGGGATGGTGGTGTCGATCAGAGCGGGCAAGGCATCGCCTGCCACCGGATCGGCGATGCGGAAACCGGCGGGCGGATCGCTTGCGTCGCGACGGCGCGCGCGGGCGAAGGCGGCGTGCGCGTGGCGCGGCTGGTGGCAGCGGTCGACATCGGGCGGATCGTCAATATCGACATCGCCCGCCAGCAGATCGAAGGCGGGCTGGTGTTCGGCCTCGCCAATGCGATGGGCGCCAGCACGCGCTATTCGGGCGGGCTGCCGCAATCGCAGCAGCTCGGCGCTCTCAACCTGCCGCAACTGAGCGATTGCCCGGAGATCGAAGTCGACTTCATCAACAGCGAAGCGCCTGCTTTCGACCCCGGCGAACTGGGCGCGGTGATCGCCGCCCCGGCGATTGCCAATGCGCTTTATTCGGCCACCGGCTTGCGGTTGCGCCGCCTGCCCCTACTTTCAGGCGGTCTATGACGAGTTTTCTGTCTCACGCGAGGACCCATTTGCCGGTTGCGTGCATTCTGCCATGCATGAACCTGCCGCATCGACCACTGGCCTGCCCCGCGTGACCTGGCTTCCCCAATCGCTTCCCGCTGACCATCCGCCCGTCAAAAGCGGCGGCGTGGGCGTGCTGGTGGTCAATCTCGGCACGCCGGACGCGCCCGATCAGGCCTCTGTGAAAGCATACCTCAAGGAATTCCTGTCCGATCCGCGGGTGATCGAAATCCCCGCGATCATCTGGCAGGTGATCCTGCGCGGGATCATCCTCAATACCCGCCCGAAGAAGAGCGCGGCGGCCTATGCCAAGGTGTGGACCGATCGCGGATCGCCTTTGCTGGCGATCACGCAGGACCAGGCGCAGGGGCTGCAGGCCCGGCTGGGCGACAGCGTGATGGTGCGCCACGCCATGCGTTATGGCAGCCCGTCGATTCCGGCCCAGCTCAAGGCGCTGCACGAGGCTGGCTGCGAGCGGATCCTGCTGGCGCCGCTTTATCCGCAATATTGCGCCGCCACGACCGCCACCGCGGTCGACAAGGCGGCCGAGACGCTGGGCGAAATGCGCTGGCAGCCGGCGCTGCGCACGTTGCCCGCCTATCACGACGACCCGGCTTATATCGACGCGCTCGAAGCGGACGTCTCGCGCCAGCTGGCCGCGCTCGATTTCGTGCCTGAAGTGCTGCTGCTCAGCTTCCACGGCATGCCGCTGCGCACGCTGCACCTGGGCGATCCCTATCATTGCCAGTGTCGCAAGACCGCGCGGTTGCTGAGCGAGCGGCTGGCGGCGCGCGCCGAGTTTGCCGGCCTCAGGATCGAGACGACCTTCCAGTCGCGCTTTGGCCGCGCGCAATGGCTCGAACCCGCGACCGATGACACGCTGATCGCCGAAGGCGCGAAGGGGACGAAGCGGCTGGCGGTGGCAGCGCCGGGCTTTTCCGCCGATTGCGTCGAAACGCTGGAAGAGCTGGCGATTGAGGGGCGCGACGAATTCCTGGAGGCGGGCGGCACGCACTATGCCGTGCTGTCCTGCCTCAACACTTCCGCTGCCGGGATGGACATGCTGGAGGCGATCGTGCGGCGCGAACTTTCCGGCTGGATCTGACCGCAGCGGAGCAATCGGAACTGGATTTGCGCTCGTGAATTACTTACACATGGGTAAGTAGCAATTCACCACCCGATTCAGGATCGCTCGATGGCCACTCTTGCAGAATCAGCCCCCGCCAGCGCCGCTGACGAAGAATTCCGTCCCCAGCACTGGACCGACAAGCTGCCCGAGGATGCGCTCGACCATATCCCCGGCGAAGCGGGCTGGCCGATTGTCGGCAACACTTTCCGCATGCTGGCCGATCCGCATTCCTTCGTGAAGCAGATGGTCGGCAAATATGGCAAGGTCTACAAGGGCAAGGCGTTTGGCGGCTGGCAGGTGGCGCTGATTGGCGCGGAAGCCAACGAGCTGCTGCTGTTCGATCGCAACAAGATCTTCTCGTCCGAGCAGGGCTGGGGCCCGATCCTCGACCAGCTGTTCCCGCGCGGGCTTATGCTGATGGATTTCGACCATCACCGGATTGACCGGCGAGCGCTGTCGATCGCTTTCAAGCCAGAACCGATGCGGCATTATTCGGGCAGCCTCAATCGCGGGATCGCGCAGGAAGTCAGCGGCTGGGCCGACAAGCCGATACAATTCTATCCGGCGATCAAGCAGCTGACGCTGGACCTGGCGGCGGAAAGCTTCATTGGCATTCCATGGGGGCCGGAAGCGGACAAGATCAACCAGGCCTTCGTCGACATGGTGCAGGCTTCGGTCGCGCCGGTGCGCAAGCCGCTGCCTTTCACCCAGATGAAGAAGGGCGTCGACGGGCGCAAATTCCTGGTCGACTATTTCACGAAGGAAACGCTGCGCCGCCGCAAGGAAGGCGGCGGGCAGGACATGTTCAGCCAGTTCGCCACCGCTACGCGCGAGGATGGCAGCCTGTTGCCGGTCGACGAAGTGGTCGATCACATGAACTTCCTGATGATGGCCGCGCATGACACCATCACCTCCAGCGCGACTTCGCTGATCTATCTCCTCGCCAAACATCCCGAATGGCAGGAGAAGCTGCGGCAGGAGATCATCGCGGTTATCGGCGGCCCGGACGCGGATGGCAAGCCGCGCCCGCTATCCTATGACGATCTGGGCAAGCTCGAGCTGACCGAGATGGCGTTCAAGGAAGCGCTGCGGATGATCCCGCCGGTGCCTTCGACCCCGCGCCGCGCGCTCAAGAGCTTCGAATATGCTGGTTACACTATCCCGGCGGGCGCGATGGTGGGGATCAACGCCCATTACGTCCACCATATGGAGGAATATTGGCCGGAGCCGGAGAAGTTCGATCCGCTGCGCTTCACCCCGGAACAGGTGAAGGAACGCCACAAATACGCCTGGGTGCCGTTTGGCGGAGGCGCGCATATGTGCCTGGGGCTGCATTTCGCCTACATGCAGGTGAAGATCCTGCTGGCCCAGCTGCTGCAGCGCTATTCGATCGAGATCGAGGAAGGCTATTCGCCGGAGTGGCAGGCCTGGCCGATTCCCAAGCCCAAGGACGGGCTGAAGGTTGCTTTTCGCTCGCTGTGACGCACCAAACGGATCCGCAGGATCCGCAAGGCCGGAGCCGAAGTCGAAGACGCAGGCGTGCGAAGCACACCTGCACGGCCGGCCGCAGCGACCGGAGGGAGCGAGGATAGCCAAGGCTGCGGACGCAGCCGCCGGCGCTTGAGGCTAAAAATCAATGGCGATCCCGTCTTTCTCCCAGTCGCCATAGCGAGTGGGGGAAAGCTGCTCGTCCACTGTCCCGGCCTTGGGCGCGGGCGGCGGATCATTGGTCCAGTGCGCGGGCTTTGCGAAGGCTTTCGCGGCCTTGGATTTCTTCTGGGTCATGCCAACACAATGCGCGGGGTGGCGCATTGTTTCAATAGCCCCTAACGCTCCCGCCATGGCCCAGCCCCCCGGAATCCACGCGCGCCGCGCCGCCCTGCAAATGCTCGACGCGGTGCTGCGCCGGGGCGAGACGCTGGAACAGGCCGAACATGCCGCGCTGAAAGCGGTGCGCAGCGCGCCGGACAAGGCGCTCGCCCGCGCCATCGCCAATGAGACATTGCGCTGGCTGACCGATCTCGACGCCCTGATCGATAGCGCCACGAAGCAGCGCCTGCCCGACGATGCCAAACCGCGCGCAGTGCTGCGGCTGATGCTGGCGCAGTGGCTGCGGCTTGGCACCCCGCCGCATGCGGTGATCGCGACCGCGCTGCCGCTGCTCGCCGGTGGCCCGCGGCGGTTGGCGCACGGGGTGTTCTCGACGCTGACGAAGCGCGAACTGGCGCTGCCGGAGGCACCGACGCTGCCCGATCGCGTGGTGGCGCGCTGGGGCGCTGAGCGCGCCTCCGCCATCGCTGCAGGCCTCGCCGAACCGCCGCCGCTCGACCTCAGCTTGCGCGATCCGTCCCGGACGCCGCAGATGGCGGTGAAGCTGGGCGGGGAAAGTTACATGCCCGGCCACGTCCGGCTGTCGCGTGGCAGCTCGGTCGAAAAGATCGAGGGCTTCAAGGAAGGCGAATGGTGGGTGCAGGATCTCGCCGCCTCGGTCCCCGCGCGGCTGATGGGCGAAGGGCAGGGGCGCCACGCGCTGGACCTGTGCGCCGCGCCCGGCGGCAAGACCATGCAGCTGGCGGCGGCGGGCTGGAAGGTGACTGCGCTCGATCTCAGCAAGCGGCGGCTCGACCTGCTCAAGGACAATCTGAAGCGCACCGGGCTGAAGGCGTCACCGATCCGCGCCGATGCGCTCAGCTGGGAGCCGAAACACCAGTTCGACGCGGTGCTGCTCGATGCGCCCTGCACCGCCACCGGCACCTGCCGCCGCCATCCCGATGTGCTGCACCGCATCGGGCAGCGCCAGATCGAGGAGATGACCGAGCTGCAGGCGGCGCTGCTCACCCGCGCGGCAGGCTGGCTCAAGCCCGGCGGCGTGCTGGTCTATGCGGTGTGCTCGCTCGAGCGCGAGGAAGGCGAAGAACAGGCTGCGCGCGTGGAGCTGGAGCCGCTACCGATTACGCCGGAAGAGCTGCCCGCCGGCCTTGCGCCCACGCCCGAGGGCTGGCTGCGCACCCATCCCGGCATGCTGGGCGAGCACGGCGGGATGGACGGGTTCTTTGTGGCGCGCTGGGTGAGGCAGTAGAGGAGCGAGCGTCCACAATTGGGTGGTGAGCTACCCAAAACACTTTCGTCATTCCCGCGAACGCGGGAATCCACTCATATCACAAGGGTTCGAAGCCAAAATCCTCTGCGAGATCGCGCCAGCTCGGGTTGTCTTCCTCAATCAGTTCCACCTTCCACGCGCGCCGCCACTTCTTGATCCGCTTCTCGCGCAGGATGGCTTGTTCCATCGTTGCATGCTGCTCAAACCAGACAAGGCGGTGCACATGGTATCGCATTGAGAACCCCTCGAAGGTCCCATCGCGATGCCGGGCAATGCGTTCAAGCAAATGAGAGGTGACACCGAAATAAAGCGTGCCATGGTAGGCCGATGCCAGCAGGTCGACTGTAGGTTGAAAGTCTCGGTGCATCGACAGTTTTGTGATGGATTCCCGCGTTCGCGGGAATGACGAAATTAGTTCGGGAGTTGTCGTCTCGCCTTCGACAAGCTCAGGCCGAGTGGGTGTGGGCGTTTGAAAGAACCTCCGCAACTTGGTCGTTAGCGGACATCCGATTTTCCTACGCTTTCCCGAATTGCTAAAGCGGTAAAGCTCTTTGCCATTGTCCGCCCCCAACTCCGCTCCGCACCTGCCGCGCAGGATGCGGCCCGAGCGGTCACACTTTGCGCCGCAATGGTCACGCTTTGGGCCACGCCAGAGTCACACTCTCGGCCGAAAGGGTCACACATTCCGGCGCGAAGGTCACACAAATGCGCGCAGAGTCACACTTTTGCTCGCTAAAGTCACAGAACGCCGCTTTTAGCCCCTGGACCGTGTTCCATGTGTTCCATCGTGCCGGAAAGCGCGCCCAAGAACGCGCCCGAATTGGCGCCGCCGGTCAGCCAGCTTTCACCTTGCCGGCAAAGCTCTTGCGCAGCTTCTGCAGCTTGGGCGGGATCACCGCCAGGCAATAGGGATTGCGCTGGCCTTCGCCCTCCCAATATTCCTGATGGTAATCCTCCGCGGGATACCATTGTGCCGGCCCTTCGATCGTGGTCACCGCGCTTTGGCCCGGATGCTCGCAGTTCCAGCGGGCGATCGCGGCTTCGGCCTCGGCGCGGTCCAGATCGTCCGACAGGAAGATCGCGCTGCGATATTGCGTGCCTACGTCATTGCCCTGGCGATTGAGCTGCGTCGGGTCATGCGTGCCCATGAACACGTCGAGCAGGTCCGCCAGCGACAGGACGGCGGGATCGAAGGTTACCCGGATCGCCTCGGCATGGCCGGTATTGCCGCTGCACACTTCCTTGTAGTTGGGATCGGCAGTGGTGCCGCCGATATAGCCGGATTCCACCTCGCTCACGCCCACCACGTCGCGGAATACCGCTTCGGTGCACCAGAAACAGCCGCCTGCAACAATGGCTTGCTTGTTGTCGCTCATCGAATTCTCCATAGGGTTGGCAGGGAACATAAGCGCGTGTTCGCGAATTGCCATGGCAAGGTGACAACACCCGGCATCATTCATCCCCCAGGAGAGACAAATGCGTAAATCCACTGCCCTTCTTGCATCGCTCGCCGCCGCAACGCTTGCGGCCCCGGCCCTGGCCGATCATCACCAGTCCGGCGAACATGCGCATCATGGCGACCATGCCCAGCATGACGCAGCCACTTTCATGAAGCATCACGGCGAAGCGCTGTCAGGCGCGATCAACCACCCGACCCGCGCCGAAGACAAGGCGCGTGACCAGTATCGCCATCCGGCGGAAACGCTCGCCTTCTTCCACGTCGGCCCGCACATGAAAGTGGGCGAATATTCGCCCGGCGGCGGCTGGTATTCGCGCCTGCTGGGCCATTACCTGGGCGGTGAGGGCCAGCTGGTCGGCATTTATGCCAACCCGATCACCGCCAGCACCGATCCCGCCCGCCAGCAGCGGCTGCGCGATGCGGCTGCCGGCTTCCCGGCCGAAGTGGCAGGCTATACCGGCCTGCCCGCCGATCGCTTTGCCGGCATGACGCTGGAGACCATCCCCGATGACCAGCGCGGCACTTTCGACCGGATCCTGGTGATCCGCGGCCTGCATGGCATTACCCGCGGCGGCATCGCCGATACGGAGATGCGGGCGATGCGCGACCTGTTGAAGGATGACGGCATGCTCGGCATCGTCCAGCACCGCGCCAAGCCCGATGCACCCTGGAGCTATGCCAACGGCACCAAGGGCTATCTCAAGCAGCAGGACGTGATCGATTTCATGCGGCTCAACGGGTTCGAGCTGGTCGGAACGAGCGAGATCAATGCCAACCCCAAGGATACCGCCGACCATGAAAGCGGCGTGTGGGAAATGCCGCCGGTCTGGGCGACCAAGCGCGAAGATCTGAAAGGCCTGGGCGAAAGCGACCGCATGACGTTGCTTTTCAAGAAGGCGGGCTGACGTCCGTCGGTCTGTTCAACAAGGCAAAGTGAGACTAGAGGGCGGCGACATGAGAGACATCACCGTCGCCGCCCTGCAGCTGCCGCTTGGCAGCGATGACGAAGCCGCCAATATTGCCGCTGTCGGCGAGCTGGTGGAACAGGCCGCCGCGCGCGGGGCCGAGATTGTTCTTCCGCCGGAGCTCTTTTCCGGCCCCTATTTCTGCCAGGTCGAGGACGAGGCGCTGTTCGCGCTCGCCCGCCCCACGCTGGAGCATCCCTCGGTCATCGCCATGCGCAAGCTCGCGGCGAAGCTGAAGGTGGCGATCCCGACCAGCTTCTTCGAGCGCGACGGGCATCACTATTACAACACGCTCGCCATGATCGGCCCCGATGGCGAAGTGATGGGCACCTATCGCAAGAGCCACATCCCCGATGGGCCGGGCTATGAGGAAAAGTTCTATTTCCGCCCCGGCAATGACGGGTTCAAGGTGTGGGACGTGATGGGAACACGCATCGGCGTGGGTATCTGCTGGGACCAGTGGTATCCCGAATGCGCGCGGGTGATGGCGCTGATGGGCGCGGAGCTGCTGTTCTATCCCACCGCGATTGGCAGCGAACCCTATGATGCGGAGCTCGACACCAGCCGCATGTGGCAGCGCGCGATGCAGGGGCATGCGGTATCGAATTGCATGCCGGTGATCGCCGCCAACCGGATCGGCACCGAGGGACAGGCCAATTTCTACGGTCACAGCTTCGTGACCAACGAATGGGGCGACAAGATCGTCGAATTCGGCGCGGAAGAGGAAGGCGTGCTGGTGGCAAGGCTCGACCTCGACCAGGCGGCCAAACACCGCGCCGGCATGGGCTTCTTCCGCGATCGGCGCCCGCAGCTTTACGGGCGCATCTGCGAGGATATCTGAGCAGTAGCTATCTTGTCGCGCTCGGTTCGAACCGGCGGCATCATCGCTATGGCGCGCCGGCTGGCGTGCTGGCGGCGGCGCTGGAAGAGCTGGCAGCGCTGGGCACGGTAAGCGCCCGCTCTCCGGTAATCGCGACTGCGCCTATAGGCGCAGCGCAGCGCCGCTTCGCCAATGCCGCCGCGCTGGTGGAAAGCGAGCTCGACCCGCAGGCGATGCTGGCGGCGCTGCAGCGGATGGAGCGCGAATTCGGGCGGCGGCGCTGGCGACGCTGGGGCGACCGCGTGCTCGATCTGGATATCGTGCTGTGGGACGGCGGCGTGTGGCACAGTTCTGAGCTGGCGATTCCGCATCCCGAGTTCCGCTCGCGCAGCTTTGTGCTCGGCCCGGCTAGCGGCATCGCGCGCGATTGGCGGGACCCGGTTTCGGGATTGTCGCTGGCCCAGCTCCATGCGCGCTTGACCAAGCCGCGGCCCATGCCTAGTGGAGCGACCCGGTGGAAGGGCCCTTAGCTCAGTCGGTAGAGCAACTGACTTTTAATCAGTAGGTCGCTGGTTCGAATCCAGCAGGGCTCACCACCTTTCCCCCGTTTGTATTGCTCTTGAATGGCTTGCGCACCGCGCAGCATTCGTATGCATCTTGTCGTCCCGCGATTTTGCTGTCAGCCATGCAGCAAAGCGCAGGCGGGTTGGAATGTCGCGCGCATGGGAGAGATGGAATGAGCGCACGCGAAAAGCCGCGTCAGGGCTTTTGGGGCCTGTGGAACATCAGCTTCGGCTTTTTCGGGATCCAGATCGGCTTCGCGTTGCAGAATTCGAACATGAGCCGCGTGTTCCAGACGCTGGGCGCGAGCATGGACGATCTGCCCGCGCTGTGGGTCGCGGCGCCGCTGACCGGGCTGATCGTGCAGCCGATCATCGGCTATCTGTCCGACAAGACCTGGAACCGGCTGGGCCGGCGCAGGCCCTACTTCCTGACCGGGGCGATCTTTGCCGCGATCTCGCTGTTCGTGATGCCGCTCGCGCCAGCAGTCGGCGCGCCACTGCTGTTCGCCGCCGCGATGCTGTGGGTGCTCGACGCTTCGCTCAACGTGTCGATGGAGCCGTTCCGCGCGTTCGTGGGCGACATGCTGCGGACCGACCAGCATAGCGCCGGGTATGCGGTGCAGACGGCCTTTATCGGCGCAGGCGCGGTGATCGGGTCGATCTTCCCCTATTTCCTTGATTCAATGGGCGTCGCAAATGTTTCGCCCGACGGCGGCATCCCTGACACGGTCAAATGGAGCTTCTGGTTCGGCTCGGCAGCGCTGCTGGTGGCGGTGCTGTGGACGGTACTGACTACAAAGGAATATTCACCTGAGGAAATGGCGGCATTCGGCCATGAGCAGGGCGACGCGATCGACCAAACGCCGATCCGCGCGCTCGCTGCCAAGTCGCCGCTCTCCAGCGCGGCATGGATCGCCGCAGGCCTGGTGGTGGTCCTGCTGGTGCGCGAATTCGATCTGGAAAAGGAAATGTACCTGTTGGCGGGTCTGCTCGCGACCTATGGCCTGCTGTCGCTGGTGGCGATCAATATGGCCAAGCAGGGCAAGGCCGCAAACATGCTGTCCAGCATTATCGGTGATTTCTCAGGCATGCCGGAGATCATGAAGCGGCTGGCGCTGGTCCAGTTCTTCAGCTGGTCGGCGCTGTTCATCATGTGGATCAACACCACGCCCGTGGTGACGCAATATGTGTTCGGTTCGAACGACACAGCCAGCGCGGCCTACAATGACGGCGCGAACTGGGTGAATGTGCTGTTCACGGTCTACAACGGCGTGGCGGCAGTTGCCGCTCTGGCGCTGCTGCCGTGGCTGGCACGCAAGCTGGGGCCGGTGCTGACGCATTCGATTTGCCTGACCTTGGGAGCGATCGGCTTCCTGATGTTCTTCATCGTGCGCGACGCCAATACGCTGCTGGTGGCGGAAATCGGCATCGGCATTGCCTGGGCCAGCATCCTGGCGATGCCCTATGCGATCCTAGCCAGCAATCTGCCGCAGGCGAAGCTCGGCATCTACATGGGGCTGTTCAACGTGTTCATCGTGGTGCCGCAATTGCTGGTTGCGACAGTGATGGGATCGATCATGCAGGCGTTTTTCCCGGGGGAGCCGATCTGGACCATGCTGTTCGCAGCGGCATCCTGGCTGATCGCGGCAGCGGCGATGCTGCGGGTTGCCGCACTTGTACCGCGCCCGGTGGCGGAGGCGCATCATGCGTAGGCTGGCGCTGACGGCATTCGCCTCGCTGGGCCTGCTGGCGGCGTCTTGCAGCGAAGGAGGAGCAGGCGACAGCTCCGAATGGGCGCCGCGCGATGTCGTGACGCTGGAGAACCCTGACTGGTCGCGCGATGCGGTGCTATACCAGATCAACACCCGCCAGTTCACGCCAGAGGGCACATTCAAGGCCGCGCAGGAACAGTTGCCGCGGCTCAAGGAATTGGGCGTCGATATATTGTGGCTGATGCCGATCCACCCGATCGGCAAGGAGAACCGCAAGGGCTCGCTCGGCAGCCCCTATTCGGTGCAGGACTATTATGCGGTGAACCCCGAATTCGGCACGGAAGAGGATTTCCGCGCCTTTGTGGACGCTGCGCATGAGCAGGGCTTCAAGGTCATCCTCGACCTCGTCGCCAACCACACCGCGTGGGACAACGTCCTCGCGAAAGAGCATCCCGACTGGTACGAAAAAGACTGGAAAGGCGACTTCCGGCCCACGCCGTGGTGGGACTGGTCCGACATCATCGATCTCGACTGGTCGCAGCACGGCGTACGCGAGCATGTCGGCGGCGCGATGGAATATTGGGTGCGCGAATTCGGCGTGGACGGCTATCGCGCTGACGTTGCGGGCTATGTCCCGGTCGATTTCTGGAACATGATGCGCCAGCGGCTCGAGGCGATCAAACCGGTCTTCATGCTGGGCGAGGTGCAACAGACTGCATGGCACCATGCCGCATTCGATGCGACCTATGCCTGGGACTGGCACCACACGTCCAAGCGGATTGCCAAAGGCGATGGCAATGCGACCAGCCTTTACGGCTATTATGCCGAGAACGAGAGCTTGTGGCCGCGCCAGGCGATGCGGCTGACCTATATCGAGAACCATGACAGCAACGCCTGGGAAGGCACGATCTACGAGAATTACGGGCCTGCGCTGGAGGCCATGACCGCGCTGGCCTTTGCCGGCGAAGGGCTGGCGATGATCCACAACGGACAGGAAGCCTGCAATGCCAAGCGGCTGGAGTTCTTCGAGAAAGATCCGATCGACTGGAGCCAGGGCAGGGATTGTCAGTATGGCGAGCTGCTGAAGCAGCTGATCGCCTTCCGCACGGAAAACCCCGCGCTCCATAACGGCAAATGGGGTGCGCGCATGCACAAGGTCGAAAACAGCGCGCCTGAGCAGCTGTTCGCATGGGTGCGCCAGCAGGACGGCAACAAGGTGCTGGGGTTGTTCAACCTCACCGGCCGGCCGGTTTCCGCAGAGCTGAAAGACGGCCTGCCAGCCGGCACGTATCGCGAATTCGGCAGCGGCGAGGAAGTCACGATTGCGGCGGGCGATACGATTGCGCTGCCTGCCTGGGGGTGGCGCCTGCTCGCCAGCAAGTAACGAACGCGCTTGCCGAAACGCCGGTTTCGCGCGATGGCGCGGCGATGTACCTCGGCGTCTGTTATTACCCTGAACACTGGCCGCGCGAGCGCTGGGAAACAGACGCGCGGATGATGCGCGAGGCGGGGCTTTCCCGCGTGCGGATCGGCGAGTTTGCGTGGAGCCGGATCGAACCCGAACCGGGCCGGTTCGAATGGCAATGGCTCGATGAAGCGGTCGAGGTGCTGCACGCCGCCGGGCTCGGCATCATCATGGGCACGCCCACCGCCACTCCGCCGAAATGGCTGGTCGACCGGATGCCTGACATGGTCGCGCGCGACCGCAACGGGAACCCGCGCGGCTTCGGATCGCGGCGACATTACTGTTTCAGCCATGCCGGCTATCGGCAAGAGGCGGTGCGGATCACCCGCGCGGTTGCGGAGCGTTATGGCCAGCACCCCGGCGTCGTCAGTTGGCAGACCGACAATGAGTACGGCTGCCACGACACGGTGCAGAGCTTCTCTCCCGCTGCGCGCGATGCCTTCCGGCGCTGGCTGGCCGAGCGATACGGCTCGGCGCAGGCGCTGAACGCCGCCTGGGGCAATGTCTTCTGGAGCATGGAATATCGCAGCTTCGACGAGATCGAATTGCCCAATCTCACAGTGACCGAGGCCAATCCGGCACATTGGCTGGCCTTTCGCCGGTTCTCGTCAGACCAGGTGATCGCGTTCAACCGTGCGCAGGTCGATATCCTGCGCGAGCTGTCGCCCGGGCGCGTGATCACTCACAACGCGATGGGTTTCTATGCCGGCTACGACCATCACGATCTGGCGGCCGATCTCGACGTGCTGGGATGGGATTCCTACCCGCTCGGCTTTCTCGAGATGTTCCGCTTCAGCGATGCGGAAAAGCTTGCTTTCGCGCGCCAGGGGCAGCCCGATATCGCAGCTTTTCACCACGACCTTTACCGTGGCTGCGCCCGGGATGAGCGCTGGAGCGTGCTTGAACAGCAGCCCGGCCCGGTCAACTGGGCGCGCCACAATCCCGCGCCGCTGCCCGGGATGGTCGCGCTGTGGACGCTTGAGGCGATTGCGCATGGCGCAGAGCTGGTCAGCTACTTCCGCTGGCGGCAGGCGCCCTTCGCGCAGGAGCAGATGCATGCCGGCCTGCTGCGCCCCGATGGTGAGCCTGCGCCCGCGCTGGCAGAGGCGCGTAGCGCGGCCGACGCGGTCGAACAGCTTGGCGAAATCGGCGCGCCGCTGCGCGACGCGGCGGTGGTGTTCGCATATGATGCCGAATGGATGACTCAGATCCAGCCGCAAGGCGAGGGCCTCTCGGCGCTGTGGGCGGCATTCGATTGCTATCGCGCGCTCCGCAAACTGGGCCTCAATGTCGATATCGTGCCACCTTCTGCTGACTTGTCGCGCTATCGACTGGTCGTGGTACCATGCCTGCCGATCGTACCGGATGCGCTGGTGCGATCGCTTGAAGCCTTCGAAGGCGCGCTGGTTGTCGGGCCCCGCAGCGGAAGCCGCGACATCGATTTTCGAATCCCCGACAAACTCCCGCCGGGTCCACTGCAATTGCTCCTGCCGATGAAGGTCACCCGCAGCGAAAGCCTGCGGCCCGGGCTGGAGCATGTCGGAGACGGTTGGTCGATTGCCCGCTGGCTCGACCATGTTGAAACCGTGATGGAACCCGAACTGGTGGCGCAGGATGGCGTGGTCGCCTGCTGGAAAGCCGGATTGCGGCGCTATCTGGCGGCCTGGCCGCAAGGCGCCTTGCTCGATCAGGTGGTCGCCCGCGCTGCGCGCGACGCAGGGCTGCGGACAGTCGAGCTGCCCGAGGGACTGCGTTTGCGCCGCAGTGCTCGCTACAGCTTCGTGTTCAACTATTCGGCTGAAGCGCAGGACATTCCGGATGCGATAAGCGGCCAGCCGATAATTGGCACGCGCAAGCTTCCTCAGGCGGGCATTGCGATCATTCCCAACCGCTAGGCGGCCGATGCGTCAAGCTTCCTCGCCAGCGCGACCCCTCCGGTGATCAGGAACGGCACCAGCACGAAGCTGAGCGCTACCTTCGCCAGTACCTGGCCGATCATCAAATTGGTGATGTCGAACTCGCCATAAAAGGCGAGGGTAATGAAGATCACCGAATCGATTGCCTGGCTGATCGCTGAGGCGATCGCACCGCGCACCATCAAGCCGATGGTATTGGCTTCGCCGCTGCCGCGAAGCTTCGAGAAGATCCACACGTTGAGCAGCAGCGAGGTGATGTAAGCCGCCGGGCCCGCCAGCCATACGCGCCAGGTCGAACGGTGCACCTGCTCGAAGGCGGCGAGGTCATCAGGCCGGAACTCGACCATTTCGGTCGATGCGGGCAATCCAAGTACGAGCTGCATCAGTAGCGCCGAAATTAGCAATGGCACAAAGCCCCACCATACAATCCGGTTGGCGATGTTCTGGCCATAGAGCTGGGCGATGGTGCTGGATATCACCACCAGCATCAGGAAAGCGAAGATGCCGGCTTCTACCGCCAAGTCGGTTGGCGGCAATTGCACCTGCTTGAACGCCAGCACTCCTGCCAGCACGGTCATCCCGCCATACAGCATCAGGTAAACGAACAGGCCGCGCGGCGTTGCGGCAGCGGCACTTGCTTCTGGATTTGCCTGTTCGCTCATGCTGTCCCCGATCCTGTGATTGAATTCTTCTGTGCACGGACTGGCTGCCCGGACTGCGCAGAAATTGACTAACGGCGGCGCGCGCGCAAGACAGCCAGTGATTTCATCCGCAACTTGTCCGGCCATGAAGGGGCAAATATGCCGCCATTTTTTATCAGTATTGCAGGGATCGCCGTGATCCTGGCTATCGCTTTCCTGCTTTCGGTCGGGAAACGGCGGATCAAACTGCGGATCGTAGCGGCAGCTTTCGCGCTACAGGCGCTGATGGCGTTCCTTGTGCTGGGCACCAATTGGGGCCGCGCGGTGATCCAGGGTATGGCAGATGGAGTGGCGGCACTGTTGTCTTATGCCGATGCGGGGACTGCTTTCCTGTTCGGCATCGACAATCCGCTGAAGAACACCTTCGCGCTGGGTGCCCTGCCGGTGATCGTGTTCTTCGCCTCGCTGGTCTCGATCCTCTATTACCTGGGGATCATGCAGCGGGTGGTTCGCTGGGTTGGCGGCGCGATTGCCTTCGTCACCGGGATAAGCCGGGTCGAATCGCTCGGCGCGGCGGCCAATATCTTCGTCGGCCAGTCGGAAAGCCCGCTGGTGGTTCGCCCCTATCTCGCGGCGCTAAGCCCCAGCCGATTATTCACGCTGATGAGCGTGGGTATGGCGGGCGTCGCGGGGACCATCCTTGCCGCTTACGCCGGGCTGCTCGGCAGCTCCTACTTGCCGTTCCTGCTCGCCGCCGCCTTCATGTCGGCGCCCGGCGGGATCCTGATGGCGAAGATCATCATGCCCGATGAAGACGAGCCGGAGGTTGAAGGCGATTTGGTGCTGCCCGAGACGCGGATCAGCGGCGAAGGGCCGGCGGTGCTGGTCGAAGGTGGCAAGCCGCACGAAGTCGAAGTCGCAGAAACCTTCGAGGAAGGGACGCGGCCGGCCAATGTGATCGAAGCGGCGGCGCAAGGTGCGCAGACCGGCGTGAAGCTGGCCGTAGCGGTGGGCGCGATGGTGCTGGCATTCGTGGCGCTGGTGGCGCTCGCCAACGGCATCCTCGGCGGTATTGGCGGGCTGTTCGGTTATCCCGAGCTGAGCTTCCAGCAGCTTATTGGTTATCTGTTTGCACCGGTGATGTTCCTGATCGGCGTGCCGTGGAGCGAGGCTGGAACGGCGGGCGGGTTGTTCGGCACCAAGATCGTGCTCAACGAATTCGTTGCCTTCATCGAACTCGGCCAGCTTGAAGGCCTCACCGACCGCACCCGCGCGATCGTGGACCTTCGCATTGTGCGGCTTTGCCAATTTCTCGTCGATCGCGATCCAGATGGCGGTAACCGGCGGGCTTGCGCCAAATCAAAGACCGGTGATCGCGCGGCTGGGATTGAGGGCGCTCGCCGCCGGCAGCCTCGCCAATCTGATGAGCGCGGCACTGGCAAGCCTGTTCCTGCCATACTAAGATAAGACCATGACAGACATCGCATCCGTTTCGCTTGAGCAGCCGCTCGAGAATATCGCCGACGAGTTGGGCCGTTCCTTTGCCGAATACGGCTTTGCCGTGATCCGCGACCATGGGATCCCGCAGGAACTGATCGACCGCGCGGAAGCCAAGTCGAAGGAATTCTTCGCGCTGCCGGAAAGCGTCAAGCGCAGCTATCACATTCCCGGTGGCGGCGGCGCGCGCGGCTATACCCCCTTCGGCACGGAAAAGGCCAAGGACGCCGAGGTCCAGGACCTCAAGGAATTCTGGCATGTCGGCCGTGCGCTGCCCGAAGGCCACCCGCTTGCCGAATATATGGCCCCCAATGTCTGGCCGAACGAAGTCGAAGGATTTCGCGAAACGTTCAGCGAACTCTACTCGGCCTTCGAAACGGCAGGCAGCCGTGTGCTGGAGGCGATTGCGCTCCATCTGGGGCTCGACCGCAACTATTTCGATGCGACCGTGGAAGACGGCAATTCAGTGATGCGACTGCTGCATTACCCGCCTTTGAGCGACGAAGCGCCCGAAGGGGCGATCCGCGCCGCCGCGCATGGCGATATCAACACCATCACCCTGCTGCTCGGCGCTGAAGAGGCCGGACTCGAACTCCTGACGAGGCAGGGCCAATGGAAAGCGGTCGACGTGCCAGAAGGCGCGCTGGTGATCAATGTGGGGGACATGCTCGACCGGCTGACCAACAGCAAGCTGCGCTCGACCACGCACCGGGTGGTGAACCCGAAGGGAGCGGCGGCCAAGCGGGCGCGTTTCTCGATGCCCTTTTTCCTCCATTTCCGGCCCGATTATGTGATCGAGACGCTACCGTCCTGCATCGAGCCAGGGCACGAATCGGAGGCGCCGGAGCCCATTTCCAGCCATGAATTCCTTCAACAGCGGCTGCGCGAGATCAATCTCGCCTGAAATTCCCGGCAACCCGCCTGTAATCGCATAAATTTTCAAGGCTGTTGCGGCTTGGCAACACCGGCCGGAGTCGCAGGGATTCTGCGGTTTTCGAGGCGAGGCAGGCTTCGATCCGGCGCATTGTCGCAAATGCCGCCGAGGTGTTTCACAATTTTGTCACAGAACTGCCTTTTTGCCGCAGTGCAACACCACTATCGGGTGTGATCAGCAGATTAATTCCTCTTCACCTTCTCTCACCAGGGGCTCTTTACATGAAGATCAAATACCTTCTGGCAGCGAGTGTCGTCAGCCTCGCCGCTTCGACCACTGTCGCTACGCCTGTCTTCGCGCAGCAGATTACTTCCGGCATTGAAGGTCGCGTGGTCGATGACAGCGGCGCTGCGGTCTCCGGTACCGTTACCATCACCGACACCCGTACCGGCCAGGTTCGTACGCTCGCTACCGGTAACGACGGTACCTTCCGTGTCGACAGCTTGGTAACTGGTGGCCCCTACACCGTCACCGCGACTTCGTCGGGCTTTGAAGGCCAGACGGTCGAGAACGTCTTCCTGAACCTGCAGGGCAACACGCAGCTGACCTTTACGCTGGCTGGCGCATCCGCCGGTAGCGAAAGCGTTATCGTGGTAACCGGCGCGCGCGTTCAGTTGAGCCAGCTTGCGATCGGCCCGGGCCAGTCGTTCGGCGTCGAAGCGATCGAAGCCTTCCCGTCGATCAGCCGCGACGTCCGCGACATCATCCGTATCGACCCGCGCGTCAGCCTTGACCGTTCGAACGAAGTCGACCGCGTCAGCTGCCTCGGCGGGAACGACCGTTCGAATGCCTTCACCGTCGACGGTATTGCCCAATCGGACCTTTTCGGCCTGAACGGTACTCCGTTCGCCAGCCGCAACTCGCTGCCGCTGCCATTTGACGCAGTGCGTGAAACCTCGGTCGAATTCGCCCCGTTCGATGTGCAGTATGGCCAGTTCACCGGCTGCGCGATCAACGTCGTCACCAAGTCGGGCGGCAATGAATTTTCGGGTTCGGCCTTCTTCACCTACGCCACCGACAGCCTGCAGGGCGACACTGCAGACGGAGTCGACTTCAGCGCCAGCCCATACAAGGAAAAGCGCTGGGGCGCGACGCTGGGTGGCCCGATCCTGAAGGATCGCCTGTTCTTCTTCCTGGGTTATGAAGAAACTAACCTTTCGGACAGCCAGGAAACCGGCCCGGCAGGCCTTGGCTATCCGAACGAAATGACCTTCGTGACCGAGGCTGATTTCAACCAGTTCTCGCAAATCCTTTCGAGCGTCTACGGTTTCGAAACCGGCGGCCTTGCAACTACGCTGCCTGAAAAGAGTGTTCGTTACTTCGGTCGCCTTGACGCGATCTTGAGCGACACACAGCGCCTTGAAGCCACCTATCAGCGGCTCGAAGAAACCAACGTCGAGGAAGACGATTTCTCGGATACCGCCAATATCCTGACTGGTATCAACAGCTTCGAAGACGAAGGTACCGTCAGCGACTATTACTCGGTCCGTCTCTATTCGGACTGGTCGGACAACTTCTCGACTGAAATTCGCGCTAGCCGCGCCGAAGTGCAGGACGTCCAGGGCCCGGTTGGCGGCGGCGAGGCACAGGATGCCAACCCCATGCCGCGCTTCGTGGTGGGTGTCAGCAATGGCGGCGAATTTGGCTCGATCGTCGCCGGTCCGGGCTTCTCGCGCACGTCCAACGACCTCAAGACCACCGTCACGCAGCTGAAGATGCTGGGTCGCTTGAACGCCGGCAACCACACCTTCACAGTGGGTGGCGAGTTCAACCAGTTGAAGGTGTTCAACCTGTTCGCACAGAACTCCACCGGCACGCTGACCTTCAACAACCTGACCGATTTCGCCAACGGTATCCTATCGGGTGGCAACAACACCTTCCCGAGCGGCCAGCAAATCTTCCAGGGGCAGTCTGCTGGCGCTTACGGCAATTTCACCGCAAGCGGCGACATCAACGATGCCGCTGCCCGGTGGAAGCGCAATACGTTCTCGATCTATGCCCAGGACGATTGGCAGGTGACCGACCAGTTGAATGTGGTCGCTGGTCTCCGTACCGAGTGGCTGTCGGGCAGCGCTCCGGAGGCGAACCCCAACTTCTTCGCTCGCTACGGGTTCACCAATGCCAACAGCTTCGGCAAGATCGATCCGGTTTTGCTGCCACGGCTTGGCCTTACCTATGCGCTTTATAACGACGGTTTCTTTAGCAACACGGTGATCAAGGGCGGCGTCGGCCGCTTCACCGGCGGCGATCCGGCGGTATACTTCTCCAACGCGTTCTCGAACAACGGCTTCGTGACGGGCTTTGGCCAGACTGGCGCAAATGCCTCGTCGTCACAGGGCACCGTCGCTTGTTTCCCGACCAGTGGCGCTCGGGCCGACGTGACCAACGGCAACACCTTCACCGGCATCCCTGGTTGCGTCACCGCCAATGCTGCGACCCAGTCGGCTCGCGGCCTGGCTGACACCCAGTCCACCGATCCGAATTTCGAAATGCCGACCGTGTGGCGCGCCAACCTTGGTCTCTCCACCAACTTCGGTACGGAAAGTGGTTTCTTCAGCGACTGGAACCTCAACCTCGATTTCATCTATTCGAAGTTCCAGAACCCGGTTGACTTCGTTGACCTGTCGCAGGTTGTTGACACCCGCCTCGGCGTCAATGGCTTCACGGTGGACGGTCGCCCGATCTATCGTGCGATTGATCCCACGGCCACTGGCTGTAGCGCCGTGTTGCAGAACCAGGGTGGTAGCCCGCCGACTTACACCAATATCAGCCCGGCTTGCTTCAGCACCAGCCGCGATGACGAAATCCAGCTGACCAACGGCAAGAGCTACGAAAGCAAGATCGCTTCGGCGATCCTGTCAAAGACCTGGCGCAATGGCATCTTCACTGAAGGCGGCCGGATCAACTTCAACCTCGGCTATGCCTATACCGATGCTGAAAATAACCGGAACAACAACAGCTCCACCGCAACCAGCAGCTTTGACATTGTCGCAGCCGCTGATCGCCAGGCTGTTGATGTCGCACGCAGCGAATATGCGTCGAAGCACAATTTGACGCTGGGTCTGAACGTTCGCGAACAATTCTTCGGGGACTATGACACCAGCTTCGGTTTCGTGTTCGTTGCCCGTTCGGGACGCCCCTACTCAATCGTGTGGGATAACGCACCGTCGTCCGTTCTTAACGACAGCGCCAGCGGCGACTTCAACTCGCTGTTCTATGTACCGACCGGTGTTGGCGATCCGAATGTCATTATCACGGACGCCGCTTTTGCAACGGCGCTGGACAACTTCATCTCGGAAACGCCTTGCATCAACAAGTACCGGGGCAAGACCCTGCCGCGTAACAGTTGCAGCAACCCCTGGTTCTATGACCTCGACTTGCGCTTCAGCCAGGAACTGCCGGGGCCGATGAAGGCATTTGGCGTCAAGGATGACAAGTTCCGTCTGTTCGTCGACTTCGACAACTTCCTGAATCTGCTCGATTCCGGTTCGAACGTGTTCAAGCGTTATAGCTATACCGAGGCACTGGTGCGCGGCGACGTAAACACCACCAATGGGCGTTATATCTACACTCCGATCACGTCGCAGTATAATGCGACTGCCGGAACGGTTGGGCTGCGCGATCCGCTCGTCCAGTCTTCTTCCTCGCTGTGGAAGATCCAGCTGGGCGTGAGCTACGACTTCTAAGTCTCTCGCGCGAATTGATGAGAATACAGCGGCGGGGCCTTCGGGCTCCGCCGTTTTCTTTGGCGTTTGCGTTATGGCACCCGCTCCGCCTAACTTCGCTGCAACCCAAATGGAGCGAGCGGGATGGACGACAGTGGGTACCTGCACAAGGAGCGCAAGCTGCGGCCCGGGGTGCTCGCGCTTATCGTGGTGCTGCATGTGCTGGCGCTCTATGGCCTGACGCGCGCCTTCGCGCCGCAGGTTACCGCCACCATCGAGCGCAGTGTGGTCGAGGCCTTTACCGTCACTATCACTGCTCCGCCCGACGATCCGCCGGAAGTGCCTGATGAAGGCATGGCGGGCGATGCGGGCAAGGAAGCCGTGCCCCAGCCGGTTACCGCGCCAACCCCGAAAGTCACACCCAGGCCTGACCGGCAATTGCCGCGTGCTTCCTCGACCGGCGATGCCGCTACCTCCGGCGCGCGCGACAGCGGCGATGGCACCGGCGCAAGCGGCAGTGGTGAAGGCACAGGCAGCGGTGACGAAGGCAGCGGTCAAGGCTCGAGCATGGCGACCGGCCCGGTGAAGATTGCCGGCACGATCAATTCGGCGCGCGACTATCCGGTGCCCGAGGGCGGGCGCGAGATACGCTTCGGGCGTGCGGTACGCATTGCGATCCTGGTGGCCACCGATGGGCGGCCCAAACGCTGCCGCGTGTTCCGGTCATCCGGACTGCCCGATACCGACGCGCGGACCTGCGAGCTGGCGATGGATCGCTTCCGTTTCGAGCCGGCGCGGAATGCCCGCGGCCAGCCGGTCGAGGCCGAGTTCGGCTGGGAACAGCGTTTCCGCCGCGCGGATTGAGGCATGAGGGATGGGCGCGGTGCCTATTTTGGCGCAGCCAGCATTTTCTGCCCGTTGGCGCGTATCGCCTTTTCGATCGCTGGCTCGACGAAGGACAGCATACCCGGCAGCCTGATCTCGAACACCACCTGGGTATCTTCTACGTCGATATGCCCGGTAATGCTCTGACCCATGACCGACACCAGCAGCGCCATCCGGTCGTCCTCGACCCAGTCAGTTTCTACCTCGGCGACTCCGCCGGGCAGATAATCGGCGATTTCGTGACTGCGTTCCTTCAGCCGGCGGCGCACTTCGTCGCGGCCCAGTTCGTGTGGCAGGGCAACCCTCATTGGCTTTTGTCCTCTAGTGCCTCGGCACCGCCGAAACGATAATCGAGATAGCGCGCCTTGATCGCAAGGTCATCCAGCGCGCCTTCAGCCAGCCGCCGGGTTACGCGATCGACTTCGCCGCTGATCTTTGACAGGCTCTCGGTCAGGCGCTGGTCAGCGGTCTTGCCGGCATGTTGTTCGCCACGCAGATGCGCCGGGATCTTGCGGTAGTTGTCGATCGTCTCCGGGATATATTCGCCCACCAGCTCACGCACTTCGTTTACCGCCGGGTCGCTTTGGTCGATCGTCGCGAGTTGCAGCCCTAGCGCATCAAGTTGCGCGCCCAGCTGGTCGACGATCTGCACCGCCGGTGGGGGTAGCGCGGGGCGCTGCGCTTCCAGCCACAGTTCGGTGCGTGCCACCATCGCCTTGGCATCACCCTTCTTCAGGTCGGCCCGCTTGGGCACTTTGACCTTGGGGAACATGGAGAAGCCGCCCACTGCGGCAAGAATTGCGATAAAGCCCAGCATCACGCCCCAGAAGCCGAGCCCACCAATAATCCATCCGCCGATCGAGAAAGCGAGCAATACGCCCAGCACGGCGATCGCCATATTGCGCAGGCGTTTGAGTAGCGCAGCGGCCTTTAGCTCGGCCGAGCCCCTGCCAATCGAGCTGGCCGGGCGATGCGTGCCGCCATCGCGCTGCGTTACCAGCGAACGCTTCGCTGCGGTCAGGATCGCGTCGGATTCTCGCGTGCTGTCAGGCATTATTTCTCAAGCGCCAGCAGGCTGGGTTCGGACGCGACTTTTTTCTGCGCCTGCGCTTGCCCTTCAGCGCGTGCAATATAGCCCTTCGATTTCTCGACTTCGGCCGATAGCGTTTCAACGGTCTGCTTCATGCTCGACAGCGCGCGCACCTTGAACTCGTCCACCTCGTCCATCGTGTCATAGATGTTCTGGAAGGCGCGTTGCAGCGTCTCGAGCGGGATCGTGCTGGCGGCGGCCTGTTCGTGGATCTTGCCGGTTTGTTCGCGCAGCAGCGTGCTGGTCGAGATCGATAATGTCGCTGGTGGTCTGGTTGAGCGCGGTGATCTGGCCCAGCACCAGCCGCTGGTTGGTCATCGCCTGAGCTACGGTTACCGCGGTGCGCAATGCGCCAACAGTGGTGGTGCTGGCACGGTCCACGCCCTTTACCAGCTCCACATTGTTCTTCTTGACCAGATCCAGCGCAAGATAGCCCTGCACGCTGACTGCCATCTGGGTCAGCAGGTCCTGCGTGCGCTGGCGGACATAGAACAGCGCGCTTTCGCGCAGTGCCTTGGCCTTCGCCGGATCGGTTGCGTCGAGCTCGTAGGCCTTTTCCTCGAGCCGCTCGTCGAGGCGCTTGGCGATATGGATCATCTGCTCCAGTTCGCCCATCGCCTCCCACAGTTTCTGTCGTTCGACATCGATAGCGGCATTGTCCTCGTGCAGTTCCTTCTTGCCTGAAGCCAAACGCTCCAGGATCGACTGGATGTGGCCCTGTGACGAGGTGTAGCTGTCAAAATAGCGCTGCAGCTTGTTGCCGAAGGGGATGATGCCGAACAGCTTGCGGCCGCGGATCTTGCCCTTGCGGCCCGGGTCCAGTTCTTCCACGGTCTTGCGCAGTTCGAGCAGATCGGCGCCCACGCCATTGTCCTGGTCCATCGCGCGCACAGGGCGATCCAGGAAACGGTTGGACATGGCGGCCGCAGCGCGGATCTGTTCCTGGCCCATCCGGGTGATCTGGTCGACCTTTTCGCCAAAGGCTGGCGAATTGGCGTCTTCAGCGACGAGTTCGGCGACGAAGCCTTCAACCTTCTCGTCCAGCTTCGAGCGCTTTTCCTCCGCCACTGGCACCAGGCCGGCGGCTTTTTCTGGCGCGACAGTTGGCACCGGATCGGGCGGGCTCAGCTCGAAATCGGTCGCCGTCTTGGTCGTCGTCTGCTGCGTGCTCATGGTCAGTTTCCAGGCTCCATTGCGGTGGCATTGGGCCACCATCTCATGCTGTATTAGTCATCTAAGACACAGACTTCAAGAAG
The DNA here is from genome assembly GCF_011047315.1 of Altererythrobacter sp. BO-6. NCBI lineage: Bacteria > Pseudomonadati > Pseudomonadota > Alphaproteobacteria > Sphingomonadales > Erythrobacteraceae > Altererythrobacter > Altererythrobacter sp. BO-6. Next base: position 1,438,146 of record NZ_CP049259.1, on the reverse strand, counting down.
TGTGGCCGATTCGGCTGCGCGCGTCCATGCTTTCGTTTGGTCTCACAAGGCGATAGACAGTGATGCACTAGGAACTGGCGATGGACCGAAGATTTGGCTGACACTCCTGCACCCCAGACAGCGGCTCCCGGCGAAGGAGCCAGCGAAAACGGTTCGAACTTTGCCCGTGTGATGCAGAGCTGGCAGAACTGGTGGCGGCAGGACGTCATCGGCACCGTTGACCAGCCAGCGGTGATCGAAAAACGCCGCGAAGACTGCGGTCTGACCGAACGCTATCTGTTCATGACGGCGATGTCGGGCGGCATCGCGATCCTGGGCCTGCTGCTGTCATCGCCGGCCGTGGTGATCGGCGCCATGCTTTTGTCGCCGCTGATGGGCCCGATCATGGGGCTGGGCTTTGCGCTGGCGATTGGCGATTACAACTGGCTAAAGCAGTCGGCGCGCAGCCTGGCCTGGGGCAGCCTCATGGCGGTACTGCTGTGCGCGATCGTCGTGTTCCTGTCGCCAATCCAGACAGTGACGCCCGAAATCGCGGCGCGGACGCGGCCCAATCTGTTCGACCTGATGGTGGCGCTGTTCTCAGCCTTGGCGGGGGCCTATGCCATGATCCGCGGACGCGAGGGCACGATCGTGGGCGTGGCGATTGCCACCGCCTTGATGCCGCCGCTGGCGGTGGTGGGCTTTGGCCTGGCGACCTTCAACTGGACGGTCTTCTCGGGCGCACTGCTGCTGTTCGTCACCAATTTGCTCACGATCGCGCTTACCGCGTGGGGTATGGCGCGCCTTTATGGTTTCCGCACGACGCTGAGCGAGCGAAACAGCCTTTACCAGAATCTGGCAGTGGCGGTGGTGTTTCTGGCCCTGGCGGTGCCGCTCGGCATCTCGCTCCAGCAGATTGCGTGGGAAACCAACGCGCAGCGGCAGGTGCGCGGCGAAATCCTCGACAATTTCGATCCGCGCTCACGGCTGAGCCAGGTCGAAATCGATTTCCAGAGCGATCCGGTGCGGATTGACGCAACCGTGCTCACCCCGAGGTTGCAGCCCGATGCAGAGACCAATGGCGAGCGCGCCTTGTCGCGTGAACTGGGGCGTCCGGTCGATCTGACGATCAACCAGTACCAGGTCGGCACCAGCGCGACTGCCGCGCAGCAGGCTGAATTATCGGCAACCCGGGCGCGCGAAGAAGCGGTCGCGCGCGAGCGCGCTGAGAACCTGGCCCAGCGGCTGGCGGTGGTGGCGGGCGTATCGGAGGATCACGTTGTGATCGACCGCGAGCGGCGCCGCGCCGTGGTGCGGGCCAAGCCGCTGCCGGGCGCAACGCTGGCGACCTACCGCGTGCTCGAGCAGCGCATTTCCGCGACCGAGCCGGAATGGAAGGTGGAAATGCTGCCGCCTGCCCGGCCGCTCCCCGCGATAGCATTTGCCGACGATGAGCCCAGTGCGCAGGGGCAGGCGGCGCTCGCTTTGACAGCTTGGGCTGCGCAGCGGATCGACCTGCCGGTCCTGATCGAAGGCGATGCTGCCCAGGCTGAGCGGGTTGTTGCCTTGCTGGCGGAACAGGGCGTTGCGGCAACAGCGGTGCCTGGGCGGCGCAACGGAGGTGTCCAGGCGCGCTGGGGCGAGCCCGAGGAATAGCTGGCTACCGCTCGCCGGTCAGGCAGCCAGTTCGAACGGCACGATCTCGCCTGCCAGGTACAGCTTCTTTGCCTTGGCGCGGCTCAGCTTTCCCGACGAGGTACGCGGCAGGGTCCGTGGCGGAACCAGCTCGACCACGCAGTTCATGCCTGTGACCGAGCGGACCTTGTCGGCGATTTCGTGGCGCAGTTTGATGCGCTCTTCGGGGTCGGAAACGCGGCAATGGACCAGCACGGCGGGCGCTTCCTCGCCATTTTCCATCTCGATCGAAAAAGCGGCGATGTCGCCATGGTTGAAGCCGGGCAATTGTTCCACTGCCCATTCGATGTCCTGCGGCCAGTGGTTCTTGCCATTGATGATGATCATGTCCTTGGCGCGGCCGACGATGAACAGATAGCCATCGGCGACATAGCCCATGTCGCCGGTATCCAGCCAGCCATTGACCAGGCAATCCTCGGTCGCTTCGACATTGCGGAAATAGGAATGCATCACGCTGGGGCCGCGGCACCACACCTTGCCGATCTGGTGATCGCCCCTGACCGCGCCGTTTTCGCCGCGGATTTCGACATCCATGTCGGGCAGCGGCTTGCCGCAATTGACGATCGCGCGATAGCGCGCCGGGCGTGACAGGTCACGCGGGGTGCCCGACAGGCGCTCCTCCTCGACCAATTCGACCCGGATGCCTTCGCCGGGCGGCATCACCGTGACCGCCAGCACCGCTTCGGCGAGGCCATAGCTGGGCGTAAAAGCACTGGCCTTGAAGCCCGCTTCGCTGAAGGCGTTGACGAAGTTCTGCATCACGTCAGGCCGGATCATGTCCGCGCCGTTACCTGCGACGCGCCAGCGCGACAGGTCGAACCGCTCGGCCACATGGCTCTGGCTGGAGATGCGGCGGGCGCAGATGTCATAGCCGAAGGTCGGCGAATAGGAGAGAGTGGTGCCGCCGTTGCGGCTGATCATGTCGAGCCAGGCGAGCGGCCTGCGCGCAAAATGATCTGGCTTCAAGTAATCGCAGCTGACCTGGTTCGCGATCAGCGACAGGAAGCAGCCGACCAGGCCCATGTCGTGATACCATGGCAGCCAGCTGACGACGCGGTCGCCCTGTCCGACGTTCATCGACGTCGAATGGCCGAAGAGATTGTGGAGTAGCGCGCGATGCGTCACCGCCACACCGGTCGGGAAACGGGTGGAGCCGGAGGAATACTGAAGATAGCAGATATCTTCCGGGTCCGCTTCGGGCAGCTCGCATTCGGGCGCGGGGCGCTGCTCGAAATCCTGCCAGGATTCGCTGGCGCAGCCTTGTTTGGCAGCGGCCGCGCTGGCCATTTCCGCGATTTCTTCGGGGTAAAGCAGGATCTTGGGATCGGAGCTTTGCAGCTGCACCGCCAGTTGGTCGATATAGCTTTCCTTGCCGCCGAAGGTGGTCGGCAGCGGCAGCGGCACCGGCCATGCGCCAACATAGACGCAGGCGCAGAACAGCGCGGCGAAATCGGGGCCGGTTTCCGCGATCAAGGCAACGCGATCTTCCTTGCCGATCCCGGCAGTGACCAGTCGCCGCGCCATGATCAGCGCATCGCTGCGCATCTCGGAAAAAGGATAGGGGCGAACCAGCTCACCCCGCATATCGTGAAAATTTAGGCCCTTTTCGCTCTGTGCGGCATAGTCGATTGCTTCGTTGAACGTCGCAAAGTCGGCTCGCCTGCGCGGCAAGGGGCAGTCGTTCGGCGTCGGTGTGAGAACGGCGTCGGTCATTTTATTCAGCGATACCCGTTATTTGCGGCGCAAGGACGCGCCTTCGCTTCATCCCCAATGCGGAAACTCCTGATGTCCGCACCCAAACCTTCTTTCCCATTTGATAAGGAGTGTGGCACGAATAAGGCGAAATGGTTGCAAAGCAAACCGAGATGTCACGCAAACGACGCAAGGGAGGCCCGCTTGACCGCGCAGCTGTGGAAGAGTTGGCGCTCTCCTATCTCGCCCGGTTTGCGACGAGTTCGGCCAAGCTTGAAGCTTATCTGTGGCGCAAGATCCGCGAGCGCGGAGTGGCCGAAGATGGCGACCCAATCGACGTCGGCGCAGTGGTCGCGCGCATGGTAGAGCTGCGTTACGTGGATGATGAAGCCTACGCCCGCGCGCGCAGCAGCGGGTTGCTACGCAGGGGCTATGGTGCCCGCCGGGTAGACCAGGCGTTGCGGGCTGCCGGCATCGAAGAGGAACTGCGGGCCGAAGCTGCACCCGACGAACGATCGGCGCGCGCGGCGGCGCTTGCTTTTGCGCGCAAGCGCGGTTTCGGCCCCTTCGGAGGCGGCGCACGATCGGGCGAACCACTCGATCGGGCCAGGCGCGAAAAACAGATTGCGGCGATGGTGCGCGCGGGCCATGATTTCGGTACTGCGAGACAAATGGTCTATGCAGAACAGGCCGAGGACGCCGAACGATGGGCCAGCGAGGTCGAGGAATGACACGAATGACATCCGCATGGCTGCTCGCGGCACTTTGCGCAGGCTTGATGGCGTGCTCGCCCAGTGCAGAGGGGGCCAATGCTGGCTCACCGGCCGTTGAGGGTGCTGGTGATGACACCTCAGCGCGCCATCCCGAAAGCGGGTTGGCAATTATCGACCTTGCAGTCGTTTCGGGCGACAAGCGTCATACATTCCGGGTCGAACTGGCGGACACGCCCCAGGCACAGGCCAAGGGACTGATGTTTCGCACCGCGCTGGGCGATAATGAAGGCATGCTGTTTCCTTCAGATGTGCCCGACATCCGCAGCTTCTGGATGAAGAACACGCCGATCCCGCTCGACATCATATTCATCGGGCTGGAAAACGAAGTGATCAACATCGCCGCCAACACCGAACCCTATTCGCTCGAATCGGTCTATTCCGAAGGGATCGCCAGTGCCGTGCTCGAACTGCGCGGCGGCCGTGCGGCAGAACTGGGGATCAAGCCCGGCGATCGTGTTACGTGGTAGCCTTGGCTGTCCGCACCGTTCGAGCATAGAGCCGGACCAGCAATGCCGCGATCAGTATCGCGGTTGGCAGGGCGTAGCCGAGGTTGATCGGGATGCGCTTGGCGTTTGAAATCAGGAAAACCAGCCAGATGATCCAGATCCCTGTGGAATGCAGGCGCTGCCAACGCTGCGGGCCCAGCGCCCGCACGGCGCCATCGAAAGACGTGAACGCCAGTGCCGCGATAAAGACATATGCAATGCTCCCCCCGGTTACCGAAACGGGGTTGGTCAGGGTCCAGAAAAGAGCGCTGTCTGCGCGGTACAAGATTACCAATGCAGAGGCGTGAATCAGATGCGACCATGCAAAGCCCAGCCCAAGCACGCGGCGATTGGCAACCATCCAGCGGGTAACGCTGCCCGGCCAAAGCCGAGCCAATGTAGACGCGAGAAATGCGGCCAGGAACAGTGCCAGCGAAATGCGGGCTGTGAGCCGGATCACCAGTCGAACAGCCTCGACCGGATCGGGAACGAACAGGATCGGCACCGCACAAGCGGCCGCCACCCCGGCTGCGATCAACGCGAATGCTTGCCAGCCGCGATTGCTGCCGGTTTGTGTGCCAAGTGCCATTGCTGTGTCCTTTGGGCGAGATATGTAAGCAATGCTTACATTGAGTTGACCTTCTGTCAATCGACAATCTAAGCACCGCTTACAAAAAGTGGCCTTGCAGCAGATGGATCATTGATGACAGAACGAGCTTCACAGCGGAGCAATTCCAGAGCCGGCACCGGCAAGCAGCGCGGTGCCTATCATCACGGGAACCTGCGCCAGGCGATCATCGATGCAGCGGTCGAAGTGGTTAGCGAATCCGGCGTCGAGGCGATGACCTTGCGTGAAGCTGCCCGCCGCGCCGGGGTTTCGTCAGGCGCTCCTTTCCGCCACTTCCCTGGCAAGCGCGAGCTCGTATTGGCCGTGGCCGAGCAAGGCATGGCAATCTTGCGGCGCGACATGGAGCGCCGCCTGGCGCAGTGCAAATCGGAAAATCCGCTGGTCCGCATGGCCGTGCTTGCCCACGCCTATGTGCAATGGGCGATGCGGCATCCCACACATTACCGGGTGCTCGGCGACCGGCTCCTGATCGATTTTTACAGCTCCGAACCATTGCTGGCCGACAACCGCTGGATCCGGGACAACATGCAGCACTTGCTTGAAAAGGCAGATGAGCGCGGCATGCTGGCCGTTAATGACCTTGCGCTGGCGAACCTCCAAAGCAGGGCCATGGCATATGGATTGGCGCGAATGCTGGTCGATGGACACTTCCCGGAGTTTGACCTTGCGAATGACGATTCGGCTGGCGCCGCGATGATCGATGCGCTTGACGGGTTTGTCGCCCTGCTCAGTCGGGATCCTGATGGCGTGTTGAAGGAAATTCGCGCCCACAAATAGTTGACTGTAGACACCAGATGGCGCGGTATGCTGGATGAACGACCGGCCTGCCAGATAGTTGGCGGTTCCCAGCGCGATCTTCTTGCCTAGCGCGGCATTCTTCCGCTAATCGCCGCGGCCATGGGAATTCTCAGCAAAATCTTCACCTGGTGGGACGGTGCCACCTTCGGCACCATGCTTTTCACCGCGCGCCGGGGCGAACACATCGGCACCGATGCGCAGGGCAACAAATATTACCGCTCCAAGCCTAAGGCGGGAGAGCAGGAGCGGCGCTGGGTGATCTACAACGGCAACAACGACGCCAGCCGCGTGCCCAGCGAATGGCACGGCTGGTTGCACGGCGCGTTCAACGACGTGCCGGAAAGCCGCTTGCCGCCGCCCAAGATCTGGGAAGCGGACTACACTCCCAATGCCACCGGCACCGCCGCGGCCTATCGCCCGCAAGGCGCGCTGGAACGCGGTGGCAAGCGTGCCCGCGCAACCGGCGATTACGAGGCGTGGAGCCCGGAAGGCTGACCATGCGCAGTCTGCGCATCGGCCTATGTCTGTTCGGCGCTGCTGCGCTGGCTGGATGCTCGGACAATGCTCCGGCGCCTGAGCAGGTCAGGATTGAGCTGCCTGAAGACGCGCCTGCAGCGCCTGCTCCCGTTCCGACGGAAGCCGCTGCCGCAGCTGATATCGGCACGCCCATGGCAGAGCGGGTGGCGACGCTGGGCCTGCTCAACAAGCGCAACAATTCCAGCCAGGATATCGAACTGAAGCCGGGCGAATCGCGCCGCATCGGCGATATCCTGATCCGGCTCGAAGCCTGTGAACGCACCGCCCCGTGGGAAATGCAGCGCGAAACCGGTGCCTTCGTGCAAGTGTCGGTGCAGGACCGCGGATCGGACCAGTTCCGCCGGATCTTTTCAGGCTGGCTGTTCAAGAATTCGCCTAGCCTCAACGTGGTCGAACATCCGGTCTACGACGTCTGGGTGAAAGACTGCGCGATGAGCTTTCCAGGGGTCGAGTGATCGGCCTTGGCCTTGCCTAACACGCGTTGATAGGCCCCGGGCAGGCTGAATTCGGCCTGGCCCGAAGCGCGCACGAGCCCTTCGAGATATTTCTGCTGAGTGATCTCAACCGCGCCCATGCTGCGCAGGTGATCGGTCATGAACTGGCAATCGAGCAGGTGAAACCCGGCCAAGCGCATCAGCGCCACGAGCCAGGCCAACGCAACCTTGCTGGCATCGCTGCGGCGGCTGAACATGCTTTCGCCGCAGAACACCCGGTCGAAACTGACGCCGTAAAGCCCGCCGACCAGCTCTGATCCTTCCCAGCACTCGATAGAATGGGCGTGGCCCATGCTGTGGAGCTGGCGATAGCTGGCGATGATCCTTTCGCTGATCCAGCTTTCGGGATGATCTTCGCGTGGGTGTGAGCAAGCCTCGATCACCGCTGCGAAATCGCGATCAACGGTCACCTGGAAGCGATCCTGGCGAATCGCCTTGCGCAGGCTGCGCGACACATGAAGCTGCTCAAGCGGGATGATGGCGCGCTGCTTGGGTTCGACCCAGAAAACCTCCGGATCATCGCGCCCATCCGCCATGGGAAAGATCCCGCTGCGATAGGCCAGCAGCAGCATGTCCGATGGAATCGGGGGCGGGAAGGGCGAATGCATGCCACGTTCCTTAGCAGACGCTGGGCAATCCGGGGCAAGGACATTTGCTGCTTTGCGCAGGGCGAAACTGGCGTGTTGCCATGCGGCGCGCTTGGCTATAGAGGGCAGCGTCCGGCTGCAGGGGTGTAGCTCAGCTGGTAGAGCATCGGTCTCCAAAACCGAGGGCCACGGGTTCGAATCCTGTCACCCCTGCCATTTCTTTTCAGCGTGAATGCGAAAGGGCCGCCCCTTGGGGGGACGGCCCTGTTCTTTTATCGCTTGATGCCTGGCGTCAGTATTCGTTCGGTTCTTCCGGAGTCTCGCGCCCGAACGTCTGCCCGGCATTGCGCTCACCCTTGGCCAGCTTGAACACCACGCCGCTGAGCAGCGCGAGCGCGAGCAGGTTGGGCAGCGCCATGGCAGCGTTGGAGATATCGCCAAGCCGCCAGACCAGCGTCAGGTCCTGTGTCGAACCGATGTAGATCACCACGCACCACAGAACCCGCCAGATCATGTGCAGCACCTTCTCGCCGGCGCGGGTCGATCCCGGCACACGGTCATAGATAAAGGTGATCGCGCGCTCGCCGTAGTAACTCCAGGTGAGCAGGGTGGTGAACACGAACAGGATCAGCGCGGTCGATGCGACCAGCGTTCCCAGCGGGATCGAAAAGATCTGGACCGGGAAGGCAGCAGCAAAGGCGCCGCTGGTCATCGCAAAGCCTTGAAGGTCCGAATTCCACGCATGAATGACCTGCTGGCCACCACCGGTGAACTGCCCTTCGACCGTCAGGATCACCAGTGCGGTCATGGTGCAAATCACAATGGTGTCGATGAAGGTGCCCATCATCGCCATCCGGCCCTGTTGTTCGGGATCGTCGGTCTGCGCCACGGCGTGCGCAATCGGGGTCGAACCCTGGCCGGCCTCGTTCGAAAACAGCCCACGCGCGACACCGGCCCGGATCGCCAGCGCGATCGCCGCCCCCACAAAGCCACCGGTCGCCGCCTGCGGGTTGAACGCCCCATGGAAGATCAGCCCGAAGGTTTCCGGTATGTCCTGAATGTTGAGCACCAACGCGATCAGCGCCATGACAATATAGGCAGCGGCCATGAACGGGACGACCTTCTCGGCTACGTTGCCGATCGATTTGATCCCGCCGATGATGACGATGAAGACGAGGATGGCGACGATCAGCCCGCCCATCCATTCCTCGATCCCGAAAAGCTCGTTCAGGCCATCGGCCACGGCATTGGCCTGGATCGAATTGCCGGTCACCATCGCGCTGAACAGCGTGCCGAGGCAAAACACGATCGCGAGCCAGGTCCATTTCGGGCCTAGCCCCATCATGATGTAGCTCATCGGACCGCCGCGATAGACCCCGTCAGAGGTCTTTTCCCGGTACCGGATCGCCAGCGAACCTTCGGCAAAGGCCAGCGCCATGCCGATGATCGCCGTGACCCACATCCAGAAGACGGCGCCCGGCCCGCCCAGCGCGATCGCAGTTGCGACGCCGGCCAGGTTGCCTGTGCCGACCTGGCCCGAAAGCGCGGTAGAGAGCGCGGCGAAGGGCGAAATCTCGCCCGATCCGGCACCCTTGCGCCCGGCGAAAAGCCCCTTGAACGCGCTGCCAAGCTTGGCGATCGGGTAGAACTTCAGCCCGACCATGAAGAACAGGCCGACGCCCAGCAGCACGATCACCATCGGCGGGATCGGTTGCCCGCCGACGGAAAGCCACGGCACAAGTTCGCCGTTCCAGGTGCCTCCCCAAATGAAATCGGAAACATTGGTAACGTGATCGATCAGGCTGACCGACCCGGTTTCTGTCACTGCCATTCGTGGCTTCCCCAAAAGCAACCCAATACAAGCCGCTAACGCTAGCCACGCAGGCCGTGCTTGACCAGCCCCCTGCCGCCGTGATGCACATCGCGGCGCATTCAGCGTGCTTGCATTTGTTCCTGCCGCCGCCTAAGTGCGCGATGTCTTCCGACATTGGAATCAGTTAGAGCCCCTCCCGGACCTTGTTCGGGGCGGCGAGAAACCCTACCTGAAAGCCGATCCCGGAAGGCGGGAAGATCTTAATTCGAGGACGAGGGCCCCGACATGGCCGAAGAGAAAAAGCGCAAGACATCGCCTGCCGAGTTTGTGAACCAGGTTCGCAGCGAAACCAGCAAGATTGTCTGGCCGACCCGTGAGGAAACCATCCGCACGGCGATCTTCGTGTTCATCATGATGGTGATCCTGTCGGTCTTTTTCCTCGGGGTCGATGCGCTCTTCAGCGCGGTTGTGCAGTGGCTGCTGTCGCTCGCCTGATCCGCGCATCCAATTCACGGGAATTCACCATGGCTCGCTGGTATATCATTCACGCCTATTCGGGTTTCGAAAACAAGGTTCGCGACGCGATCATCTCCGAAGCTGAGCGGCTGGGTTTGTCGGATGCGGTTGAGGACGTTCAGGTCCCGACTGAAACCGTGACCGAGGTGAAGCGCGGCAAGAAGGTTCAGGTCGAACGCAAGTTCATGCCCGGCTATGTCCTTGCCAAGCTGAAGATGACCGACGACGTCTATCACCTCGTGAAGAACACGCCCAAGGTCACCGGCTTCCTCGGCTCGGGCAACAAGCCGCAGCCGATCAGCGAGAAAGAGGCAGCGCGCTATTTCGGCGGCGTGGAAGAAGCCAAGGCCGCGCCGAAGCGCGATATCAGCGTCGATTACGAGATCGGCGATCAGGTCAAGGTGCTCGACGGACCCTTCGCCAGCTTCAACGGCGTGGTGGAAGAGCTCGACTTCGACAAAGCGAAGGTCAAGGTTTCGGTTTCGATCTTCGGCCGTGCGACCCCGGTCGAACTGGACTTCGAGCAGGTCGAACTGGTCAAGTAAGTCCATTACGGGCCGCGCACGTCATTGAGCAATGGATCTATCCGGCGCTTGATTAGGTGCCGCCCCAGTCGAGACTGTGCGTAACTTATACTATTCTGCCGACGATTGTGCCGGCCAGTCTGGTAATCTTACTCATAGTTTCGACCAACAAAATCGCCCTCCAGCTATATGTTCGTACTAGTGGTCGTTGCGCTAGCACTTGATTTGGAGGAAATGCTCTGATCTTCGGTGATCGCGGTAGGTATCGACCCTATTCTTAGTGCGACCATAAGCTTCTGATGAACTCCGTTTTGACGATATGTTTGTCTTTAGAAACCCAAGGCGAGCCTAAGACTAGCGCCATATGACTCATAGTTTCTCTGACCAATCCCATCATAGAAAATTTCGGCAAGAATCATCCCCTCACCAATGACTGACTCGATACCAAATTTCGCACGTCCTCGAAATTCGTAGGGCGTTGGTGCAATGTCTCCTTGCGAGTCGACAAAACTTGCGCCCTTAAAATCCCAGAGGCCTTCGATGCCAATTTTGTATGTTAGTCCAAATTGCTTGGCGGTGGTGACTGTGTGTTCCAGCAAGGGGCCAAATGTTAGGCGACCTATGCCTATCTGGACTTTTGGAATTTCTATCCCTGAGCGATCCTGGTAGGCTGCTGAAGTTTCATTAAATAAGATGAACTTTGCCTCAGGCCTTAAATGCCATGCAGTTGCGAGTTTCACTCGCCCGGTTAGTCCCATGCGATAGAGCGAACGAGCGGTGGATACCTCGTCGGCGTAGGTGCCATATGGCATAATAGCATTGTTAGAATTCCCCCAGGCAGCTCTTGCATCAACGATCAACGAATCTTTGATTGAAATGACTGCATAAGGCCCAGCTAAATAGCCTGTTCCCTCCATAGAATAATCTAGTCTCTTTTCCGACATACGCGTGTCGTCAAATTGAAAAATTGCCCCGATGACAAAACTTTCGGAAATTTTTGAATCAAATCCAATATAGTTAATCAAGGAGTCGATCTTTTTCGTGTCATATACGGAGTCGGTATAGTTTGTCTGGATCCATATGGATGGGGACTTTGAGTCTTCCCCAATGCCCAAATCTGAAAGATTTATGGCTCCTTTAAATTGTCCTCGCAAAGTTCCGTGCTCAAGGTTGGCTGTCGCTGAACCAGAATTTTTCCTCATTTCGAGTCTCGAAACCAAATCAGGCTCATTTGTGATTATCTGATTGGCACGTTCTAGCAGGAAGCTTTGCAGAACAGAGGTAGTTCGACGCTGGATTTCCTTGGCGTCTCTAAAGTAAGCTCTCGCGATATCAGAAGCTCTGTTCCCACGGCCATCCTTATCAACCGCCGCATCCGAATCGATGGATATGGTAACCTCGCCCATCGTGATTGGAGCGATGGTGATCTGGTAGAGGGTTGCCGACCTGGGTGAGAATTCGAGGATAGAGGCGTTCGATAAGTTCAGATCTTCGCTCTCGAAGCCGAACACCTCTTCGGAGAAAATGACATCAAATTTAAAGGGCCCCTCAGTGTTTGATGGAACTCCATCTATCTTGACTGCAGGTGCGGTTGTGTCGACGACGTTGACGGTGCGGGTCACCTGGGCAGCGGCATTACCGCTTGTATCTGTGACATCATAGGTGATGGTGTAGGTGCCGACGGTGGCTGGATCGACGCTATCTCCGCCGACCACGATGCTGGCTGTGAGATCGCCGTCCTCGGTGTCCAGAGCGGTTGCGCCTGCATCGGTATAGCTGGAGCCGACCTCGATCGTGACCGAGGATGCTCCGAGCAGCGTGATGACCGGAGCATCGCCGGCGACCACTTCGACGGTGCGTGTTGCGGTTGCCGTGTTCCCGGCAGCATCGGTGGCGGTATAGGTGATGATGTAGGTGCCGACCGTGCTGGTGTTGACCGAACCGCTTGGGGTGACGGAGCAGCTTGCATCGAGGTTATCCGTGCAGCTTGCCCCTGCGTCGGTATAGGTGGCGCCCAGCACCACGGTTGCCGGGTTGTTCCCTGAAACCGTGATGACAGGTGCGGTTGTGTCGACGACGTTGACGGTGCGGGTCACCTGGGCAGCGGCATTACCGCTTGTATCTGTGACATCATAGGTGATGGTGTAGGTGCCGACGGTGGCTGGATCGACGCTATCTCCGCCGACCACGATGCTGGCTGTGAGATCGCCGTCCTCGGTGTCCAGAGCGGTTGCGCCTGCATCGGTATAGCTGGAGCCGACCTCGATCGTGACCGAGGATGCTCCGAGCAGCGTGATGACCGGAGCATCGCCGGCGACCACTTCGACGGTGCGTGTTGCGGTTGCCGTGTTCCCGGCAGCATCGGTGGCGGTATAGGTGATGGTGTAGGTGCCGACCGTGCTGGTGTTGACCGAACCGCTTGGGGTGACGGAGCAGCTTGCATCGAGGTTATCCGTGCAGCTTGCCCCTGCGTCGGTATAGGTGGCGCCCAGCACCACGGTTGCCGGGTTGTTCCCTGAAACCGTGATGACAGGTGCGGTTGTGTCGACGACGTTGACGGTGCGGGTCACCTGGGCAGCGGCATTACCGCTTGTATCTGTGACATCATAGGTGATGGTGTAGGTGCCGACGGTGGCTGGATCGACGCTATCTCCGCCGACCACGATGCTGGCTGTGAGATCGCCGTCCTCGGTGTCCAGAGCGGTTGCGCCTGCATCGGTATAGCTGGAGCCGACCTCGATCGTGACCGAGGATGCTCCGAGCAGCGTGATGACCGGAGCATCGCCGGCGACCACTTCGACGGTGCGTGTTGCGGTTGCCGTGTTCCCGGCAGCATCGGTGGCGGTATAGGTGATGGTGTAGGTGCCGACCGTGCTGGTGTTGACCGAACCGCTTGGGGTGACGGAGCAGCTTGCATCGAGGTTATCCGTGCAGCTTGCCCCTGCGTCGGTATAGGTGGCGCCCAGCACCACGGTTGCCGGGTTGTTCCCTGAAACCGTGATGACAGGTGCGGTTGTGTCGACGACGTTGACGGTGCGGGTCACCTGGGCAGCGGCATTACCGCTTGTATCTGTGACATCATAGGTGATGGTGTAGGTGCCGACGGTGGCTGGATCGACGCTATCTCCGCCGACCACGATGCTGGCTGTGAGATCGCCGTCCTCGGTGTCCAGAGCGGTTGCGCCTGCATCGGTATAGCTGGAGCCGACCTCGATCGTGACCGAGGATGCTCCGAGCAGCGTGATGACCGGAGCATCGCCGGCGACCACTTCGACGGTGCGTGTTGCGGTTGCCGTGTTCCCGGCAGCATCGGTGGCGGTATAGGTGATGGTGTAGGTGCCGACCGTGCTGGTGTTGACCGAACCGCTTGGGGTGACGGAGCAGCTTGCATCGAGGTTATCCGTGCAGCTTGCCCCTGCGTCGGTATAGGTGGCGCCCAGCACCACGGTTGCCGGGTTGTTCCCTGAAACCGTGATGACAGGTGCGGTTGTGTCGACGACGTTGACGGTGCGGGTCACCTGGGCAGCGGCATTACCGCTTGTATCTGTGACATCATAGGTGATGGTGTAGGTGCCGACGGTGGCTGGATCGACGCTATCTCCGCCGACCACGATGCTGGCTGTGAGATCGCCGTCCTCGGTGTCCAGAGCGGTTGCGCCTGCATCGGTATAGCTGGAGCCGACCTCGATCGTGACCGAGGATGCTCCGAGCAGCGTGATGACCGGAGCATCGCCGGCGACCACTTCGACGGTGCGTGTTGCGGTTGCCGTGTTCCCGGCAGCATCGGTGGCGGTATAGGTGATGGTGTAGGTGCCGACCGTGCTGGTGTTGACCGAACCGCTTGGGGTGACGGAGCAGCTTGCATCGAGGTTATCCGTGCAGCTTGCCCCTGCGTCGGTATAGGTGGCGCCCAGCACCACGGTTGCCGGGTTGTTCCCTGAAACCGTGATGACAGGTGCGGTTGTGTCGACGACGTTGACGGTGCGGGTCACCTGGGCAGCGGCATTACCGCTTGTATCTGTGACATCATAGGTGATGGTGTAGGTGCCGACGGTGGCTGGATCGACGCTATCTCCGCCGACCACGATGCTGGCTGTGAGATCGCCGTCCTCGGTGTCCAGAGCGGTTGCGCCTGCATCGGTATAGCTGGAGCCGACCTCGATCGTGACCGAGGATGCTCCGAGCAGCGTGATGACCGGAGCATCGCCGGCGACCACTTCGACGGTGCGTGTTGCGGTTGCCGTGTTCCCGGCAGCATCGGTGGCGGTATAGGTGATGGTGTAGGTGCCGACCGTGCTGGTGTTGACCGAACCGCTTGGGGTGACGGAGCAGCTTGCATCGAGGTTATCCGTGCAGCTTGCCCCTGCGTCGGTATAGGTGGCGCCCAGCACCACGGTTGCCGGGTTGTTCCCTGAAACCGTGATGACAGGTGCGGTTGTGTCGACGACGTTGACGGTGCGGGTCACCTGGGCAGCGGCATTACCGCTTGTATCTGTGACATCATAGGTGATGGTGTAGGTGCCGACGGTGGCTGGATCGACGCTATCTCCGCCGACCACGATGCTGGCTGTGAGATCGCCGTCCTCGGTGTCCAGAGCGGTTGCGCCTGCATCGGTATAGCTGGAGCCGACCTCGATCGTGACCGAGGATGCTCCGAGCAGCGTGATGACCGGAGCATCGCCGGCGACCACTTCGACGGTGCGTGTTGCGGTTGCCGTGTTCCCGGCAGCATCGGTGGCGGTATAGGTGATGGTGTAGGTGCCGACCGTGCTGGTGTTGACCGAACCGCTTGGGGTGACGGAGCAGCTTGCATCGAGGTTATCCGTGCAGCTTGCCCCTGCGTCGGTATAGGTGGCGCCCAGCACCACGGTTGCCGGGTTGTTCCCTGAAACCGTGATGACAGGTGCGGTTGTGTCGACGACGTTGACGGTGCGGGTCACCTGGGCAGCGGCATTACCGCTTGTATCTGTGACATCATAGGTGATGGTGTAGGTGCCGACGGTGGCTGGATCGACGCTATCTCCGCCGACCACGATGCTGGCTGTGAGATCGCCGTCCTCGGTGTCCAGAGCGGTTGCGCCTGCATCGGTATAGCTGGAGCCGACCTCGATCGTGACCGAGGATGCTCCGAGCAGCGTGATGACCGGAGCATCGCCGGCGACCACTTCGACGGTGCGTGTTGCGGTTGCCGTGTTCCCGGCAGCATCGGTGGCGGTATAGGTGATGGTGTAGGTGCCGACCGTGCTGGTGTTGACCGAACCGCTTGGGGTGACGGAGCAGCTTGCATCGAGGTTATCCGTGCAGCTTGCCCCTGCGTCGGTATAGGTGGCGCCCAGCACCACGGTTGCCGGGTTGTTCCCTGAAACCGTGATGACAGGTGCGGTTGTGTCGACGACGTTGACGGTGCGGGTCACCTGGGCAGCGGCATTACCGCTTGTATCTGTGACATCATAGGTGATGGTGTAGGTGCCGACGGTGGCTGGATCGACGCTATCTCCGCCGACCACGATGCTGGCTGTGAGATCGCCGTCCTCGGTGTCCAGAGCGGTTGCGCCTGCATCGGTATAGCTGGAGCCGACCTCGATCGTGACCGAGGATGCTCCGAGCAGCGTGATGACCGGAGCATCGCCGGCGACCACTTCGACGGTGCGTGTTGCGGTTGCCGTGTTCCCGGCAGCATCGGTGGCGGTATAGGTGATGGTGTAGGTGCCGACCGTGCTGGTGTTGACCGAACCGCTTGGGGTGACGGAGCAGCTTGCATCGAGGTTATCCGTGCAGCTTGCCCCTGCGTCGGTATAGGTGGCGCCCAGCACCACGGTTGCCGGGTTGTTCCCTGAAACCGTGATGACAGGTGCGGTTGTGTCGACGACGTTGACGGTGCGGGTCACCTGGGCAGCGGCATTACCGCTTGTATCTGTGACATCATAGGTGATGGTGTAGGTGCCGACGGTGGCTGGATCGACGCTATCTCCGCCGACCACGATGCTGGCTGTGAGATCGCCGTCCTCGGTGTCCAGAGCGGTTGCGCCTGCATCGGTATAGCTGGAGCCGACCTCGATCGTGACCGAGGATGCTCCGAGCAGCGTGATGACCGGAGCATCGCCGGCGACCACTTCGACGGTGCGTGTTGCGGTTGCCGTGTTCCCGGCAGCATCGGTGGCGGTATAGGTGATGGTGTAGGTGCCGACCGTGCTGGTGTTGACCGAACCGCTTGGGGTGACGGAGCAGCTTGCATCGAGGTTATCCGTGCAGCTTGCCCCTGCGTCGGTATAGGTGGCGCCCAGCACCACGGTTGCCGGGTTGTTCCCTGAAACCGTGATGACAGGTGCGGTTGTGTCGACGACTGAGATATTGCCGGGATTTACCGGTGAGAAGTTGCTAGCGAGTCCTACTTTGTGACCGCCTGTTCCAGCCGCGATGAATGATCCGGTATAGAGGGTGCCACTGCCGCTATTGGTTCCATGAAATAGGCTGGTTGACGTTGCGCCATTGTGGCCGAGACCACCTCCCGTCGCGGCGCCCCACTCTTGTCTGGAAATCCGGCCATCGTTGTTCGAGTCTAGAATTACCAATTGGTAGCTTGAAGGGTTAGCCGGCGATGAAGGGCCAAACCATATGGTAACGAGCGTGGAATTGCTTAGAGCTGTTCCAGCGCTACTTAACGGAGTCGCATACCATTGATAGGCTGCTGCATTACCAGCAACAGCCCAGCTTAATAGCACAAGGCAAAGAGCCAATCTTACGAACGGCGCGAATAGGGACCCTAATTGGTTCATTACGGGAAAATACGTAGGAGATGGTTAATGCATTGCTAAGCAAGATTGCAACGCGCTTGATGTCACCGTAACCATGCTGGTCGGCATGTGCTTCGACCCAATAAGCATGGAATTTTAGGAGGGGTCTGATGTCCCCAACAAATGGCCCATTGACAGGCCTGAAAGTCGTGGAATTTGTCGGGATCGGGCCCGGCCCGCATGTGGCCATGCTGCTTGCCGACCTTGGGGCCGAGGTTGTGCGGATCGAGCGGCAAGGCGGGCGCATCCTCAACCCGGTTGTGGAGCGCGCACGGCACCGCGTGGCCGTGGATGTGAAAAGCGATGAGGGCAAGCAATTCTGCCGCGACGCCGCGGCGCATGCCGATGTCCTGCTCGAAGGGTTCCGGCCAGGGGTGATGGAGCGTTTGGGCCTTGGTCCGGACGAACTGCTCAGCCTGAACCCGCGGCTGGTCTATGCCCGCATGACGGGCTGGGGCCAGGACGGGCCGCTCGCGCAGGCAGCCGGGCATGACATCAATTACATTGCCATCACCGGCGCGCTGGACGCGGTAGGCAAGAGGGGCGAACCGGCAATCCCGCCGCAGAATCTGGTCGGCGATTTCGGCGGCGGCTCGATGTATTGCGCCTTCGGGATCATGGCGGCGCTGTATGAGCGCGAGCGTTCGGGCAAGGGGCAGGTGGTCGACGCAGCGATCGTCGATGGTGCGACCAGCCTGATGAGCTTCTTCTTCGGCATACGCCAGATCGGTTACATCAAAACCGAACGCGGCGAGGGGCTGCTGGGCGGCGCGGCGCATTATTATCGCTGCTATGGATGTGCGGACGGGCGCGAGATCTCGGTCGGCGCGCTTGAACCGCAATTCTATGCGGAGCTGCTCGCGAAGATCGACGCGCCGCAACTGGCCGAAGGTCGCGACAATCCTGCCAATTGGGACGACATGACAGAGCGGTTGGCAGCGCTGTTCAAGACCAAGACCCAGGCCGAATGGTGCGAAATTCTCGAAGGTAGCGATGCTTGCGTTGCCGCCGTGCTGCCGCTCGACGAGGCACGCGACCATCCGCATATGAGGGCGCGCGAGGCCTATGTCGAACGCGACGGGGTGTGGCACACCGCGCCCGCGCCGCGTTTCAGCCGCACGCCGGGCACCATTCGCGACAGTGCCGAGGACGGAGCCGAAGTGGTCGCTCGCTGGCAGCGGGAGGGCTGAGGGCGATGGCCGGCAAATATTTCGACGAATGGCAGGTGGGAGACCGGATCGAGCACGAGATCCGCCGCACCGTGACCGAGACCGACAATCTCCTGTTCTCCACCATGACGCACAATCCGCAGCCGCTGCACCTCGATGTCGAGGCGGCCAAGGCGAGCGGCTTCGGCCAGATCCTGGTCAACTCCACCTTTACATTCTCGCTGCTGGTTGGCCTGTCGGTCGGCGACACTACGCTGGGCACTCTGGTTGCCAACCTCGGCTTCAACAATGTGGTAACGCCCAAGCCGGTGTTCATCGGCGACACCTTGCGGGCTTCGAGCGAAGTCAAGGAATTGCGCGAAAGTAAGTCGCGCCCGGAAGCGGGAATCGTTACCTTCCTGCATGAGATGCATAACCAGCGCGGCGAAGTGGTGTGCCGCTGTGAGCGTTCGGCACTGCTGCTGCGCAAGCCCGCCTGACGCTACGGCATCGGGATGTGTTTAGCTGAGCCTTGACGGCGAGTTGGACGGCAGCGCACATTCGCTCCCGGGAGAGGGAGACAGCAAATGGGTGCGAAGGCGTTTCGAGGAGTCCTGACAGCTACGGCGCTTATCGCGCTGGCTGGCTGCGATGCGTCGGTCAGCGAGGAACAAAAGGGAACTGGCGAAGGGACGATCGAGCTCGCCGAATTCCCTGATCGCCCCTATTGGGGGGACACCCACCTTCATACTGACGTTTCCTTCGATGCCTTCGGTTTTGGCAACCGGCTTGGTGTGGAGGATGCACTGCGCTTTGCCAGGGGTGAGGAGGTTACTTCAACCACTGGCACCAAGGCCCGGCTCGCGCGCCCGCTCGACTTCCTGGTTATCTCGGACCACTCGGACGGCATGGGGATATTGCGCCGGCTCGCCGATGCGCCGCGGCTGCTGTTAAGAGATAAGACCATGCGGCGCTGGCATGACATGCTCAACGAGGATCCGCGCTCATCAATTCGTGCAACGTCCGAAATCATCACCGCAGCGGCAGCAGACCGGCTTCCTGCTGCAATGCGGAATGGCGACAACACCGAAGAGACGTTCGACCTTTGGAATGCCCAGCTTGTCGCACTCGACCGCTATAACCAGCCGGGCAAGTTCACTGCGCTCGCCGGCTTCGAATACTCGCTGCTGCCTGATGGCAACAATCTCCATCGCGTAGTGATGTTTCGCGATGGCAAGGATCGGACGTCGCAGGTCGTGCCCTTCGCCAGTCTTGGCACCACCGCAGAGCAGCTTTGGGACTATATGGCTGCCTATGAGCGGGACACCGGCGGCAAGGTCCTGGCAATCCCGCACAATTCGAACATGTCGAACGGGTTGATGTTCGAACTTTCCATGCCCGGTGGCGGGCAGATGACGGCAGAATATGCCCGCAAACGTGCAAGAGCCGAACCGGTCGTGGAAGTAACCCAGATCAAGGGTGACAGCGAAACGCATCCGCTCCTTTCGCCCAATGACGAATTTGCCGAGTTCGGCAACAAGGGGTGGGAGGTCGGAAATCTGGATGCCTCGATCAAGACCACGCCAGACATGTTGCTGGGCAGCTATATCCGGGAAGCACTCAAGCGCGGCCTAACGCTGGAGCAACAGATTGGCGTCAACCCTTACGCCTTCGGTTTGATCGGTTCGACTGACAGCCATACCGCGCTCGCAACTGGGGATGAGGATAATTTCTTCGGCAAGCACACCGGGAATGAACCCAAATTTCGCGACCGGGCGCTGGTGCCCCAGAACCTCGGCACCCGCGAAGGCCGCTTCGGCTGGAATTATCTCGCCGGTGGCTATGCAGCGGCCTGGGCGCGCGGCAACACCCGTGCGGAGATATTCGATGCCTTCGCCCGGCGCGAAGTCTACGCCACCACCGGCCCTCGCATGGTGGTGCGCTGGTTCGGCGGCTTCGACTTCAGCGAGGCCGACTGGCAGGGCGACTGGGTACGCGCAGGCTATACCCGCGGCGTGCCGATGGGCGGCGAACTGACCGATAGCGGCAAGGCGCCGCGCTTCCTTATCTCTGCGCTCAAAGACCCTGACGGAGCGAACCTCGATCGGGTACAGGTTGTCAAAGGATGGCTCGATGCCTCGGGTGCGCTGCAGGAACGAGTTTACGATGTCGTCTGGTCAGACATGGATAAGCGCCGGCCGGTCGGCGGCAAAGTGCCCGCAGTCGGGGACACTGTCGATCGCAGCAATGCGACATATACCAACAGCATCGGCGCCGCCGAACTGCGCGCCCTGTGGACAGACCCCGATTACCGCAAGGGGCAACGCGCGTTCTATTACTTGCGCGTACTGGAAATTCCCACGCCACGCTGGACCCTGTTCGATGCGGTGCGGTTCGGTATAAAACTGCCGCCAGAGCCGATGGCCGACGCCGTGGCGCAGGAACGTGCCTATTCCTCGCCGATCTGGCTCAAGCCATCAGCTTAGGAGGTAGCGTGACACTTCCAGGCTGGACGCGCGAACCGCTGGTCCATTTTCTGATCGCCGGGATGCTGATCTACGCGCTTTTCGCCTGGCGCGGGGAAGAGGCGGATCCGGCCAGCCGTTCCATCACAGTGGAACGCGAACAGCAGGCGCAACTGGCACTCGTGTTCGAACGTACGATGGGCCGGGCGCCCACAGACGCCGAACTGGACGCACAGATCGAACGCTTCGTCCGCGAAGAAGTGCTCTATCGCGAAGCGCTGCGGCTTGGGCTTGACCGGGAAGACGCCGTGGTCAGGCGGCGGATGGCGCAGAAGATGGATATGCTGGCGGCCGCGCGCATCGAGGCCGCAACGCCCGATGAGCCGACCTTGCGCGAATGGTACAACACCCACCGGGAGCGCTTCGCAAGTGAAGCTGCCTATTCGTTCGAGCAGCTGTGGTTTGATAGCGAGAAGTCGGCCAGGACAGCGCAGGCGAAGATCGCGGGCGGGGCCGGGGCAGAAGGGCTGGGCCAGCCGATCAGCTTGCCGCCTTCAGTCAAGGCTATGCCGAATGCGGAGGTGCGCAGCCGTTTTGGCATTCAGTTCATGCAGGAACTGGAAAGGCTCGAAGCCGGACAGGGTTGGCAAGGCCCTATCCCCTCGGGTCTGGGGTGGCATCTGGTTCGTCTGGAATTGCGGGATATCGGCGAGGCGCCACCGTTCGAGCAGGTGCGCGAAGCGGTCGAGAGCGACTGGCGCATGTCCACCATCGCTGCGCGCAAGGACGCAGGCTATCAGGTCCTGCGCGATGCCTACTCGGTGAAAGTCGAGCGGTGAAATGGCTTCTGGCCATGCTACTGGGGCTGCTGCTCGTCGTGCCTGCGGCGGCCGACGAATTGCGGCCCTTCGCCATCGAATTCACCGAGCGCCAGCCCGGCAACTGGACGCTCGACTGGAAGCAGCCGCTGGCTTCTCCCGACGAAGATGAATTGATCGTCCCGCAATTGCCCGCGAACTGCACGATGCTCGGCAGGCCGGTGGTGCGAGCCGCCCCCATGGCGCTGATTGCTCATGCGGAAGCCACCTGCGCAGGCGATGTATCGGGCGGCACGATCGGCCTGCCGCAACTGGTGGGAAACAGCGATGCGCTGGCGCTCGTCGCGCCGCTGGGGCGCCCGGTGCAGGCCTTGCGGCTAACCGCGTCCGAACCCCAGGCAACCATTGCTGCGAAGCCCGAGCGCTGGACGGTCGCCCGGGACTATTTCGCGATCGGCACCGAACACATCCTGATGGGGTGGGACCACCTGCTGTTCGTGATCGCGCTGGTGCTCCTGGTGCAGGGCGGGTGGGCGGTGGTGAAGGCGGCCACAGCGTTCACCGTGGCGCATTCGCTCACGCTGGCGGCGGTGATATTGGGCTATGCCGGCTTGCCGCAGCGCCCGGTCGAAGCACTTATCGCAGCTTCGATAGTGTTCCTCGCGGTTGAACTGGCGCGCGGCAAGGGGGACAGCTGGACCCGGCGCTGGCCATGGATCGTCGCGTTCGGTTTCGGCCTGCTCCATGGGTTCGGATTCGCCGGTGCCTTGCGGGAGATCGGGCTGCCCGAAGGCGAGGTCCCGGTCGCGCTGCTGACCTTCAACCTCGGTGTCGAAGCAGGGCAATTGCTGGTGATCGCCGCGGTGCTGGCGCTACGCGCAGCAGTTGGGCGGCTAGTGCCAAAGGCGGACGCTCCCGCGCTTAAGGCTGCGACTTATGCGATCGGGATCGTCGCCGCCTATTGGCTGGTCGACCGGGTGCTCGCCTGAGCATCCCCGCCCAGCGCCAGCCATAGCTGGACCCGCGCCCGCTGCGTCTGGCCCAGCGCGGCCGCAGCGCGTTCACCGCTCGCATCGGCGGCGCGGCGCGCTTCGAGCACGGTGAGGAAGTCTGCCAGCCCGGCGCGATAGCGGGTCTCGGCCAGCGATGCGGCACGTTCCAGGTCGGCCTTCTCGCGGGCGGCGGCTTCGGCCTGCGCATCAGCGCCGGCGACGACACCATAGGCGGCTTCGGCTTCACCGAGGGCGCCGAATACAGCGCCGCGATAGGTGGCGAATGCGGCACGCTTACCCGCTGCAGCACCATCAATCTGGGCCTGGATCCGGCCGAAATCGAGCAGCGGTGTGGCAAGCCCTGCGGTGGCCGAGTAAACATCCGAACCGGGATCGAACAGCGCGCCCAGATCGAAGGCGAGCAGGCCCAACGCACCTGAAAGCGTCAGGCGCGGGAAGCGTGCGCGCGCGGCGGCGGCCAGATCCGCGTCGGCAGCAGCCAATTCGGCAGCTGCGGCGCGGACATCGGGGCGCTGCGTCAACAGTTCGGATGGCAAGGCTGATGGCGGCGCAGGCAAGGGTGCTGCCCCGCCTCCTTGCGCCAAAGCGGAGCTGACCGTTGCCGGACTCTGTCCAGTAAGAGCGACCAGGCGCCCGACTATCTGCGCGCGTTCGCCCTGCAAGGCCGCGAGGCGCGAGTGCGACTGGCTGGCTGCCGCTTCGGCGCGAACGCGGTCAAACCCTGGGGCAAGGCCCGCCTGCTCCCGCTTGTCCGCAAGCTGAGCGAGGCGCATGGCCGCTTCAAGATCCTGCGCCAGCGCGGTTTCGCGCGCGGTATTGGTGCGCCAGTCGATCACTGCCCCGGCGATTTCCGCCAGCAGCGCGAGCCGCACGGCTTCAGCGGTGGCGCTTGCGCTATCGAGCCGGGCGAGCGCTGCGCGTTCGCTGGCCTTGAGCCGGCCGAACAGGTCAAGTTCCCAACTGGCGGTAAGGTTCGCTGCATAGGCGGTCTGGTCGGTGTCGAATGAAACACCCGGCGGCAAATTGGTGCCGAATTGGGCAGGATTGGTGCGGCTGGCCGTCACGGAGGCATTGGCCCCGATATTGGGCAATCGCGCCGCCCCGGCGCCGCGCGCGGCGGCACGAGCCGCATCGACCCGGGCAAGAGCCTCCGACAGTGTCGGGCCTTCGTCCAGCGCACGCGCGGACAGGCTGGCGAAGGCCGGGTCCTCCGCCGGAAGCAGCGCTGCAAGTCCTTCCTGCGCAGTGGTGTCAGGCGTGTAGAGATAGCTGTCTGGCAGTTCGGGGGCAGGCGTTGCGATCTCTGGCGCCGGACCCGCCACGCAGCCTGCCAGTGCCAGCGAACCCGCCGCAGTCAGTAGCAAGCGCGGTGTCATTGGCTTTGCGCCTCGGTTGCGGGGATGAAGGCATCGACCTGCTGGCCGACCCGGAAGGTGCCGCGCGCCTCTTCGGGCAGGGCATAGATCAGCTGCAGCACCCGCACATCGACCCGTTCGGCGGCCGAATTGGTAAGCGAGCGCTTGGGCACTACCAGCGGCTCGGCGCGCACGAATGTGGCATCGACCCGTTTGTCCGCACCGCCACGTGGCGAAACAATGGCCTTCTTGCCCATGGCAACGCGCAGCGCTTCATCCTCGTCGATATCGATCCGGACATGCAGCGGCCGGGTTTCGCCCATGCGGATATAGGGCTCGCTGCTGCCGCCCATGGTCGAGACGAACTCGCCGGGCCGCACGTTCACCTGCAGGATTTCGCCAGCGATCGGCGCGCGCACGGTCAGTCGGCCCAGCTCGGTCTGGGCGCTGCCCGCCGCCGCTTGTGCAGCCGCAAGGCGCGCGCGTGCCAGTTCGAGCCGCGATGATGCCGCAGCCGCTTCGCCTTCGGCGCGGATTACCTCGCTGCGGCTCACGGCAGCCGGGTCTTCAATCGCGGCATAAAGGTCGAGCTGGCGCTGCGCCGTGGTGCGCGCGGTTTGCGCTTCGCGGATCGCAGCACTCGCTTCCGCGATGGCGGCACTCGCTTCCCGCAGCCGCGCCCGCGCCGCGCGGTCGTCAACCACGAACAGCGGCTGGCCTTCGGCCACGAAATCGCCGGGCTTCACCAACAGCTGTGTTACCAGGCCTGACAGCGCGGTGCCGATATCGATGATTTCGCTCGAGGGTTCGACCACCCCCGCACCCGCCACGCGCGGCGAATTGGCGAGCTCGCCGCTAGCAGTCAGCGGAGTCTGCTCCGGCTCTGCCAGTTCGCGGTCGGGCAGGCCGCGCCAGATCGAAATGACCGCGGCGATCAGCCCCACCACGGCAATGATGGGCAGGATCTTGCGCGAGAAGCTGATATTTTCAGGTAGCAGTGCCATGTCAGTGGTCCTTCGGCATGTCGGTGCCGTCATGCGTGATCCGCCCGTCCTCGAGCACGAGGATGCGGTCGGCCAGGTCAAAAACGCGGTTGTCATGGGTGACGATGATGCAGGCGCGGTCTTCGGAGACGGCGACTTCGCGCAGCAGGTCCATCACCCGGCGGCCCGATTTGGCGTCGAGCGCGGCGGTGGGTTCGTCGCACACTACCAGCCGGGGTTCATGCACCAGCGCGCGGGCGATCGCGACGCGTTGCTGCTGGCCGCCCGAAAGCTGGTTGGGCAGTTTGGCGGCCTGGTCGGCGATGTTCAGCTTGGCGAGCATCTCGACGGCGCGCTCGCGCGCTTCAAGCCGATCGATCCCGCGCGCAATCAGCGGCACAGCAGCATTCGATGCAGCGTCGATCGACGGGATGAGGTTGTACTGCTGGAAGATGAAGCCGATGTTCTCCAGCCGGAAATTGACCAGCTGCGTATCGTCGAGCGCATAGATATCCGTGCCAAACACGCGCACGTCGCCTTCGGTCGGATACAGGATGCCGCACATGATCGAGATCAGCGTGGTTTTGCCAGAACCGCTCTCGCCGACAAGGTAGGTCAGCTCGCCCGGCCGGATATCGACGTTGATATCGTGGAGCACACGGATGGTCTGGCTGCCGGCGGTAAAGTCGCGCGCGATGGCGCGGGCGCAGATCGCCGCTTCGGGGCTGCAGCCACCGATTGCACTGGTGTCGAGCATCACCGGAAAACCGCCGCCGGTTCGGTCTTGAGCACGCTGCGCAGGCTAAGCCAGCCGGTCAGACCAAGGATCACGATCACCGCGCCCAGGCTGATCAGCGGGATTTGCCAGGGGACATAGAATCCCTTGAAGAAGGGGTTGCTGGCAAACGCCTTGAGAAAGAGCACGGTGCCCAGAACGCCCAGGCAATAGCCGATGAAGCCGACCAGCCCTGCTTGCGCCACCACCATGCTGCGGATCTTGGCATTGGTTACGCCAATCGCTTTCAAAGCGCCGAACTGCTTGATGTTGTCGCGGATGAACAGGCTGAAGGTCAGGCCGACGATGGCAACGCCGACCACAAAGCCGAGCACTACGGTGATCCCGAAATTGGTCGGGATGCCGGTGTTCTGGATGATGAAGTCCACCCCGTCGCGTGCGAACTGGTCGCGGGTGCGGGCTCGCAGCCCGGTGCGTTCTTCAATCCGTGAAACGAGCTCATCGGGCGTCACCCCGTCATCTGCTCCTACCAGCACAAAAGACATGCGATTGCGCGTGCCCGGCACGTAATTCAGCGCCTGGCTGTATTTGGTGTAGAGCACGACAGTGCTGGTGAAGCTCGGGATAGCATCGGCGACGCCGCGGATAACGGCGCGCTGGTCGTTCAATTCCAACCGCTGGCCGATCGGATCCTCGCCATTCTCGAAGAAGCGGGTGATCCCGACATCATCGATGATCACGCTGTCTGGTTGGGACAGGACGTTCTTCTCGCCTTCGATCATCCGCTTGGGCAAGCCGATCAGTGTCGCATCGTCCACCCCGATGATGCCAACGCCTTCAAGGTCGCCGCTGCGCGTGCGCACGGCCGCGGTGGCGCGAAGCTGGGGGACCGCCCATTTGACGCCGGGCACTGCGCGCACCTGGTCCAGCGCGGTCGACGGCATGGCATAGTTGACGTCAGTGGTGCGGCTGACAGGGTCCATCACCCACACGTCCGCGGTCGGCACATTATAGACGCCGCTCGCTCCGCGTTCGACCAGATTGACGAAGATGGTCAGCTGCTGGGTGATCAGCAGGGTCGAAAATGCGATGCCGAACAGCAGGCCATAGAATTTCTGCTTGTCGCCGGTGAGCATGCGGATGGCGATCCAGAGCATGGCAAGGGGGGACCTTTAATGATGGCCGGGGTTGCGTTTGCGACTCAAATACCGCATTAATGAACGGTATCGTTTAATTGAACGGGAGCGTTCAGCTTGTCAACCGAGCAAATCGAGGCAGGTTCCCGTCCTGTATCGAAAAAATCTGCCGCCGGGCGCGGCCGGCCGGTCGACGCCTCCAAGCGCGACGCGATCGTTGCCGCCGCCGCCGATGCGTTTTTCTCGCATGGCTATGCCGCCAGCTCGATCGAGCAGATCGCCGCCGATGCGGGGGTTTCCAAGGTTACGGTCTACAATCACTTCGGTGACAAGCGGGCCTTGTTTGCCGCCGCGGTCGAGCGCGAATGCGAGAAGATGCGGGGGCATTTCTCGATCGATGCGGAGCTTGCCAGCCTCGGCATCCGCGAGCGGCTAACTGCGATCGGCGAAGCGATCTTTGCCTTTCTCTCGCGCCCCGAGATGGTCCAGTTCGAGCGCCGGATCGCCGCCGAAACCGAACATGAGCCCGAGCTTGGCATTGCCTTCCTGAAGGCTGGGCCGTGGCGGATGAAGGCCGCATTCAGTGCCCTTCTGGCCTTTGCCAACGAGCGCGGCGAGCTGGAAATCGGCGATCCCCAGCTTGCAGCCGAGCAATTCGTCTCAATGTGCAAGGGCATGGGGGATCTGGAACGGCGATTCGGCGCGACGCCATCGCAGGGTGACGATCGGCGCCGGATTGCAGGTGCGGTTGACGTATTCCTTCGCGCTTATGAGCCTGGGGAGGGCACTAAGCCCGATTTCTCTGATCGGAAATGACACTTTTGCCGGAATCGCGCGTTATCTTGCCATTCACCCTGCGCCGCCTACATTGGTGCAGACGAAAGGATACTTTTGACGATGAGCGACCAGCACGATCCGCGCGAGCCAAATGATGGCGGTCAGGGCCCCGGCGGCCCGAACCCGATGATCAGGACGTTGATGATCTGGGGCGGGGTGTTCCTTGCCCTGCTGCTGGCCGTGTCGGTATTTGGCAACACTTCGCAAACGCAGGGCACCGCGATCCGCTATTCGGATTTCCGCGATGCTGTGGCCGAAGGCTCGGTCAAGGAAGTGCAGATTGCGCCTGAAAAGATCACCGGCGTGATGAAGAACGACACGCCCTTCTCGACCGTGCCGGTTCCGGGCGATTCAGATCTTTACCAGCTGCTTGAGGAAAACGGGGTCGAGTTTTCCGGCCAGGCTGCCGAAGAACCCAATTTGCTGCTCTACATCCTGATCCAGTCGCTACCGTTTATCCTGATCCTCGGCATCGCCTTCTTCGCCTTGCGTCAGGTGCAGAAGGGTGGTGGCGGCGGCGCAATGGGTTTCGGTAAGTCCAAGGCCAAGCTGCTTACCGAGCGGCAGGGCCGCGTGACCTTTGACGACGTCGCCGGGATCGACGAAGCGCGCGAGGAACTGGAGGAAATCGTCGAGTTCCTGCGCGATCCGCACCGCTTTTCCAAGCTGGGCGGCCAGATCCCCAAGGGTGCACTGCTGGTTGGCTCGCCCGGTACCGGCAAGACGCTGCTGGCCCGCGCGATTGCCGGTGAGGCAGGCGTTCCCTTCTTCACCATTTCCGGCTCGGACTTCGTCGAAATGTTCGTCGGCGTTGGCGCCAGCCGGGTTCGCGACATGTTCGAACAGGCCAAGAAGAACGCGCCCTGTATCGTCTTCATCGACGAAATCGACGCGGTCGGTCGCCATCGCGGCCACGGCCTCGGCAATTCGAACGACGAGCGCGAGCAGACGCTGAACCAGCTGCTGGTCGAGATGGATGGCTTCGAAGCCAACGAAGGCATCATCATCATCGCCGCCACCAACCGCCCTGACGTGCTTGACCCGGCGCTGCTGCGACCGGGCCGCTTCGACCGCCAGGTGGTGGTGCCGATCCCCGATATTGACGGGCGCGAGAAGATCCTGGGCGTGCACATGAAGAAGGTGCCGCTGGCGCCCGACGTGAATCCGCGTACGATCGCCCGCGGCACACCGGGCTTCTCGGGCGCCGACCTCGCCAACCTCGTGAATGAGGCAGCCCTGCTCGCCGCACGTCGCAACAAGCGGTTGGTGGCAATGCAGGAGTTCGAAGACGCCAAGGACAAGGTCATGATGGGCACAGAGCGGCGCAGCATGGTCATGACCGATGACGAGAAGAAGATGACTGCCTATCATGAGGCCGGGCATGCGCTTGTCTCGATCAACGAACCTGCATCTGACCCGATCCACAAGGCCACGATCATCCCGCGCGGGCGCGCGCTGGGCATGGTGATGCGCCTGCCAGAGCGCGACAATTATTCGTATCACCGCGACAAGATGCATGCGAATCTGGCCGTGGCGATGGGCGGACGCGTGGCGGAAGAGATCATCTTCGGTCACGAGAAGGTGTCATCCGGTGCATCGGGTGACATCCAGTATGCGACCGATCTGGCGCGCAACATGGTCACCAAATGGGGCATGTCCGACAAGCTCGGCCCGCTGCAGTACGAGGCGAGCCAGGAAGGCTATCTGGGCATGGGGCAGACCATGCGCACCATGTCAGGCGAGGAAACCAACAAGCTGATCGACGCGGAGATCAAGGACCTCGTTGAAGGTGGGCTCAAGCGTGCACGCGATGTGCTGACCGAACAGGAGGACAAGCTCCACCTGATCGCGCAGGCCTTGCTCGAATACGAAACCTTGACCGGCGACGAAATCGGCCAGCTGATGAAGGATGGCAAGATCGACCGTCCTGACCAGCCGTCAGGCCCGGCGGTGATCCAGCCCGTATCAGGTTCGGCCGTCCCCAAGGCTGGCAAGAAATTCGGCGGCGAAGGCGCTCCACAGGGCGCCTGACAAGTCATTGAGTTAATTGGCGGTTCAATCGCCTGGATGGATGAGGGCTCCGCAACCAGACGGAGCCCTTTTTTATGCGTGCGAAGACCCTTATGCTGACAGCGGGCCTGCTTTTCCTCCCTGCTGCATTGGCCGCCGCGCCCGGCGATATGTCGGTAGCGGATTTCCTCCAGCGTGCCGAGAAGCTGCAAAAGAAGGGCATGATGGCGATGTTTTCCGGCGACATCAAACTTCTGAAGGGCGAAGCGCAGGCAGCGGGCGAAGCCTATCGCGCGCGTATCGTCGCCGACAAGGAGGCCGGGCGCCCGCCGCACAGTTGCCCGCCGCCAGGCAAGCAATCGATGGGATCCGGTGAATTCCTGGGCCATTTGCGCAGCTATCCAGCTCCCGCGCAGCAGACCACCACGATCAAGGTCGCTTTCGCCGACTTGATGCGGAAGCGTTATCCGTGTCCCTGACGCTCAGGTCAGAATGCGCCCAGTAACAGCAGGACCTGCAGGAAAAGCACCAGGATCAGCAGGATCGAGAAGCTTATAAACACCAGTCGCCACAGCGCCGAAAAGCGGGATAGCGCGTAGGTTCCGCGCAGCTGCTTGTACATGTGGATCGGCGGGATGACCGCCAGGGCGGCAAAGATCCATCCCCCGGCCATCCCCATGCTGGCAAGCAGCGACAGGGCGATAAACAGCAGCGACACAAAGGCGATCGAATAGGTTACGAAAATCGCGTGATCGTAGGCCTTGAAGCGGCGCTTCCAGGCGAACACCAGCCACACGAAGGGAATCGAGAGCGGGATCAGCAGCCAGCTGAATTTATAAGCATTGGCTTGCAGCTTGTAGAGCATCAGTTCGGGATGTTCGCGCCACTTCTTGATCAAACCATCGTCTATTGCCGATATCCCGGTGGCGTTGAATGTCAGTTGCGAATCCTCCCCAAGTGCAAACGCGCTGGTCTTCTCGAGCGCTGACAGCGCGCTCGCGGCGGATTCGAACCGTTCTTCGGCAGCAGCGCGCCGCGGGTCCTGCAGGGGTATGGCTTCCAGCGCGGCGCGCGCTGTGTCGCGCTCGCTCGTCGCCTCCGCCAGGGCCTGTTCCAGGTTTGCCCGCATTTCTACGGGTCGCTCGATTTGGCCATTGAACTCGGTCGGCGTAGTCAGTCCGATCGCCTGGAACACCGCGAACATCAGGAAAACGGAAAACAGGAACAGCGCCATCGGGCTGATGAATTTGGCGCGTTCGCCGTCGATATACCGACGGGTCAGCGCACCGGGCTTGAAAATAAGTAGCGGCAGGGTGCGCCAGATCTTGCCGTCGAGATGCAGCGCGCCATGCAGCAAATCATGCAGGAAGGCGCCCAGCGTGCGGTGAAGATGCGCTTTCTGCCCGCAGCCATGGCAATGTGCGCCGACCAATGCGGTCCCGCAATTGAGGCATGCGCCTTCGGTGAAGTGCCCGTTTGCGGGTGGCCCGCCTGCTTCGCTGCCGACCGCCTTGGCGAACAATCCGCCTTCACTTGCTGTGCCCAGTGCTTCGCCGATTTCGCTCATCACGCCCCCGCTTGCGCTCTGCTGAGCCGATCATAGGGGCATATCGGCCAAACAGAAAGGCCGCCCGGTAGGGGGCGGCCTCTTGGTTGTCGCTCTGGCAGAGGATCAGCCGTCGAAATCGGAACCGATCGAGGTCGAACGCGCCGGCGCCGATGCAGTGATCCGCAGCGCTTCGGCCGACTGGCTGAGCGAGCCGATTTCATCGGCCTCGTCCTCGTCGTCGGGCAGGATCTTCTGCAGGTTCGTTACCACCGCTTCGTGCAGTTCGGCCGGACGGATGGTCTGCTCGGCGATCTCGCGCAGAGCAACGACGGGGTTTTTGTCACGATCGCGATCAATTGTCAGCTCGGCGCCGCCGGAAATTTCGCGAGCGCGCTGGGCTGCCAGCAGGACGAGGTCGAAGCGGTTGGGAACCTTGTCGACGCAATCTTCAACGGTAACGCGTGCCATGAAGGCCTCTCATGCAAATAGGTTTGCCGGGAAAGCGCGCCAGATAGGTGGCACGCGCCCGCGAGTCAAGAAATTGCGCAGAGTAGCTACCTTGCCCTAAAGCGCAGCCATGGCCGAACCCGATGGCACCATGACACTGCCCGATCCGAGCGTGGATTACCGCGACCCACCGGCATTTTCTGTCGCAGGCGGAGGGCATAGTTTCACACTCCACCCTGAGGGCCGAGAGCGGCTGGCCAGTCTCGTCGCTCTGATTGACGGAGCGCGTGAGACGCTTGAGCTCTGCTTTTACATGTTCCAGGCCGACCACACCGGTACCGAGGTGCGTGGAGCGCTGGTTCGCGCAGCGCAGCGCGGGGTCGATGTGCGACTGATCGTCGATGCGTTCGGGACAGATGCAGAGCCAAGTTTCTTCGATCCGCTTCTGAGCGCGGGAGGTAATTTCAGCATGTTTTCGCCGCGCTGGAACGTGCGCTACCTGATCCGCAACCACCAGAAATTCGCGATCGCGGATCGCGCCAAAGTCATGACCGGCGGCTTCAATGTTTCTGACCATTATTTCGCACCGCCGCAGAAAAACGGCTGGAATGACCTTGGTGTTACGATCGAAGGGCCGGTCGTGGCCAGCTTCGTCGCGTGGTTCCGCGAACTTGAGCGCTGGGTGGATAATGGCGGCTCGCAGTTCCTGGCGATCAGGCGGCTGGTGCGGGACTGGAACGAAGGCGATGATAGCGTGCAGCTGCTGCTGGGCGGGCCCACCCGCATTACCAGCGCCTGGGCTCGGCGCGTCAAGCTCGACATTGCGCGCGGCAAACGGCTCGACCTGGTGATGGCCTATTTCTCGCCGCCGCGCAGCATGCGGCGGCTTATCCGCCAACTGGCTCAGCGCGGATCGGCGCGGCTGGTGATGGCCGGAAAGTCTGACAACACCACCACCATCGGCGCCTCGCGCGCGCTTTACGGGCCTTTGCTGCGTTCGGGCGTGCAGGTCGCCGAATTCGAGCCCTGCAAGTTGCACACCAAACTGCTGGTTATCGACGATGTCACCTATTTCGGCAGTGCCAATTTCGATATGCGCTCGATCAGGCTTAACCTGGAACTGATGGTGCGGGTCGAAGATGCAGAACTTGCGCGGCAGGTGCGCGGTTTGATCGATCATTTGGAGCGATCGAGCAAGCCCGTGACTCTCGAATGGTACCGCCGTGAGGCGACACTGTTCAGCCGCATTCGCTGGCGGATTTCCTGGTTTCTGGTTTCCGTGCTCGATTACACCGTGGCGCGGCGGCTGAACCTGGGGGTGTGACGACAGTTCAGTCGATCCCGTAATCCGAATAGTCGCGGATATTGGGCGAGGTGAACTTGGTGATTTCGCTCTGGAAATGGAGCGGGACGTTGCCGGTCGAGCCGTGGCGCTGCTTGGCCACGATCAGCGTCGCCTTGTTCTTGAGCTCGAGATAGCGCTCTTCCCAGATGCGGTATTTCTCGGTCGCTTCGGCTGATGTCGTCTCGGTCGGCATGTCGGGGCGCGAGGCCTCATGGTAATAATCCGCGCGATAAATGAACCACACCATGTCGGCGTCTTGCTCGATCGAGCCGGATTCGCGCAGGTCCGACAGCTGCGGGCGCTTGTCCTCGCGCTGTTCGACCGCGCGGCTGAGCTGCGACAGCGCGATCACCGGCACGCTCAGTTCCTTGGCCAGTGTCTTCAGGCCGCGGCTGATCTCCGAAATCTCGTTCACGCGGTTGTCGTTGGCGCGGCCCGAGCCTTGCAGCAGCTGGAGATAGTCGACCACGATCAGCCCGATATCGTGGCGCCGCTTCAACCGTCGCGCGCGGGTCCGCAGTGCGGCAATGGTGAGCGCGGGCGTGTCGTCGATGTAAAGCGGCAATTCGGCCAGTTGCTGGCTGGCGAAAGACAGCTGCTGGAATTCGTCGCGCGAAAGCTTGCCGCTGCGCAGCGCTTCTGAGCTGATCTCCGCCTGTTCGGCCAGGATACGCGTAGCGAGCTGGTCAGCACTCATTTCCAGGCTGAAGAAAGCCACCGGCGCGCCATAATTGAATTCGCCCCCGTCGCGTTGCCACTTGAGGTGCTCTTCGGCGCAGTTGAAGGCGATATTGGTGGCCAGCGAGGTCTTGCCCATGCCCGGCCGACCGGCCAGGATGATAAGGTCCGAATTGTGGAGGCCGCTGGTCTTGCGGTCGATCACGTCGAGCCCGGTGGTCTTGCCTGAGAGGCCACCACCCGAGTTCATCGCCGCTTCGGCCATCTTGATCGCAGTCATCGCCGCGCTGCGGAAACTCGATGCTTCGCTGCCAGTGGCCGCGCCATCCGCCACACGGTAGAGCTGCGCCTCCGCGTCCGAGATGCGGTCCATCGGGGAGACTTCGTCGCTGGTGTCGAGCGCGCCTTCGACCAGCCCGCGGCCCACGCTTACCAGTTCCCGGAGCAGGGCCAGGTCGTAAATCTGCTGCGCCAGTTCGCCCGCCGCCAGCAGCCCCATCCCGTCCTGCGTCAATTGTGCCAGATAGCTGGTGCCGCCGAGCTGTTTGAGCGCTTCGTCACCGTCGAAATAAGGCTTCAGCGTCACCGGGCTGGCCGTGGCGTTGCGCTCGATCAGCTTGAGCACGCGCTCATAGATGCGCTGGTGCAGCGGCTCGAAGAAATGCTCCGCGCGCAGCGGCGTGCGCAATTCCTCGATCACGCGATTGTCGATCAGCACGGCACCAAGCAACGCCGCTTCCGCCTCGAGATTTGCAGGCAGGCGGGCAGTCTTGACAGTTTCAGCTTCGGGCCGGGTGATCACATCGCTTTCGGACATCGGACCCTATTGCGCGCGACACCGGCCGAAGCCAAGGGGCAATGCTGGCAAATTTGGCGCACATGCTTGTGGATAGCGGGGATGGCGCGCGGAAATGCTTGAAACCTGCCTGCTGCATCTGCGAAAGGCGGCTTCATCATGGCTGAAGATTTCCGCATTGCCCATATCTCGCTCGACGAGGAGACGATCATCTGGCGCAATGCCGATGTCGAGCAAGAGCGGCGAGTCGCGATCTTCGACCTGATCGAGGAAAACAGCTTCAAGCCGCTGCGTAGCGCCGCCCGCGGGGCGAACGGCCCCTATCGCTTGCATCTGGCGGTGATGGACGGACGGCTGTCGATGGATATCCGCAGCGAGGATGAGCAGCAGCTCGAAACGCTGCTGATCGGACTTGCCCGCTTCCGCCGCCCGATCCGCGAGTATTTCGCCATTTGCGACAGCTATTACCAGGCGATCCGCAAGGCGACCCCAAGCGAGATCGAGGCGATCGACATGGCCCGGCGCGGCATTCACGACCATGCGGCGGAGCTGCTGCTCGAACGGCTCGACGGCAAGGTCGACACCGATTTCCCCACCGCGCGGCGGCTGTTCACGCTGATCTGCGTGCTGCACATCAAGGGCTGATTGCGATGGCCCGGAAACGCAGGCCGGCGCGCCGCCCATGGCGGATGCAATTGGCGGCACTGGTGCTGCTGGCAGCTTTGCTGGGAGCGGCCTGGTACTGGTGGGATATCCAGCAATTTGCGCCTGACGAAACCACCTATCCCGAACAGGGCGTGGTCATCAGCGAATATAACGGGCTGGTCGGGTTCGAGACCGTGCGAGCGTTGGGCGGCAGTTTCGCCTATCTGGAGGCCAGTTCCGGCGCGGACGGGCAGGATGGGCGGTTTGGTCGCAATCTGGCCACCGCCCGGCGGGCAGGCTTGAAGGTAGGGGCGCTGCATCGCTTCGATCCCTGTGCCACGGCTGACGCGCAATCGGCCAATTTTGTCACCATGGTGCCGCGCGATGCCTCGCTGTTGCCTCCGGCGATCGCGCTGGAAACGACAGCCGACGCCTGCGCCGAAACGGTCAGCGATGCCGCGGTCGAAAGCGAGCTGCTGACCTTCGTCAACCAGGTGGAGATGCACACCGGCAAGCCGGTGATCCTGAAGCTGTCCGAAGCTTTCGAGACGCGTTATGGTATTGCGGCGCGAATGGAGCGGGACCTATGGCTCGAACGCGACCGCTTCCTGCCGCGCTATGCCGGGCGGCCGTGGCTGCTCTGGACAGCCAATCGCGCGCGGCATACCGAAGCCTCGGAAGAACCGGTCGAATGGGCGGTAGTGCAGCCATGAGCGGGAGAGCGCAATGAGCGAAGACAATAACCGGGACAGCCTGATCGCCGCCGCGCGGCGCGCGCTCGACACTTCCTATTCACCCTATTCAAACTTTCGCGTGGGCGCGGCGCTGCGTTTTGCCGATGGAACCGTGGTGACCGGCACCAATATCGAGAATGCCAGCTACGGTTTGGCGCTGTGTGCCGAGACTGTTGCTGTGGCGAAGGCGATGGATGACGGGCACCGTGGCGGGCTGGAAGAAGTGGCCGTGATCGGCGACACAGCTGCGCCCATCACTCCCTGCGGCCGTTGCCGCCAGGTGCTCAACGAACTTGCGGAACTCGGCGGCACCGATCCGGTGGTATGGTGCGCGGGCGAAGACGAGGTAGTGCAAACCACGCTATCTGCGCTGCTTCCCCGCGCCTTTGGCCCGGCGAGTCTCGACAGCTAGCTGTCGAGCCACTCAAGCAGCGCGGCGAGGCAGTCGCGCGCCAGCAGCTTGCAGCGCTCCGGGCTCCAACCCTGCTCGGGCTCGGGCGCATCGGCCAGATCCTTGTAGGGCATTTCCAGCGTCATGGCGGTCGCGCCGAAGCGTTCTGCCAGCTGGTTGGTGCACATGGACAGATTGGCCTTGCCCTTGGCGGCCTTGGGATAGCCCAGCTTGGTCTGGAAATCGGGCGTGCGCCGGTCAAGGATCGCCTGATAGCGGTCATAGCTGGCGCCCAGTTCCTCGGTCCACGAAGGGATGCCGTCAAACCCGGCCAGGAATACCGCCGGGATCGCTTCGTCGCCATGCACGTCGATCGCGAAATCACACCCGGTCGTGTCCATATGGCTGAGGATCGCCAAGACTTCGGGCGATTTGTCCGCGCTCGGATTGTCCCATTCGCGGTTGAGGTTGGTCCCCACCGCATTGGTCCGCAGATGCCCGCGGCGCGATCCGTCAGGATTGCAATTGGGCACGATGTGGAAGCGGCAGCGTGCCCGCAGCGCGCGCGCGACCGGGTCCGTGGTATCGGTCAGGCATTCCAGCGCGCCTTCGATCCACCATTCGGCCTGTGTTTCGCCCGGGTGCTGGCGGGCGGTAATCCAGACCTGTGTCTCGCCGTCGCCCAGTTCGAGGCAGTCGACCGGCTGGCCGTCGAGCGTGGTGCCCAGACGGAGCAGGTCCACCCCTTCGCTCGCGGCTGCCTCGGCGACGAGATCGTGGTGCCGCTCCATCGAATAGGGGGCGAAATAGGCGAAGAAGGCGATATTGCTGGCCGGGGTATAGCGGATCGTCAGCGTGCCATCGGCTTCGTCCTTGTCAAAGCTGCTGGCGGCGCGCGCCCAATATTCGCGGTCTTCGGAGACGCAGGCATCATAGCTAGGCCAGCCGCCGGGATAGGCCGATTGGTTGAGGCCGGTAATCTTGAGCTCAAGCTCGGTTCCCGCCGCGCAGGTCACGCGGAAATGGAACCATTGCGCGAATTCGCTCATGTGGTCCTTGCGGATCGCCAGCGTGGCGGTGTTGCCGTCAACCGACAGGACTTCGATATTGCCACTGTCGAAATTGGCGTCGATTGCGATGTCGTTCACTCGGAAACCTCTACTTCCACGGTCTCGCCATTGTTGCCGGGGAAATCACGGAACAGCGCTTCGGCGATGACCTGGGCGTTGCGCGAGGGCTGCGCGAGTTCAGATTTGGGCGAAACGGTGAATTGAGCCCGGCCTTCCCACACCGCTTCATTGGTGGCGCGATCGCGCAGCATCACGCTGAGCTCGGTGCCGAGCCTCTCGCTCGATCCGCCACCACCCAGGTTGATGCCGATGCCGAGGCCCACACCGGAACCATAGGAGCCGGTCGATCCGCCCATGCCCACGCTTACCGGGCCGCGGCGCTTATCTTCGCCGCCAATGGTAAAGCGCTCCAGCTTCACTTGCGCGATCAGGCGGGCGCTGTCGCCACCAGCTTCGGCGAAGCCAAGTCGGCCCAGTTCGGCCGCGACGGCAGCCTTGTAAGGCCCAAGTGCGAGCGAATCCTGCTCGTTGCCGGGCGCGCTGGCGACGAACACGGTGCCGCGATCGGCGGTGGCGAGCGCCGCCGCGTTATGAAAGCGGGTGACCTCGACCGGGCTCGGCGCCGGGGTGGAAGCGCAACCGGCGAGTGCCGCTGCTGCCAATGCGAACAGGGATATGCGTGAAAGGGTCATGATCGGTTTCCTTGCCCCGGCTCTAGCCGCGGCGTTGGCGCATTGCCAGTGCGGCATCGCCGTCCTATCTCTATTTCAGGCAGAATGTGACCCTGCGGTTAAGATTCCCGGCCGCTTGCAGCTTGACCCGAATCTGTTCCCGCGCTAACGGCGCGCTTCGATTTTGCCGCGTCGGGGGCAGCTCCGGCGCGTTTACTTTTGGAAATAGAGCCATGAAGATCCGTAACAGCCTCAAGTCGCTGAAAGACCGTCACCGCGATTGCCGTGTCATCCGCCGTCGCGGCCGGACCTATGTGATCAACAAGACCAACCGTCGCTTCAAGGCCCGCCAGGGCTGATTTGCGCCGCTTGGCGGATCGCCTTTGTGGCGGTCACGCAGCAAACCGGCCCGCCTCCGCATGGAGCGCGGGCCGTTGCTGTTTGAGGAGCTGAAAAGAGTGTCAGTGCAGGTTGAAGCGGTCGTATTCGATGTCGGGCGCGTGATCGTGCAATGGGAACTGCGCCACCTCTTCGCGCAGCTGATCGACGATCCGGCAGAGCTGGACTGGTTCTGCGCCAACGTCGTGACCGAGGAATGGCATTTCCAGCATGATGCCGGGCGCCCGCTTGATGAAATGGTGCCCGAACGCAAAGTGCTCTTTCCCGATTACGCTCATCTGATCGATGCCTATCGCCATCGCTTTCTTGACACGATCCCGGGCCCGGTGCCCGGCACGGCGGAGCTGATCGGGCAGCTGGCTGCAAACGAGGTTCCGCTGTTCGCGATCACCAACTTCGGGGCGGAGTTCTGGGACGAGTTCTTTCCGAGCGAGCCGATACTCGGCCATTTCCGCGACATTGTGGTTTCGGGGCAGGAGAAGCTCGTGAAGCCCGATCCGGCAATATTCCGGCTGGCCGAAAGCCGCTTTGGCTTTCCAGCAGAACGGATGCTGTTCATCGATGATAATGCGGCCAACATTGCCTCCGCGCGCGAGCTTGGCTGGCAGGCACATCATTTTGGCGATGCCACTGCGCTTGAGCGCGATTTGCGCATGCGCGGCTTGATCTGACCCCGGATAAAGGGAGGCCCCCGGCGTTGGGGAACGCAGGGGGCCTTGGGGATGGCCGGACCTGGAGAAGGATCCGGCGGGAGATGGGGTTCAGCTCACTTGCCGTTGCACTTGGCCAGCTCGTCTTCGGCCAGGGCTTCACCCTGCGTCTTGAAGCTCGTTACTTCGCCGAATTCACGAGCGATGCCACGGCACAGGCGAAGCGGGCGCGAGTTGCCCTTGGCTGCCTTGCAAGTGGTGCCTTCGCAGAACCATGCCACGCCGGCGGCGACAGTGCGGGCTTCCTTGGCGGGGGCGGCGAGTTCGGCGACATAATAGGGGCCGCTCGAGGCAGCGAAAGCAGGCGCAGGCGCGGTCAGTGCGCCAAAGGTGATGCCGGTATAGGCGAGCGCCAGTGCAAGGGCGCCCAGACGACCGGTGCTGGAGAGGGAGAGAGTCATGGTCGTATCCTTTTGTTCAACTTGATTTTCGGGACAGCGGGTTTCGAATCAAAACCAGTTGCGAATCACCACCTATTAGATTAGGTTTCAGGTTGCAACTAAAAACTGAAAATTTTTGCGAGGGCGCGAAAGACAGGCTAGATAGGTTGCAACAAGAGGACTGATCTATGGGCGAACTGAGAGAACCACTGCGCGACCTGATCGAATGCGGCCTTCCGCAAGCGCTTGAAGTTATGGGCGAACGCTGGAGTTTCATGATCCTGCGTGCCAGCTTCAACGGGGTGCATCACTTCGAGGAGTTCCTCAGTGAATTAGGCATCGCGCGCAACATTCTCTCGAATCGCCTCGCCAAACTGGTCGAGCATGGCATTTTGAAGCGCGAACCTTGCGCCGATGATCGCCGCAAGATCGAATATCGCCTCACCGAGAAAGGCTTCGACCTGCTGCCCGCGATGCTCGCCCTGCGCCAGTGGGGCCAGAAGTACGGTGCCGAAGTGGTGGAGGACCCGGTGCTGGTGGACGAGGCTGACCGGCTACCGATCGGCCCGGTCTCGATCCTGTCGCACGATGGCCGGATCCTTGGCCACCAGGACCTGTGGCTGACCAAGCGTGAAAACGTGGGGCTCAGGGCCGATGGCTCGCGCGCTACGCCGGGCGACATGATCGGCCGCGGCGACGTGGTGGATCTGGCGGAAGCGAAAAAGCGGGCCGCGGGCTGAACGGCCAGCGCGCAGATTAGAACCCTTCCGTCCCCAGCGCGTCCTCAAGCACCGCGGCCCTGAGCGCCGCAATGCCCATGCCCTTCTCGGCGCTGGTCACGTGCAGCACGGGAAAGGCGGCGACATGCTTGCGCGCTTCCTCGGCCACTTTGGCCGCAGTCGCTTCCAGCTCGCTAGCCTTGACCTTGTCCGCCTTGGTCAGAACGATGCGATAGCCGACCGCGGCCTCGTCCAGCATCTTCATCATGTCGCGATCGACCTGTTTCAGCCCGTGGCGGCTGTCCACCAGCACCAGAGTGCGGTGCAGTACCGGCCGCCCGCGCAGATAGTCGCGCACCAGCTGCTTCCACTTCTCGACCACCTTGGGCGGGGCCTTGGCAAAGCCGTAGCCGGGCATGTCGACCAGGCGGAACAGCGTGGGCTCGCCCACTTCGAAGAAGTTCAGTTCCTGCGTGCGGCCCGGCGTAACCGAAGCGCGCGCGATCGCCCTGCGCCCGGTCAGCGCGTTCAGCAGCGAGCTCTTCCCGACATTCGAACGACCGCAAAAGGCGATCTCGGGCACGGTCGGCTCAGGCAGGAACTTCAGCTGCGGAGCGGACAGCAGGAAATCGACCCGGCCCGAGAACAGCTTTGACGCCGCTTCCTCGCGCGCGGCCTGCTCCTGCTCTTCCTCGGGCGTCATGGATCAGCCCTTGCGCTTTTCCGCCAGCGCCTGGTCCGCCTTGTCCTTATCCGCTTGCGCCCGCAGTTGCGGATGCTTGGAATAGAGATAGCTTTGCTGTGCCAGCGTCAGCAGGTTCGAGGTGACCCAGTAAAGCAGCAGGCCTGCCGCGAACGGTGCCATCACGAACATCAGGATCCACGGCATGAAGGCAAAGATCTGCTGCTGCACCGGATCCATCGCGGTGGGATTGAGGCGGAAGGTGAGCCACATGGTGATGCCCAGCAGCACGGCCAGGATACCGATGCCCAGGAAACCCGGCGGATCGAACGGCAGCAGGCCGAACAGGTTGAGGATCTTGGCCGGATCGGGCGCCGAAAGGTCTTCGATCCAAAGCACGAAAGGCTTGTGGCGCATCTCG
This sequence comes from Altererythrobacter sp. BO-6, assembly GCF_011047315.1. Taxonomy (NCBI): domain Bacteria; kingdom Pseudomonadati; phylum Pseudomonadota; class Alphaproteobacteria; order Sphingomonadales; family Erythrobacteraceae; genus Altererythrobacter; species Altererythrobacter sp. BO-6. The sequence goes on along the minus strand of NZ_CP049259.1, from coordinate 1,396,693 downwards.
ATCGCCAGGATCAGCGCCTTGTAAAGTGCGAAGAAGATCGGGATCTGGATCAGCAGCGGCAGGCAGCCGGCGAGCGGATTGACCTTCTCGTCCTTATACAGCTTCATGATTTCCTGCTGCTGGCGCTGCTTGTCGTCCTTGTAGCGTTCCTGGATCGCCTTCATCTTGGGCTGGACGGCCTTCATTGCGGCCATGCTGGCGAACTGCTTTTGCGCGATCGGGAACATGATTCCGCGGATGATCACGGTCAGCAGGATGATGGCGACGCCGAAATTGCCGGCGAATTCGTAGAGCGTCCGTAGCAGCCAGACCATCGGCTTCACGAACCATTCGAACCAGCCCCAGTCGATCGCCTTGCCGAAATTCTCGATGCCGAGCGTGTCGCGATACCGGTCAAGCACCACGCTTTCTTTGGCGCCAGCGAAGAGCCGCGTGCTGCGGGTGATGGAGGCGCCCGGCGCAACGGTTTGCGGGGCATAGATCAGGTCGGAACGATAAAGGTCGTTGCCGAGCGAGCGGAAACCGGGGGTCGCGTCCTGCTGGTCGCCCGGAATGAGCGCAGACAGCCAGTAGATATCACTGAAGCCGAACCAGTCCGGCGCGCCGCCTTCGGGCGTGTGCGTGCCTTCATCGGCCAGGTCGTCATAATCAGGCCCATATTCGACCGTCTCGCCGAATGCGCCCATCGGGCCCGAATGGGCGTTGAAGGTGCTGGGGCTGGCAGTGGTCGAGGTGCGGTTGATCAGGCCGAACGGCTGCACCACGGCACCGCCTTCGCCAGTGTTGGCCACCGTCTGGACCACATCGATCATGTAATTGTCATCGATCGACAGCTTGATCGAATAGCTGAGACCGTCCTCGGACTGGTGTGTCAGCGTGACCGGAGTTGCCGGCGACAGCAGGTCGCCGCTCGCCTGCCAGCGGATATTGTCAGGCAGGCGCTGGCCGTTGGCGAGGAAGCCGAATTCGGCGAAATACTGTCCCGGCGTGCCTTGCGGCGCGAACAGCTGCACCGGGCGCGAATCCTGCTTCACCGTCTCGCGGTGGTCCTTCAGCTCGATATCGTCGAGCCGCGCACCGACCAGGTTGATCGAGCCTTCGACGCGCGGCGCATCGATCCGCACCCGCTCGGGGCTGGCCAGCGCGGCATCGAGATCGACCGGCGCCTGTGCCGCGACCGGAGCACCGTCGCCGATTGCCGCAGACGTCGCTGCGGGCGGCGGCGCTTCGCTGCTGGTCGCGACAGTATCCGCCTGCGCGCTGAGCGAGGCCGCCGGATAGAAATACCGCATCCCCATGTCCCAACCCAGGATAAGCAGCCCGGAAAGTGCCACGGCGAGCAGGAGATTGCGCTGGTTGTCCAAGATCAAATCCTGTGCGTCTGAAACTCGATGGTGTATTATTTAGGTATTACAGTATGGATTGCTAGGGCACCGGATCATAGCCATGCCCGCCCCACGGATGGCAGCGCATTAGCCGCTTAATTGCCATCCATCCACCCTTGATCGCACCATATTTGCCCAGCGCCTCGACGGCATATTCGCTGCAAGATGGCGCATAGCGGCAGGTCGGCGGCAGTATCCGGCTTGGCCCCCATTGCCACAGCCGCGCGATGAGGATCAGGACATGCTTCATGCCCCGCGCCCCTGACGGTTGCCCTTGCGCGGGCGCCTGCGCGGCGGGTCTCCCTTACCGGCGGCGGCGCGGGCGAGCGCTGCGCTCAGCTCCTCTCGCATGCTGGCGAAATCGCGTTCGATCGCGCCATCGCGCGCGATCAGCACATGATCGTTATCGGGCAGGCCTTGCGCCGGCAGCGCTGCGCGGAGCAATTCGCGGAAACGGCGCTTGATCCGGTTGCGCACCACGGCATTGCCGACCTTCTTGGTTACCGTGATGCCATAGCGCTTGCCGTGCCCTGAATTGGGATGCGCCAAAAGCACGAAACCGGGGCACGCCACGCGCAGGCCCCGGTTCGCTGCAAGAAAATCGGCGCGGCGACGCATCACGGAAATCGATTCGGTCATGGTTGGCACATACGCGAACGGGCCCCCGTTAGGGAGCCCGCAAGGCCGACTGGCCGCCCGCAGCGACGCGGCTGTCAGGCCGCGTGAGCGAGGAAATCGCGCGCCCGGACGGGCGTCGCGAAAATCAAATTACGCACAAAGGTTCTTGCGGCCACGCTTGCGACGCGCGCGCAGGACCTTGCGGCCACCGGGGGTTGCCTTGCGGGCAAAGAAACCATGGCGGCGGGCTCGCACAAGATTGCTGGGCTGGAAAGTCCGCTTCATATCGTCCTCGAAATCAAAAAGGTGCTTCTTGGGCACCAACAAAAAGGGCCGCCTGCGAGAGGCGACCGCCGTCTGCGCGGGCCGTTAAGCCAAGCCGGGGTGCGAGTCAAGATATTGCGCTGCACAGCGGCCCGCTTGTGCGGGCGACAGTGTCCCTCGACAATGCCAATAAAACCAGCCACTAATTCGACTCCTCACTGGAATAACAGGGGTCGCATTAGTCAAAACGGTCGCCTATTTGGGACTGGAAGCCAGAAGTGTTGAAGTACAATGCCAGGTGGCGCCCGGATTGCCGCGCTTTGGCATTGTCGGGCTGCCCGACAAGGCGGTGAGCGAGAGCCGTGAGCGGGTGCAATCGGCGCTTGCCGCGATGGGGCTGGCTCTTCCGCCCAAGCGGATCACCATCAACCTCTCCCCGGCCGACCTGCCCAAGGATGGTTCGCATTACGATTTGCCGATTGCGTTGGCGCTGCTCGCGGCCATGGGCGTGACCGATGCCGAGCAGCTGGGTGACTGGATTGCGGTGGGCGAACTGGCGCTCGACGGGCGGATCGTCGCCTCGCCCGGGGTGCTGCTCGCGGCCTTGCACGCCAGCGAAACGGAAAGCGGGCTGATCTGCCCGGCGATCCAGGGCTCCGAAGCAAGATGGGCGAGCGGCGTACCGGTGCTGGCCGCGCCCGATCTCGTCAGCCTGCTTAACCATTTGAAGGGCACGCAGCGCTTGCCCGATCCGCCGCGCGGCGAGGTGGAACTGGCACCTCCCGCTGCGGACCTGAGGCAGGTCAAAGGGCAGGAAACTGCCAAGCGCGCATTGGAGATTGCCGCGGCCGGCGGACACAACCTGCTCAACGTAAGAACGTAAAGACCCTACTTGTCTTGGAACCCTCGCCAAACCCACCGGGCCGCGAAAAAGGCCAAAGGGATCGCAAGGGGGACAGCGATAGCTGAGAAGCCAAACAATCCAAGCGAGTCATCAAAGCAGGACTTGAAGGCAGCGCTGTTGAGTTTGACAGCTATGAACTGCTCTTCACATTCATCAAGCCGAACGATGTGTCGCCAAAGGCTGAAAGCCGCCCAAACAACGGCGAAGGCTACCCAGAGACGAAACCAGCCCTTTTTGCTTGTCGACATTCTCACTTGTTGGCGAACCTTTGTTCAACGAGCAAGCGCAGACTTCCTCCAATATTCTAATTATTGGGTCGTAAAAACCTCTCTCAGTCTACAGGGAGACTGGGATTGGGCTGTCTCAGATTCCTGTCACCCATGCCAATTCTCCAAAAATGTTGAAAAATAAAGCATTGTGGGCTGAAAGCCTCTTTTTTGTGTATCAGCTTTGTGCGCCGTAACTAGTTCCCATTGGCACGTGATTTCGCTTCTCTGCTCATTCGATTGATCTCTGTTTCAGCGAGTCTCGCGGAAAGGTATAGTCCGTGGAAGACAGCCGCCCTTAGCTTCCCAACCTCATGGCACAAGCCCACCACGTCTGAGGCAGAGAACTTTTCTGCATGGATCAGACCTATGTGGTGGACGAGAACTCGGCGGGCTGAATTGGCCTCATTTAGTGTCTGCAGGTCTGAGGGATCAAGCACGTGAAAGCTGTTCAACCTCTTTATTAGTTCCCCGATAGGCTCGCCGTCCAGCTCGTCCATCAGTGTGTCTATTTCATTGGGGGTCGGGCGTTTGAGAACAGCGCGCTTCCTCGCTTCGAAGAAGCTCATCGCTGTCGCGAGGTTGCGCTCCAACTCCTGCGCCTCAAAAACAGCTCTTCCGTAGGCTGAAAAAAACGCATCCCACTGGCTACTGGCGTTTGTTTCTGCCTCTTCCATATGCTCACCCTTTCATGCCAGATACTTAGAGTAGGGGCCATCTGGGGTCGACCAAATCATCTAGGTTGGGAAAAGTGAAATGGCGGGATTTAAGACAGGACTGGCATTGGGTGTGATCATGACCGGCGGAGCTGCCCTGTGGGCCTTAGACAAGGAGGGCTCAGAGCCAATCCGATTTCCCACGAAATCCGTCTACTTAGCATCGGACTACATTTCTGTTGTGGGTAGTATCGTGGGGGACGAGCCTCAAGAGTCTGAGCGACCAGTAAATAACATGGTCACGATGGTGTGCCGGGCTGAACGAATGGCCTGCGACTTCACCAGCATAAACGAAGTCTCTCCGGGCTACCTGGGTCTCCCGTTAACAGACACACTAGCGGTTCGTCAGTGGAATGATCGAGAAATGGTAGCGGATAGCCTAGTGGCACCCGGAGCGGATGGCCCGTGTAACTATTACGAAGTCAGGGTGATCTTCGAAGGCGAAGACGTGACATACACCCGGCTTCCAAACCCCGAAGCGGATCAGGACAGGTGCAAAGAGTTCTACGGTGATGGTAAGGCTCTAAGGCAGTGGCGCATAGACGATGGGAAAGGCTCATTCGATTATGAACCCGGAAAGTGATGAGAACGAAAAAAGCAAGGCGTCAGGCAGTCAAACTCAATCCTGATAATTCCGGATAGCGGCACGATCTAGCTGGTCTGACGGTACCAACTGATAGTGCCGCTCTTGAACAACGCGAACTTCGTCATCTTGCAGAGTCAATTCAAAGAGAGCGACGATACCCCCGTCCATGAACTGTGCCGCGATTGCGCGGCAACGCATATCCGGAAACTTTTGCTCCACCCACCTGATATCTTGGGTCGTCTGGACGATCCCGATTTGGTCCTTGCCGCCCTTCGCTTGGACTGGGATCACATAGTGGCAGCCGTGCCGGTCTAAGCCAACGTAAAGCTCATCGATCTCAATCTGGCCGATACCTGTGACTGTTGTTCTGAGGTGGTTCTGGAGGCTGTACGTTGTCAGGCCGAGGAATATATCGATCAAGCGGTTGTAGCGAACGATTGCTAACAGAGCTTGCTCGTCGTCCAGTGCGTACGCTCGAATGATCTCTGGCGTTGCATCAGGTATGGCTGTCCGTACTAGGTCCGTGCGCGGGGTCACCCGGTTTGCACTGACCAAACGGAACCGGTAGATCGCTCGACCGGCCCCCTCAATGATCCACGCCTTTCCATCGGGCTGGGTAGCTAGGACCGATGCGGGAAGCGCGGTGCGGTACCGGATTGAGTAGATGACATCGCCCAAGTTTCTCGGCAGCTTGATACCTAGGTCTTCAGCATTCGTTTCCAGTTCTCGACGATTGAACTCAAACTCAGTGACGCCCTCGGCGTAATGATCGAAGAAGATAGATTCGACCAACTGGGAGTAGCGACTGGGGCTTGACGCTTCAGGCATTGGCGGCCCTTAGCAAAGCGAGGCGCTCTTCTTCGATCTCCTCCTGTTTCCGCTTGGTCGCACCGCTTTTGCGATCTCGCTTCGAAACGGGAGCAGGCACACCGAAGTGCTCTGCCGCGGCTGTCATATCCATATAAAGCAACGACGGGTCACCCAACTTCATTACGCGGGCGGGAGGCACAAGCTCAGTGCCCAAGGTCTCGATTATCTTTGATGCGATGGCACGGGCCAAGGGTGGGGCAACGGCGTTTCCGATTTGCCTCGCGCCATGCCATTTGGTGGAGTGCAAACGGAACCAATCGGGGAAACCATGGAGGCGCGCCATCTCCCGTACAGTAACGCAGCGATCAAACTTGTAATGGATGGGGCGTGGGCTCGTGAACGCACCACGGGCCCCGTCGGTCCCTGCTCGGAGGGTGTTCGAGAGGCCCGATGGTGACAGCTTGTAAAATCTGCTTATGGGTTCGACTGAGCCGGGCTCAGTTTCTTTGAACCGGCGCTGGGAAATAGCTGAGTGCCGGGTCCGGGCACTCGAGGTCAGCGACCCGGGATCCCAATCTCTGACATAGCCATTGTGCCATGCTGCGTTGGTCAGCATGCGGAGTTCTGCGGCATAGGCGCTCGGCTTTCCGAAGGTGGAGGTTTGGACGGCGTCGCCTTCCTCTAGGCCTTTGAATCGGTTTGCGTCGGGCAAGTCACCTAGAGCGTCCAAACAAGATGGGCCGAGGCTGCATCCATCTATCGGCTTTCGTCCGTCCGCTGGGCTGGTAAAAGGTTTTGGGTAATCGGGAAGTGGAAGTCCTTTCTTCGCTCCGATTAGGATAAGGCGCTCACGATGCTGCGGTGTGCCATAATGCGCTGCGTTCAGCACCTTCCACGGAAGACGAACTTCGTATCCGGCAGCTTCGAAAGCCTCGGTGACCTCGGCCAAAAAGCGCTTGTGCTTGCCAACCGTGAGGCCCTTCACATTCTCGAAAACGAAGGTGCGAGCATCAAGCTCGCTCACAATCCGCACAAAATCGAGGACCAAGTTATTCCGGGGGTCATCCAAAGTTCGGTGACCGATCAGTGAGAAGCCCTGACATGGTGGCCCCCCGAAGACGCAATCGACAGGGCGCCCGCCAATCCCCGCAGCTAATCGAATATCCGCCCCTGAGAGTTCAGCAACAGACTTCGGAATGACTGCAGTTTCGGGGAAATTGAACTTGTGGACGGCGCAATGGATCGGATCAATCTCAACGGCTGCAGCAACATCGAACCCCGCTTGTTCAAAGCCAAGGCTCAGCCCGCCAGCACCAGCGAAAAGATCGATTCCGATTGGCCGCACTCGTATTACTCCTTCGACCACTCGATAGTCCGTCGAACCTTGTTCACGCAACCACTTCACCCTCCCTTTTCCGGAGCATCTTCAAGATATCGAATGAGTCGAGTTCGAAGCTCTGCCATATTTTCCATCTCGCACTGCCATACAGTCAACGTTGCCCAGCCGGACTCAGCGAGTTCCCTTAGGATGCGCTGGTCACGCTCCTTGTTGGACAGTAATTTTGGGCCCCAATACTCGAGCTTCGACTTCGGAGGGCGACCTAACCGACAATCATGGCCGTGCCAAAAACAGCCGTGCACGAAGATGACCTTCCTCCGCCCGGGAAAGACTATATCTGGCCGCCCTGGCAGTCCTTGATGATGCAAGCGATAGCGGAAACCTTCCCTGTGCAACAGGCGACGAACGGCCATCTCAGGACCGGTGTCTTTCGTTTTCACCGACTGCATGATGCGTCGGCGCTGAGAGGGTGTCCGCGTGTCTGCCATGTCGCGTCTTACGAACCACAACTACCGCTGTCGGCGCGCAGTTACGTTATTCCCTTGGTCTTCCTCATTGCTGAGCGTTGAGCGTTCACTGCCAGGATAGTTAGCCTCGCTGCGCGGCCCAAATCGCTTCGATGTCAGCGCCATCATCAAGACACTGACGCATCCTGTTTCGTGCATTGTCGGAGAAGCAATGATGTTTCGATTTACCGAAGGAAAAGACGTGGTGACAATCCGGGTCCCCGTCGATCCCAAGATGTGCCCTTAGAGCAGCCGCCTTCGGAACACTCAGCCCGACGGCCTTTGCAAGGTCGGTGGCGCGAAGATAAAACTTTCGCTGCAAGTCGACCTCTCGCACCGCAGCTGCGCCAACGGGATCGTCACCTGCAACAAACTGAACGGGTGCGCCCTGCTTTTTTGTGAAGTGGACCTTGATTGACGGGCCGTCGCCTTCAATCGAACTCGCAATCGTGTTTAGTCTCGGAAAGACAGCGGCTAGGTCGTTTCCTGCCCTTATGGCCTTCTCAATACGATTGATGTCTCGCTGCGAGATCTGAACCTCATCGCTAACGAGTCCTTCCATCGCAAGCAAAGCCCTTATCCGCGCTCTTGCTTCATCTCTCTTCCTACGCCCCGGCGTAAGGAGGTCCGCGATCAGGGCGTACTCCCGGTCCACGAGAAAATCGAAGTCTCCGGGCGGCTTAGTGGAGACTGGCAAAACCCGAGAGGGTATGTGTGACGACAAATCGATCTCTAAAGCTCGTTTAAGATAGGCATCGAAAACGGTCACCAGCGCCCGGGTGTTCAGGTAGAAAAAGTCTTCATCGACAATTGTGAACCAGTGCTGCTCGGCATCTCGTAGTGCGTCTATGACGCGCATCGTGCCCGCTTCAGCTTCGCTGAGATCGTAATCCTGCCGACACCGGTGCAAAGCGCGGTCAAAGCCGATGCTGCGTCCGTCGCCGGGATCGAACACTTTCTCACCATTCTGAACCAGCACTGCTTTGAGGAGCATCTCACAAGCATGCTGCAGGTGCAGGAGAACGGAGCATACCCTTCCGTCATCGTCATAGCTGTTGAACGTGCTCATTGCGATCCGCATCGAGGCGATGGCCTTGTTCGACAGCGTCTTTGCGTCCCGTACTAATGCCATGAAAATCTTCCGTGCGGATCGGTGGGGTTTCGAGCGTACATTATTGCCGCATCAGAAACACATGGTGAATCAATGCCCTGAGCTCATCGCAGGCTAGTGAGCCCTTGCAACTATAGCGGCAGTCGCTCCAGCACCCGCTTGACCCCCGAAGGGTGCCAGCTGCCTCCCCTCGGTGCCTCAATGTGCCGCTCATTCAAACTCTGAGCTATCTCTCTGAGGCTCTGGGCCCCGGCTGCCCGCACTGCCGCAATCTCGTCTGCGAGCTCGTGAGCGCGGCTCTGAGCTTCTTGCTTGACTGCCTCGATGGCTCCCGCGTTGCCCTTGCCAGCCCTTTTGAGCGGCGCTGCCCCATTCGGGCTGCCGAGCTTCACCCCCCGCGCCTTGGCTGCCCTGAGGGCCTCCTTGGTGCGCGTGGAGATTGCCTTGCGTTCCGCTTGCGCCACAGCTGCGAGGATGTGGACTGTGAGCTCGTTGGCCTCGGACATATTGGCTGCAATAAACTTGGCCCCGCTGTCCTGCAGCGTGGACAGTAACGCCACCGAGCGAGACAAGCGGTCGAGCTTGGCGACCACCAGGGTGGCCCCGGTAAGCTTGGCGCGGCGCAAAGCATCATTGAGTTCGGGCCGGTCATTGCGCCTGCCGCTCTCCACCTCGGTGAACTCGGCGATGATCTCTAGACCCCGGTGCGCGCAAAGATTGGCAACGGCTGCCCTCTGGGCCTCAAGCTGCAGCCCAGAGCAGGCTTGGGTGGCGGTGGAGACACGGTAGTAGGCAACGGCTTTCATCGATGAACCTAACTGTTCCAAACGGCGTAACGTGCGTTAGGCCGATTGGAGCAGTGGATCAGAGACTTGATCGAACAGGGGCTGGATAATGGGCGGCGGTTCAGCCCCCGCCCGTCAATCCCGCGCCATAGTTCGGCCACGGGGCGGCCCTCGCTTTACAGAAGACAAGGGATGTCCCCCGGGTCACTGGCGGGAAGCTGGGGGTACCCCTTGAGGGAACGGGGCTTTCGCTTACCCTCGATTCCCGGTACGGATTTTTGCAGCAAAACAAACGAGGCCTATTCCACCACAGAACACCGCTGGAATGGCACGATCAAGTTAGGTGAGCACCAACTCGTTCAACCAAGGCAAAGGCGTCGGCGTAACCACCAAGGTGTCGCCGTTGTTTTCCTGTTTCCAAACAAAGCCATAGACGATTTCATTTTCGATGGGGATGCAGAACACGCACGGGTCTCCGCGAAAATCGCCTTCCCATCCAACCTGCGTAGCGAGTTCTTTCGCCTGTTCGAAATCAGCAAGGAAGCGGTCTAGCCGGGGTTGCCCGTAGAGCGTGCGGCCCAGCCTGATGTCGAGATCATCCTGTGCCAGCCGCGCGGCAAAGTCATGAACTGACGGTAGGAACTCCCAACCGAAATCGATGGGCGAGATGTAGTACGCTTTGCTTGGCACCGGTGTTCTCCAACTAGACCGCCCAGATATAGGTAGCGAGCAATCGTCCTCAACGTAAAAACTTCAAGACACGTGCCAGAGCTTGCCGAGTTCGAAGCGGAGTTGCTGACAGAGCTTAGTAGGCGCTACACAGGACGGCGGGGGATTCGAAGGAGTTAGGCATGATGCTTCGAATGTTCGCTACCAGCTTGGCCGCAGCCTTGCTCTTTGGCGCGGCCCCTGCCTATTCGCAGATCATCTTCGGGCAGGCTCAGGCAATCGACGGCGACACGCTTCTGCTAGGCGATTCTCACATCAGACTCCATGGGATCGACGCCGTCGAAAGCTCTCAGCAGTGCACCCGCAATGGGGCCACCTGGGCCTGTGGTGCCGACGCTGGTCAGCTTCTCTCAAGCCTAGTCGCTGGTAAGGCCGTCCAGTGTCAGCAGAGGGACGTGGACAGTTATGGGCGGGTAGTTGCTACCTGCACTGCCAACGGTGTGGACCTGAGCCAACGGATGGCCAACGCTGGTTATGCTGTCGCCCTTCCACAATACAGCGACCGGTATGTCGGGGTGGTGGAGCAGGCCAGAACGCGGGGTGTGGGGATATGGGGTGGCGAGTTCCAAATGCCTTCTGACTATCGCGCCGCGAATCCCCAGCTTCTCCTTCCGCCCCCTTCAAGGCCCCGTGATGACTACCGCGATGCATCAAGGACAGCCCGCGAAGTCAGCCCACGGCAGAGTCAGTCGGGGGCCGCATACTATCGCAACTGTGCCGCCGCGAGAGCTGCGGGGGCCGCGCCGCTTCGCAGGGGTTCGCCGGGGTATCGACCGCAATTAGACGCGGACGGCGATGGCATTGCGTGTGAGCCGTACCGGCCACGCTAGCCTCGAACCGGGTTTCCAATCCTGAGCCATTTGACCACAGCAACGGTCAAGGGGTCACATTTTTACGACACTGATGTCACCCATTGAATAGACGCCATTTCAATATGGAATTAGATACCCTATGTCATCAGAATGCTTCAAGACCCACCGAACGCCCCTATCGATGCAAGCGAAGTGAGCGATAGCGAACCAAACACAGTTGCCGCGAAGTGGCAGGGTGCAGTTGGCCCCTCGTCCGGATTTGTGGCCGTCCCGATGACGCTATTAAGGTTGCAATCGAAGTACGGGCTGACCCCCACTGAAATGCTCGTGCTTATCAATCTTCTGGCACATTGGTGGGAGCCGTCATCAGTCGTCTATCCTCGCTCGACCACTGTAGCTGCTCGCATGGGAGTGGATAAGCGAACGGTCCAACGTGCGACGCGAAAGATGGAAAAGCTCGGGCTAATGACGCGCAGCTATCTCGATAATGGGCGTAGGGTTTTCGACTTCAGCCCGCTTGCAAGGAGGTTGGCCCGCGATACGCCTCTCGCACATTCGGTTCATGGGACCGAATCGTTCGGGGACGACTAGGATGGGGCTTCTTGCGAGGAAGACAGGCGAGGCTGCAAAGGCTCCGAAACCTACTCGCGTTCCCCAGCGGAAAGAGCGTGCCGTCGTTACAGTTCACGTAGACGTTGCGGCTTGCGTAAAGTGGATTGCCATCTCCCTTGCCCTGTCATTTGGAGCACCGTTGGCGGCGGACAAGGAGACTGTAAGGGCCATTGCCGACGTGGCCGTAGAGTTGGTCAGGCCCTAATTGGTTCGCGTTGCCCTGGCGGCAAAATGGAAAAAAGCAGGGCATCGGGGAACCGTGCCCGCTCTCCCACGGCCTCACCCCTTCAGGGCCTCATAGACACTGCTGCGAGCGATCCCCAGCTCCTTCGCAATCGCGCTGGCCCCCATACCACCGGCCTTCAGCTCCTGCACCCGCTCTACGGGCACTGACGGCTTGCGGCCCTTGTACACGCCCCGCGCCTTCGCCTTGGCGATGCCTTCCATCTGGCGCTCGCGGCGGATAGCCGTTTCGAACTCTGCGAACACGCCAAGCATCTGGAGGAATGCTCGCCCCGCTGGCGTAGAGGTGTCGATAGGCTGCTCTGTGGCCTTAAGGTGCGCCCTCTTCGTTTTCAGCTGCCCCACGATCCCCTCAAGGTCCCCGACGGAGCGCGCTAGGCGATCTATGCGGGTCACTAGGAGCGTGTCGCCTTCCCGCAGGAAGTCCAGCACGGTCTCCAGCTCAGTGCGGCCTTTGGTGCTGGTGCCGCTCTTCTTCTCCGAACGGACAACGTCAGCCCCGGCCTTGCGGAGGGCTTCTTCCTGAATGCTGCAGTCTTGATCTTCAGTGCTGACGCGGGCGTATCCGATAGTCTGTGCCATGATGGCTCCTGTACGATTAGGGTCTAGAACCTGAGCAGGTAGTGTCCGGTAAATCACAAGTAAACCCTATTCGGACAAAAACACTGTCCGATACGAGCGCTCGCTGGAGGTACACCCCATTCGGACACTCTCTCGCTTCACCGCAAAACGGAGCCGCTTGGACTCAAACAGCCCGCCGGTTCCACATGGTCGATATTTCGGTCCCTGCGGATGGGATAGGCGTGTGGCTCTCGACCAATGGAGGACTACATGAGCGAAGAGAAGATGACGGGCACGGTAGCGGCTGCTGTCCATGAAAGGCTGGAGAAGCTGCTGGGCAGGCCGACCCGCAACTGACCCCGCCCCGTCAAAGGCACACGGCCCGCCGCGCCCCGGCAATCCCTCTCGAATATTCCAAGGGAAACCGAAGGAGCACGGCGGGTTAGTGTGGGGGCAGAACCCCCTACGGGGGGGAACCGCCGCGCTCGTTAGCGTTTATGGGGCTTCGGATTTTTGCACCAAAACTAACGGCCCTCAGCGCACCAGCATGCGGCGCACGGAGGGGAGCTTGAGCGTGTCGTCGATCCACGGGAAGTGTTGGCTCCAGAACGCGAGCTGGTCACGCTCCTTCCCTGCCCGCTGAGCTGCCCGCATGAACGGGAACGGCTCGTGCCTGTGGGGCAGCGCGGTGGCGGCGATGGTGTCTTCTGCGACCGGGATCGTCTCGCCATTAAGCCCTCGGTAGTGCCGGAAGCGCCTCATGGGTGCACCCTCGACATCGGCGGGTAGCTCGGCTCGAATGGCTCCGGTTTGCGGGTGGCGAAGTAGGCCTGCATCTCCGCGCTCACTTCTTCGATGAGCTTGTTGATGCCCCGCGAGGCTCTGCCCGACGCTTTGGCGCACTCTTGGCATTGCGAGGTTAGCCCGTCGGGCTGGCTCCGGTTGCGGTAGAACTTGGTGACGTGGTGGACGGTCTGGCAGCTGTGGCAGAACTTGTGGCGCTCTGGCACGGGCACAGGAATCCGCTTTCTAGGCATGTTGCCTCTTTCTCAGCCTTGGGCTGTTTTGGGGGTCTAGGGTCGCCGAAAGTGGCTTCTCAAACCCACGCATTTCTGCGGGTTTGAGGGGTGCTTAGCGTCCCGACTTTTACGCCAAGCAGGGGTAGGTGCTGAGGTGTCAAAGACGGGACGCTAAGGAGGGTCAGGCAGCGCGGGCTATTCGTTCCCGTTGGCGAGCGCGGAATCGGTTACGCTCCAGCGCTTCGGGACTGCGGGTGTTGTAGCCATGGATGCCGTTGTCCCTGAGGTCAGTGTCGAACTCGTCACGGCTCACGACCCCCAGCCTTTGAGGTCGAACTGGTAAGCCAGCTCGGCGTAGGCTTCGTTGGGATCGACCACGAGGGCGTAGACCGGCTGGCTCTGATCGCGGGCGCTCAGGGGACCCACGCGGCCAATGTAGCCGGTGAGGTGGAGCGCCTTGGTGATCGGTGAGAAGCTCGAAGGGCTAGCCTTCGGGCCTCCTGTGGGAGCCGTGCCGCGCCCTGCCTTCTTCCGGCAAGGGGTCGAGCAGTAGAGCGAAGTTCGGGGTGAGCGGTAGACCGCTCCGCACTGGTTACAGGTGCGCTCGCGGCCCTTGCGGGCTGCGGGGGTGTTCATTCGGGGTTGTAGCTTTCGCTGCGGAGACCAGTGCCAGGGCGGCTTGGATGTCGTCCCACAAGGGCGCGGCAGGGGTCCGCAGGTGCGGCTGGTGGTATGCGGTCGCACTGTTCATGAACTGGTCTCCTTGGATTGGTTGGTGTGGTGGTCAGTCGCCTTCGCAACCGATATCGATCCGCGTCATCCCCGGCATGATCTCGTAGGACTTCCGGCGGTGCCGCTCGGCGTACCCGGGAGAGCTGGGGCTGTTGGGATCGATGTAGGGCTGGAGGTCATCGTGACGCTTCGCGGCAATCAGCCGGGGCTTACGGCCACGGGTCATGAGCTGCTGTTACGCTTCTGGCTGGCGAGGACTTCTGCGCGGCGCTGGATGCGCTCCTTGCTCACGATCTCGTCAGCGAGCTTCTGAGCTTCCCGCTCTTCCGTCCGATGGGTAGCGATCTTGTGCAGGATGGCGGCGGACTCGGCCAATGCCTTGTCCATGCGCTTGCGCCCTTCGAGACCGAAAGAGCCGTCGGGGGCCATCAGGAGCCGGATTTGTCGATCGATGTCGGCGATGGCGTTGGCGAAGTTGGCGCGCTTCGTCTCGCTCAGCCAATAGACCGGCTCCGCGACCAGCTCACCCGTTACCGGGTCTTCCGCCTTCTTCACATCGACCACCTTGTCCATCTGGCTCTGGTAGTCGTCATGCTTCCGGTACAGGTCGCGGACCTGCATCGCGATGTTGGCCTGCTCTTTGTGGAACGGGAGCGAGTCTGGATGAACGCCTGTCAGGCTACGGATCGATCCCCGCTTGGCGGTGATGGCCTCAGCGACCAGCTTGCTCTCGTGCTTGGCAAGCTCTTCCTTCGGCATGTTGGGCAGGAGTTCGAGCTTGCGGTAGACCTCGCTGCGCATCTCGTGCGGCAAGCTGTCTACCTTGAGCTGGGTGGGAACGACCCCGCTGTTATCGGCCACATTGCCAGCGACGTCTCGTAGCGAGTCCATCTTCAGGACTTGCTCGGCGTACGGCTGGTGCTCGGCTGGGATGCCCTCGGACTTGCCGGAGAGGCTTCCGTAGTGCGTGACGGTGGCACGCAGGCCATCATCGTCAGCGCTGAAGGCGGGGGTGGTGTTGTCAGTCATGTGTTGTGCTTTCTGCCGGGTCTGTCCCGTGCATTAGCGTTGCTGGGTTGCGTCTATCGCAGACGCAGGCGGTCCTCGGTTCCCTGTCAGGGTCCCGATGGATTAGGTTGGGTGGATTGAGGGGGATTGACCCCGTCCATGATGCATCACTGCTCTTGCAGAGGCTCTGAATGGGAACCCTTGGGGATCGGCGGGGGCACCTGAGGTTACCCTACAGGTGAATCCTGATCCTCTCTGGCCGGGGGTCCATTCTCCGAGGGTCTGGGTTTTTTAGAAAAGCCCGGATTTCTGCGGGTTTCAGCCCTTCTTCCGAATGCTCGGCAGAACCCCCTTCGTCGGCCCATCATGGACAAGACGGGCGGCGGCTTGGCTAGAGCGATCATGTGGAGCATGTCTTTGCCACTGAAGCGGACGATGCGCGGAGTGAGACCCCTTGCGGCTCATTCGGGGCTTCCTTCGGATCGCCTATGGAAGCTCCTATAGGTGAATCCTGATCCTCTCTGGCCGGGGGTTCGCTCTTCCAAGGGTGTGGGTTAAATGGCATGCCCCTAGAAGCCCGCCAGAGCGCCGCAGGACTCGAAGAAGCCCTTTTGGCCACCAGACTCTCCCGGCGCTCCAGTGAGTCCTTAGGCGGTCTCTCGCGATTGTTATTCAGGGCGAAGTTTCTTCGCGGCCTATGCGTTCTCCGGCCATGCAATCATCATCCCCGTCTCGCCGCCCTGCTTCCAAGCGAAGCGAAGCTGACCGTTGGGTCGATCAACGGTTACGCCATCAAACAGGCTCCGAAGAGCGGCATTGACCTTTGCCACCTCCCGCTCGCCCTCTTCCGGCTCCATCGCGTCTCGAAGCGTCTCCAGCCGCACCGCCACCATGCCAGCGTCTGACAGCTCGCGGCGCTCTTCGGCGTCCTGCAAGGCTTCCCGAAGGGTGCGAAGTTCCTCTTCGATGCGTCGGGCGGCGCGGATACCAGCGTGAGCGCTTTGCTTCTCCAGCGCCCGTTCGATCTCTTCCAAGTGGTCCTGCTTCGCGCTGATCGTGCCTTGGAGGTCAGCGACAACACGATCAAGATGAGCGTCACCGCTGGCGGCTGGGACATCGGCGAACAGACCCTGCCAGTTGCGGAAGAAGCCTTCTTCGACCTCCTCCTGATCGACTGACCTGTAGTGCTTCGCCTTGCCTGCCTTTGCCATCGTGCAAACCAGCTTTGGCTTCCCGCCCTTCTTCCTCCCCTTGAAGACGCGGGTCATTGCAGCCCCGCAATCAGGGCAGCGCGCCAGCCCTCCAAAGACGTTTTGAAGCGGGCGGTTTGCTCCGCGTCCCCGTGGGCTTGCAGTGGAGCCATCCTTCAACGCCCGTACAGCCAACCAGTCCTCATCCGAGATGACCGCTGGATACACCCCCGCTATCGGCTCTTCCATGACCCTACGCTTCCGCCCGTTCCCTTCGAACTCCATATGCCCAGGAACTAGCTGTCCGATGACGGCGGGGTTGCGCAGGAGCTTTGACACGCTGGATCGATGCCACGCCTTCCCCCGTGCCATCACGGGGACGCCTTCCTCATTGAGCGTCTTGGCGATTGTGTGCTCCCCGATGCCCTCTAGTGTCATCCGGTAGACGCGCTCAACGGTGGCTGCGTGTTGTTCGATTGGCTTCCAACCGTCCTCGCTCCACTCCAGCCAAGCCGGACCTCTGCGGGTCAGGAGCTTGTCCTCGCCACTGCGGACCCTCGCCCGCTTCGCAGCCCACGCTTCGGCAACCCGCTTGCCCTTCGTCTTGCTTTCCTCGTGAGCACGCCAAGAGACCATGAGGGCGATGAGGAGTGCCATGGGTTCGCTGTCGAGCCTCTGGGCTGTGTATTCTTGCCCATCATTGAGGGTGACGATCGTGACTCCACTGTCCACAATGTCATTGAAGATTGACTGCGCTTTGCGAGGAGTCATGCGGCTTATTCGATCTAGGCTCTCCACTAGGAGGTAGCTGTCTGGCTCCACCAGCCCTTGCCGACAGGCAAACAGGAAGCCCCCAAGACCGTTGTCGGTGTCCGCGTTGTGTCCGCGATATGCCGACACTCCCTCATCCGCAAAGGAAAGGCGGTCATCAAGCTCAAGCCCTCGGGCCGCTGCCCACTTCCTTGCCGCCTCTGTCTGCCGTCGATAGCTGTCCCCGGCTGCTTGTTCCGGCGTCGAAAATCGAGTGTAGCTGTAGACCTTGCCCATCCACTTCCATTGCATCGCAAATCCCTTCTCATCAAGTAGGTCTCTACGTGCGATAGTTGTTGATGATCGGGCCACCGGGCGCGGGCAAGAGCCTGCTGGCGAGCTGCCTGCCGGGCATCCTGCCCGAGCTGACACCGCCCGAAGCGCTGGAAGTGTCGATGGTCGCCTCGGTCGCGGGCACGCTGGAGGGTGGGCGGATCAGCCGCGCACGCCCGTTTCGCGCGCCGCACCATTCGGCCAGCATGGCCGCGCTCACCGGCGGCGGGCTGAAAGTGCGCCCTGGCGAAGTCAGCCTGGCGCATCTGGGCGTGCTGTTTCTTGACGAGCTGCCTGAATTCCAGCGCCCGGTGCTCGATTCGCTGCGCCAGCCGCTTGAGACCGGCAGCGTCGATGTCGCGCGCGCCAATGCCCATGTCACCTTCCCGGCGCGGGTCCAGCTGGTGGCGGCGATGAACCCGTGCCGCTGCGGGCATCTGGGCGATCCGGCGCTGGCCTGCAGCCGCGCGCCGCGCTGCGCCGCCGACTATCAGAGCAAGGTGAGTGGCCCAATGCTCGACCGGATCGATTTGCATGTGGAGGTCGATCCCGTCAGCGCGGCCGACATGGCGCTGCCGCCGCCCGCCGAAGGATCGGCCGAAGTGGCCGCGCGCGTGGCAAGGGCGCGGGCGATCCAGACCGCGCGCGCAGGCGAAACCGGCGCGCGCAGCAATGCGGAGCTCAACGGCGAGCCGCTGGAGAAATGGGCCAAGCCCGATGAGGCCGGTCAGAAGCTGCTGCTGCAAGCGGCCGAGGCGATGCGGCTTTCGGCGCGTGGCTACACCCGGATGCTGCGCGTGGCGCGCACGATCGCCGATCTGGCCGGGGTGCAGCAGGTTGGCCGCATACACATCGCCGAAGCGCTCAGTTACCGGCGGCAGGCGCCGCGGGCGTAAAGCATGCAGACAAAGGCCAGACGTCAGAAATAACGTTCGGAAGCGATCGCGGCGCCTTCGGACAGCGCGGAAAGTTTGGCCCAGACGATTTCCGGGTCGAGCGCGTTGCTGCCCGCGTGGATCGAAAAGCCGCAGTCGACGCCTGCCATCACCCGTTCGCGCCCCAGCAGGTCGGCATAGCGCCCGATACGCTGGGCGATCAGGTCCGGGTGCTCGATATAGGGGCTCTGCGGCTCGACCATGCCGGGGCACAGGATCTTGTCATCGGGCAGCGGATGGTCTTCAAAAAAGGCGAATTCATGGGCATGGCGCGGATTGGCGCCTTCCAGCAAAACGGTGCGCGGTTTTGCCTGCCACACGATGTCCGCGATCTCGGCCAGCGCCACGTCGCAATGGTGCGGGCCGGGGTAGTTGCCCCAGCACAAATGCATGCGGCATTGTTCGCCGGGGATGTTCTGCAAGGCATGATTCAGTGCGGCGATGTTCATCCCGATCCGCTTGCGGAACTCCTCGAGGCTGAGATGAGTGAACTGCACATGGCGGCCCATGGCCAGGTCAGGGCAATCGACTTGCAGCGTGATCCCGGCGGCAGCGATCGTCTCGTATTCGTGGCGTAGCCCTTCGGCGAGCGCGAAGACATATTCCTCGTCGCTGGCGTAATACTGGTTGGGGAAGAACAGCGCTGTAACGCCGGGCGACGCAGCCGACATGAAGGTGGCGTGTCCGCCTGCCAGCCGCTGGAGCCGTTCGGCATCGATCCGCGGCGCTTCCATATCGATCACTTCGATCGGCGCGGTGCAGGCGGGGGCAACCCGCTTGGCGCGGCCCTTGTTGCCGAACACCTGCGCCTTGGCACCGGGGAAATCCTCCAAGTCCTGGAACTCGTACTGCCCGGCTTCGCCCCCAAAGCCTGACAGCCGGTGTTTGATATAGGTGGCATAGCTGGGCTTCGACATTTCGCCGTCATTTACGATCGCGATCCCGGCCTGCTTCTGGCGCGCAACGATTTCGGCAGTGGCGCGCTCGATCGCTTCGTCCAGCGCGGACTGCGACACATCGTCACCGCCCTCGCGCGCGAAGATCAGGTCCAGCAAGTAATCCGGGCGCGGCAAGCTGCCGACATGGGTGGTGAGGAATTGGTGGCTCATCGGCGGTCCTTGTCCGGGTGATCAGGCGAGCGACTTGCGCAGAAAATTGTGAACGGTCCGGTTGAATTCGCCCGGATTGTCGAGATTGGCAAGGTGTCCGGCGGCGTCGACCAGCGCATGGCTGCCGCGCGGCGCCAGATCGGCCAGGGCGCGGGCACAGTCGCGTCGCCACTGGCTGTCGCCGGCTCCGGTCATGGCGAGCAAAGGCATCGGCAAATGTGCCATGGCGTCGCGCGGCACGCCGCGCAGGGTGGAGGGAGCGAGCAGGTCGCGCCCCTCGTAGCCCGCCAGGATTTCATCGACCAGCGCACTCGTTGCGGGGTTTTCGTGCCGCATCAGCTCGTGGCGGCTCCAGTCGGCGCGCATCGACGCCATGTCTCCGGCGCGGGCCCAGCGCTCGTATTGATCGAGGTCGATCACCTCGTCGCGCGGCACAAGCGACGGGATCGGCGCGCCGGAAACGATCAGGCTGTTGATCCGCCAGCCGTGGCGATGCGCGCAGTCGAGCGCGACCGCCGCGCCCTGGGAAAGACCAAGCAGCGCATAGCGATCGAAGCCGAGGAAATCGGCGATACGCTCAACGTCCTCTGCTTCCCGCGCCAGATCGGGTGGGGCAGTTGCCCGGCCGAAGCCGCGCCTGTCAGGCATGACCAGCAGGAAGTGCTTTCCCAGTTCTTCGACCTGCGGCAGCCACATCCGGCAGTCGAGCGTCCAGCCGTGCAGCAGGATCAGCGGCGGACCTTCCCCCGCCATCGCAATGGGGACGATGCCGTCACCGACATCGACCTGCCCATGCCAGATTTGTTCCGCGACAGGGCGGGGGGCATCGATCATCGGCAATGCCCCCATCGCCGCGATCAAGCCGCTTCGGCGGCGCGGAACGGGTTGTTGTTGTGGTGATCGCCGGCCAGCCAGCGCTTGAGTTCTGCATGGGCACTGGCGCGACGATCGGCATCGAGCGGTTCGGCGCGCGGATCGTCATAGGTGAATTCCAAGATCATGCCATTGGGATCCTTGACATAGAGCGAGCGGCAATAGCCGTGCTCCAGCACATAGGTTTGCGGCTCGGTGATCCCGGCGGCGGCAATCCGGCGCTGCAGTTCGGCCTGGCCATCCTGATCGACATGCAAAGCGATATGGATGAACGGGGATCCCGGAATATCCGGCCCGAATTCGGCCTGGTCGTCGGGATCGGCGAACTGGAAGAATGCCAGCGCGCTGCCGTCCGCCAGTTCGAAGAACACGTGGCAATAGGTGCGCTCCTTGCCGAACAGCTCGTCCTTCTCGCAATAGGTCGCCATTAGCGGGAAGCCGAGCACGTCTTCGTAGAACGCGCGGGTAGCCTCGAGATCCTTCGTCACATAGGCCGTGTGGTGGAGCCGGTTGGCCAGGATTTTCTGCGACATGTCTTTCCTCTCTTCCTCAGTCTGTTGCGGCCCGGTCCCGCGGGGCCGCTGCAATCATGCTGCCAGCTTGGCGGCGATTTCGGCGACGTGGCGGCCCTGGAAGCGCGCCCCGGCGAGTTCGTTCTCGCTCGGCATGCGGCTGCCATCGGCGCCCGCCAGCGTGGTCGCACCATAGGGCGTTCCGCCGCTGATTTCACCCATCTCGGTGTTGCCGGTGAAGGTGTAGGGCAAGCCCACGATCACCATGCCGTGGTGCAGCAGGGTGATGTGGAACGAAGTGATCGTCGTTTCCTGCCCGCCGTGCTGGCTGGCGGTGGAACAAAACACGCTGCCGACCTTGCCGACGAGCTTGTTCTGGAACCACAGCCCGCCGGTCTGGTCCAGGAAGTTGCGCATCTGCGCCGCCATGTTCCCGAAGCGGGTGGGAGTGCCGAAAATGATCGCATCGTAATCGGCCAGCTCGTCAGGCGTGGCGATCGGCGCGGCCTGGTCGAGCTTCAAGCCTGAAGCGGCCGCCACTTCATCCGGCACCAGTTCGGGTACCCGCTTGATCGTGACCTCGGTGCCCGAAACGCTGGCGGCGCCTTCGGCAACCGCAGCTGCCATGGCCTCGATATGGCCATAGCTTGAGTAATACAGCACGAGGACCTTGGTCATTGGGTCGGTCTCCTTAGAAGGTATAGCCGATTTCGACACCGTAGCGGCGCGGGCGGGCCTTGAACACGAAGCCGCCGGGCGAGAATTCGGCATTGTACTTCTCGTCGAACAGGTTCTGGGCAAAGGCGGTGATCGCCACATCGCCAAAGCGCACCCCGGCCCGCGCATCGACGAGGTCGACCGGCTGGCGCACCGTGGTATTGAACGGCTCCCACCAGGTCTTGCCGGTGCGGCGGTAGTCGATCCGGAACAGCGCATCGACCGTGTCGGAGATCGGGCCGTCATACTGCGCGCCGAGGTTGATCGTATAGCGCGAGATCAGCGGCGCTTCGTTGCCGATTGCCGCCGGATCCTCGAATTCCTTGATGTCGCTGTAAGTCACGCCGATCGCCGCGTTGACATCGAAGTTCGGTACGATTTCCGCGCTGGCCTCGAGTTCGAAGCCCTTCAACTGTACCTCGTCGATATTGCCGAGGTTCTGGGTCGAGTTGGCGGCGAGGAAGACGAAGAAATAGCTGTTCTTCGAAGTAGTGGTGTAGGCCGCCCCGTTGATGTTGGCCGGGCCCAGCTTGGCCTTGAAGCCGGCTTCGAACGTGTCGGCGGTTTCGGCCTTGAAAATGTCATCAACGCCCAGGATCGGCGGGGTTTGCGCCGCTGCGACTGCGCCGACGCCGGTCTGGTTGAACCCGCCGGAGCGGAAACCGCGACTGTAGCCGCCATAGAGCGTCAGGTCAGGGCTCGGTTCGTAGGTGAAGGTCACCTTGGGCTGCCAGTCGTCAAACACGCGGGTGCGCACTTCGCCCGTCACCCCTTGCGGGAAACCGGCGACGTTGGGCAGGAAGGGGGTAGGCGTCAGCGTGGTCTGCTTGCGCTTGTCGCGGTCGTAACGCAGCGAAGCATCGACCCGGAACTGGTCGCTGAATTCATAGCCCGCGTTGGCGAATACCGCCCAGGCAAAATTGTCCTGCCCGTCCGCCAGGAAGCTGAACTGCGGGTTGAGCGGATTGGTCGACGGCGTGCGGAACACAGGGAATACGCCATTGCCGGTGTCGATCATGTTGCCGGTGGAGATATAACGCTTGGTGTCGATCAGATAACCGCCGACCATCCAGTTGAGCGGGCCCGCGCCCTTGGGAGATCTCGAGCCGCACTTCCTGGCTGAAGGCCTTCACGTCCAGGAACTGGCTCTGGTTGAGGTCAAAGCCGTTGCCGGTGCCGAACAGGAATTCGAACAGGTTGAAGAAGAAGCTTTCCGGGATCGGCAGGAAGTCGAATGCGTCGCCGGTGAGCACTTCCTCTAGCGTGTCATAGGATGTGACCGAGGTCAGCACCGCGTTGTCGCCTTCGAATGTCGTCTTCAGCGACAGATTGTAGATATCGCGATCATTCTGGCCGGGGTTGTTGACGCGCACCGGCAGGCTGGTGTCATTCACATCGCCCACGATGTTGAAATAGAGCGCCTGCGTGCGCAGCTGGTTGAGCGAACCGCGGAGGTCGAAGCTGAGCTGATCGGTGGCGTCTACGAGCAGATTGGCGCGCAGGCTGAAATCCTTCACCGGATCGGCATCTTCGCCCAGGAACTCGTTCCGGATGAAGCCGTCGGTATCATAGAATGATCCCGACACGCGGAACGCGACATTGTCTGACAGCGGCCCGCTGATCCCGCCGCGCAGGAAATAGCCAAAGCCGTTGTCGATCCCGACCTTGAAATTGCCTTCCAGCGTGTCGGTCGGCTTCTTGGTGGTGATGATGATCGCACCGCCGATGGCGTTGCGACCATAGAGGCCGCCTTGCGGTCCCTTGAGCACTTCGATCTGCTCGATATCGAACAGATCCTGGTTGAATTGCGCGGGGTTTACTTGCTGCACCCCGTCTACAACTACTGCGACCGAAGGCTCGGAATTGCGGGCCTGGGTGATCCCGCGGATGATGATGAAGGCGTTGCCCGCGTTTTGGGTCTCGACGAGATTGACGTTCGAAGTCAGCGCGATGAAGTCACCCGGGCGCTCGATCCCCGCATTGGCGATTGTTTCCGAGGTGAAGGCGGTAACCGCGGCCGGCGTGTCCTGCAGGCTTTCGTCGCGGCGCAGCGCGCTGACGATGATCTGGTTGCCTGTGGTTTCGTTCGCGTCGTCGCCAACCTGCGCATCCTGCGCAGTGGCAGGGGCCGCAAGGGCAGCAGCGGCAAGCGCCAGAACACTGGTGAATGCATAAACTCGAGGTTGCATCAATTCTCTCCCCATTGTGGCGCGTTTTTCACGCCCATTTTGTGCGAGTCTCACACGCACTAATAACTTCGAAATACGAAGTCAACTTCGATATGCGAAAAACCTAATCCTGTTGTAGGGAGGCGGCCAATGCCGGCCATTGCCGCAGCGCGCCTTCGATTTCAGCGGCAGCCTGGCGGAGCAGGGGCAGGCGCGTGCGCACCAGCTCATCCTGCGAAATGCGGGTGGTCGAAGTGGAACAGTTGATCGCGGCAATCACCTTGCGGTTGCGGTCGAATATCGGGATCGCGATCGAGACGATGCCGTAATCGAGCTCGTCGAGCGCAGAATCATAGCCTCGCTCGCGGATCAGCTGGAACCGGCTCTCCAGCGCCTGCGGATCGGTCAGCGTGCGCTCGGTGAAACGTTGCAGCCGCGCCGACTTGAGCAATTCCGCCCGCGCAGGCTCGTCGAGAAACGCCACCAGCAGCTTGCCCATCGATGTCGCGTGAAACGGGTAGCGCGTACCGACATTGGTCTGCAGGCGGAAGCGCCGGTCGGTCGAGACATGCGCGATGTAGAGGATGTCATCGCCCGACAGGACCGATAGCGATGCGCTGTCGCCGGTTTGGTCGCGCAAATGCTGCAGGCCGGGCAGGCAGACATGCTCGACATGCATCGATGAAAGGAACGCCGATCCGATCGTCAGCACCTTGGGCCGCAGCAGGAACTTGCGTTCGTGCTTGCCCATGTAACCCAGCTCGACCAGCGTATTGAGGCAGCGCCGCGCGACCGCCGGACTCAGCCCGGTCTGCGCCGCGACTTCGCTCAGCGTCATTTCCGAATGATCCTCGTCGAAGGCCTTCAGAACGCGCAGCCCGCGCTCCAGCGTTGACAGGAATTCCGGATCCTTTCCCTCCCCCCGCATCGCGTCAGGCCCCTGCACCGGCGCGCGCTGGCGCGGTTGGCCATGGGGCGAGCGATGCGCGAAGCTCCTCGTCATCTGCGCCCAGCACAGGCGGCGCCGTGACTTCGGTCATGCGTTCACCGTCAAAGCTGAGCGGGGAACGGATTGTGCGGAATTCCCCGTGCGGACCATTCGGGTCGCGTACTTCCAGCCCCAGCACTTTGGCTTGGTCGGATTCGAGCACTTCGGCCGATGTGCGGACTTCCGAATTGGGCACCTCCAGCCGTGTAAGTTCGGCGGTCCAGTGCGCGCGGTCCCTCGTGGCAAAGATCGGCGCAAGGAAGGCTACCACATCCTCGTAGTGCGCGATGCGCGCCTCGCGGCTTTCAAAAGCCGGCAAGCCGAGCATGTCGGGCCGGCCCACGGCGGTTGCCAGGTTCTCCCAGAATTTGGGCGGGGAGGACATGTGCAATGCCAGCCATTTGCCATCCGCACATTCGAACACATAGCTCTGCGATACATGCGGGCGGCTGTACGGCCCCATGACCTCGTCGACCGAGAGCAGATGGGTGAAATCGTCCAGGTTGAAGTGGCACATGGCCTCGAACATCGAGGTTTCCACCAGCCTGCCCTTGCCGGTTGCATTGCGCTCGTTGAGCGCGGCGAGGATGCCCAGCGCGGTGTAGAAGCCGGTCATGGCATCGGCGATCGCCGGGCCGACCACGCGCGGATGTTCGGGGTTCACCAGCAGGCGCAGGAACCCGCTGGCCGCCTGGGCGACAGTGTCGAATGCGGGCCGATCACGGTCCGGCCCCTCCGCACCGAAACCCGAGATCGAAGCATAGATCAGCCTCGGGTTGATCGCCTGCAGCCGCGGCGCATCGACATTCAGCCGGTCCGCCACGCCCGGGCGGAAGTTCTGGATGAACACGTCCGCGCTTTCGACCAGCCGGTCGAGCAAGGCCAGGTCATCGGGCTGCTTGGGGTCGATGGTAACCGACCGCTTGTTGCGATTATAGGTCTGGAAGTGGGGGCTATAGAGACCGCCCTTGAAAGAACGAAAGGGATCGCCCGTGCCGGGTTGTTCGATCTTGATCACATTCGCGCCCAGGTCTGCCAGCAACATGCCCGCGGCAGGCCCGGTGATGAATGTGCCCATTTCGAGCACGGTGACGTTCTGCAAAGGCCTCGCGGTCATCTCTCTCATCCTGTAATTACAGCGCGAACTTGACAGCACCCTATATTCTTCGAATAACGAAATCAACTTCGACATTCGAAAATCGGGATTCTAACATGCGTATCGGCAAGCAAGACAACGCCACCACATCGATCTGCACCTCGGATGCGACCAGCATTACCGTGCGCGGGATGGACCTGTGCAGCGAGGTAATCGGCAAGGTCGACTTCACCAGCTATTTCTGGCTGCTGGTGACCGGGCACATGCCGGACGAGAAGCAGAAAGTGCTGGCGGATTCGGTCCTTTGCGCAATTGCCGAGCACGGCCTAGTGCCGAGCGTCGTCGCGACCCGCATGACCTATGCCGCCGCGCCGGAGGCATTTCACGGAGCGGTCGCGGCGGGCTTGCTGGGCTGCGGCTCAGTGGTGCTGGGCAGCGCTGAAGTCGCGGGCAAGTTCTATGCCGAATGCATCGCACGGGCAGAGGCGGAAGGTATCACTTATGAAGAGGCAGCCAAGGCAGGCATCGCAGAGCTGCGGGCCGAAAAGAAAGCCATTCCCGGCTTTGGCCATCCGCAGCATTCGGGCGGCGATCCGCGCGCAAATCGCCTGTTCGAGATTGCGAGGGAGCAGGGCACAGAAGGCAAATTTCTCAAGATGCTACGCGCCATCGAAACGGTGTTGCCGGATACGATCGGGCGCAGCCTGCCGATAAACGTCAACGGGGCCATTCCCGTGGTGATGCTCGATGCGGGCTTCCCGCTGGCCGCGCTGAAGGGCATCTCGCTGCTGGCGCGCACTGCCAGCCTGATCGCGCATCTGCAGGAAGAAAGCGAACGCCCGATCGGCTTCATAATGAGCGGAGCGGCGGCTGCGCGGATCGACTTCGAAGCGATGGAGGATTGAGCCATGGCTGCCTATCTGGTCGCCTGCTACGATATCACCGACGAAGCGGGCTATGCGCCCTATCCTGCGGCAGTGGCCCCCACATTGCTTCCGTTTGAAGGTGAGCTGATTGCTGCCGATTTCGATAGCGAGACAATGGAGGGAGACGCCAGGCGCGTGACGGTGATCGTCAAATTCCCGTCAAAGGCAATTGCGCGCGAATGGCACGCATCACCCGCTTATCGCGCTGTGGCGCCCCTTCGGACCGACCATACCGAGAGCAGTGTCGTGATAGTGGATGGTGTTTCGGGTTAAGCTAGCCGGAACCGGCCTGTGCCCAGCGAATGAGCGAGCATTCCGGCCTTGGCCTGGCAGTTCACGTCGCAAACAGGCTGTCGAGGTTCTCAAACGCCTTCATCTCGATTGCATTGCCGGCCGGGTCGCGGAAAAACATCGTCGCCTGCTCGCCCGGTTGCCCCTTGAAGCGGATGGTGGGCTCGATCACGAATTCGGTGCCTGCCGCCGTCAGCCGGTCAGCCAGCGCCTGCCAGTCCTCCATCTGCAGCACGATGCCGAAATGCGGCACCGGCACGCCGTGCCCGTCGACATGGTTGCTGGTGCGGTCGCCAGCGCAGTCGGGCGCCAGGTGGGCCACGATCTGGTGGCCGAAGAAATCGAAATCGATCCACTCGTCCGACGAACGCCCTTCGCCGCAGCCCATCACGCCGCGATAGAAGGCGCGCGCGGCGTCGAGATCGTCAACCGGAAAGGCGAGATGGAAGGGGCGCAGGCTCATACGATGTTATCTACCGCACAATTCTGGCCGCGCAATCGCATTGCCATCTGTTCAGCCTCGACACCGTAACGATGAACGCCTAGTGCGAAGCGGCACAGAGCGGAGCACCGGCATGAAGCTGATCATCGGCAACAAGAACTATTCGAGCTGGTCCTTGCGCGGCTGGCTGGCGGCCAAGCAGTCGGGGCTCCATTTTGATGAGCTGATCGTCAATATCGATGGCGACGAATGGGGCCAGCGCAAGCAGGCGATGGACGAAGTCCAGCCGAGCCACGGCAAGGTGCCGATCCTGTGGGACGGCGATACCGTGGTGTGGGACAGCCTGGCGATCATGGAATACCTTGCCGACAAGGTCGGGCGCGAGCGCTACTGGCCCAAAGAGGAAAACGCGCGCGGCATGGCCCGCGCGATGGTAGCGGAAATGCATTCCTCCTTCCTGTCGCTGCGGAGGGAGATGCCGATGAATGTGCGCCGCCGGATCCCACTCGCCGACCTGAGCGACCCGACCAAACACGATGTGGTCCGCATTCTGACCCTGTGGGCCGAGGCGCGCGCGCGCTTTGGTGGCAGCGGCCCGTTCCTGTTCGGTACTTTCGGTGCGGCGGATATTTTCTACGCCCCGGTCGTTACCCGCTTCGTAACCTATGGCGTGGGCGTTCCCGGTTTCGCCCAGGCCTATATCGAAGCGATCTGGGAGCATCAGTGGATGCAGGAATGGATCGCCGCGGCGGAGCATGAAGAGTGGGTGATCGAACAATACGAAATGGTGCAGTGATGTTTCATCGCATTGCCGCGGCGCTGATCGGAGTGGCGCTGCTCCTGCCCGTGCCGGCCCAGGCCTGGGGCTTCTATGCCCACAGCGTGACCGCGCAGATTGCGGAAGCCAATATCAGCCCGCACGGCCGGCGCGAGATTGCGCGGTTGCTGCGTTACGAAGCCTTGCTGGGCACGCCCGAATGCCGCATGCGCACGCTGTCTGAAGCGGCTGTTTGGGCCGATTGCGTGCGGCGCGATGGCTGGCGCTGGGGCTTTACGGCTGCCTGGCATTATCGCACCACACCGATCTGCGAGGCCTATAACCCGCGCGCCAATTGCTCGGGCGGCAATTGCGTGACTGCACAGATCGAGCGCGCCCACCGGATGCTTGCCGACGAACGCCTGCCCGCGCATATCCGGCTGGAAGCACTGGCGTTCATGGTGCACTTTGCAGGCGACATCCACATGCCGCTCCATTCGGGCGACAAGGACGATCGCGGGGGCAATGATCGCGAGGCCAGCTATGGCATTGTGCCCGGCATGAACCTGCACTGGATCTGGGACGGGGCGCTGGCCGAACGCGCAATCACCAGCGGGCCCGACGAAGTGATCCGCCGCTACAGCGCACAGGAACGTGCGGAGCTCGCTGGCGGCACCCCGGCCGACTGGGGACGCGAAAGCTGGCAGATCGCGCGCGATTTCGTTTATCCCAACGCTTTCGATCGCGATGCCTGCGCGGGTGACTTGCCGGACGAAACGGCACTGACGCAGGAGGATATCGTGGAGGCGGTACCGGTCGCACGTCGTCGGGTGCAGCAGGCAGGCCTGCGAATTGCGGATCTGCTGGAAAGCGCTTTCGCGCCGGGGCCGCTGCCGCAGCCGGAGCGCGAGCGGCGCTAGGGTATTCGCGTGGTGGGATAGCGGGTGCCATCCTTGCGCGCATATCCTTCCGGGTCGAACACCATGTCGATATCGGGGTATTCGCCCCAATCCTCGTCGCGCGAGCCCGCGCTGATCGCCACGAACACGCAGTCGCTGCCAGAGTGGTTCTGCAGGTGATGACCGTTGCGCTCACCCGCCGGCCAGGCCAGCACATCGCCCGCGCGCACCGTGGTCTCTTCGCCATCCTCCACCAGCACCGCCTCGCCTTCGAGCATCACCAGCAGCTCGTCTTGCCCGGCATGCCAGTGGCGCTGGCTCGACCAGGCGCCGGGCTTCAGCACGACATGGCTCGCGCCCATCAGTGTCAGCCCGGCAGGCGGCGCCAGGCGGCGATACCAGCGCCCCTCCACCTCGCGGTCGAACGGCGCGGGGTAGCCGGTGACATTGGTCTGGGGGATGGCGGCAAGATCGAGCTTGGGCATTGGCGAAAACTCCTGCTAATCGCCGCAAGATGAACCACACCGCCGATCTCGCCAAGCGTCTGATTGCTGCACCCAGCGTCACCCCGGCAACGGGCGAAGTGTTCGATGTGCTCCAAGCGATGCTTTCGCCGCTGGGTTTCGAGGTCCATCGCTTCACCCGCGGTGACGGAGAGGAGGGCAGCGAAGACGCGCCGGTCGAGAACCTCTTTGCGATCCGCCGCGGACCTGAAGGTTCGAAGCACTTTGCCTTTGCCGGGCACGTCGATGTCGTGCCGCCGGGTGAGGGCTGGACCAGCGCACCGTTCGAACCTGAAGTGCGCGGTGAACTGCTCCATGGGCGCGGTGCGGTCGATATGAAGGGCGCGATCGCGGCGATGGTGGCGGCGGTTGCCGACGTGCGGCAGGAATTGGGCACGATCAGCTTCATCATCACCGGTGACGAGGAAGGCCCCGCGCTGCATGGCACGCGCGCGCTCATCGACTTCATGCGCGAAAATGGCCACCAGCCTGACCTGTGCCTGGTGGGTGAGCCGACCTCGGTCCACCGGTTAGGCGACATGATGAAGATCGGGCGGCGCGGCTCGGTCAATATCTGGCTGGAAGTCGATGGCACGCAGGGTCACGTCGCCTATCCGCATCTGGCCGACAATCCGCTGCCGCGCATGGTGGCGATGCTGAGTGAGCTCAACAGCCTCCATCTCGATGATGGGACCGAGTGGTTCCAGCCATCCAACCTCGAGATTACCGAGATCGACGTGCCCAACCGCGCGCACAATGTGATCCCGGCGAAGGCCAAGGCGCGCATCTCGATCCGCTTCAATGACCAGCATTCGGGCGCATCGCTGTCGCGCAAAGTGGTGGAGATTGCGGAGAAACACGGTGGCAGCGCCCGTCCGGTGATTTCGGGCGAGCCGTTCCTGACGCCGCCCGGTGCCTTCTCGCAGATGATTGCCGATGCGGTGAAGGCCGAGACCGGGCTTGACCCGGAACCTTCGACCACCGGCGGCACGTCCGACGCACGCTTCCTGCGCGCCGTGTGCCCGGTGATCGAATTCGGCCTGTGCAACGCAACTATGCACAAGCGCGACGAAGCGGTGGCCATGGCTGACCTCGATACGCTAAGCCGCATTTACGCGCGCGTGGCCCAGGCCGCGCTGGCACAATAATAACTCGGAAGGATCGCAATGGGCGCCTGGTTCAGAATTCCACTGTGGCAACGCGTGATCGGTGCGCTGGTGCTTGGCGTCGCGCTTGGCCTGTTCTGGGGTCCGGAAGCCGAAAGCATCAAGTGGATCGGCGATTTCTTCATCAAGTCGATCAAGATGCTGGTTGTCCCGCTGATCTTCTTCAGCCTGGTGGCCGGCGTAGCGGCGATCGGCGATCTCAGGAAACTGGGCGCCGTGGGCGGGCGGGCGATGCTGTTGTTCGTCGTGACCGGCCAGATCGCTGTATGGCTGGGCCTTGCGCTCGGCACCGCGGCGGTCAATCTCGGCCTGTTCCCGAGCAAGGAAGATCTTGGCACACCCAATGTGCCCACGCCCGAACCCAATCCGACCACTGCAGTCGACATGATCCTCTCGATCGTGCCCGAAAGCCCGGTCCAGGTGATGGCCGATGTTGCGGTGCTGCCGCTGATCGTCTTCTCGCTGCTGATCGGGATCGGCATCCTGATGGCAAAGGAAGAAGGCGAGCCGGTTCAGAAGATCTTCGATAGCGGCTCGGTGATCATGCAGAAGGTCACCATGATCGTGATGGAGTTGACCCCGTTCGGCGTTTTCGCGCTGATGGCATGGGTAGCAGGTACGTTGGGGGTTGAAGCGCTCAAGGCGCTCAGCTGGCTGGTGGTGCTCAACTACACCGGCTGCCTGCTGATCATCCTTGTGATGTACAGTTCGATGATCAAGTTCCTGGCGAAACTGCCGGTGGTCGACTTCTTCCGAGGTATCGTCGATGCGATTGCGGTCAGCTATTCCACCGCCAGTTCGAATGCCACGCTGCCGGTGACGCTGCGCTGCGCCGAGCGCAACCTCGGCATTCCCAATTCGATTGCTGCGTTTGTGATCTCGCTGGGGGCGACGATCAACATGAACGGCACGGCGATGTATCTGGGGCTGGCAACGCTGTTCGGGGCGAGCATCTTCGGGGTCGATTTGACATGGGGCCAGTATTTCCTGATCTCGATCCTGGCGACCCTGGGGGCAGTGGGCGCAGCGGGCATTCCCGGCGCGGGGCTGATCATGATGGCGCTGGTGTTCGGCGCAGTCGGCGTGCCGCTGGAAACGATCGCTTTCGTGGCGGGCGTTGACCGGATCATGGACATGATGCGCACCACCACCAATGTCAGCGGTGACGCTGCCGTGGCGACGACCGTTGCGAGCATGCTGGGCGAAATCGACAAGGCAGAGATGATCAGCGCGGACGACGTCTGAACGCGCTGGCAGACTGACGGATTACCTCAATCCTGCGGCGCGGGTGTTTCT
Organism: Altererythrobacter sp. BO-6; assembly: GCF_011047315.1. Classification (NCBI taxonomy): domain Bacteria; kingdom Pseudomonadati; phylum Pseudomonadota; class Alphaproteobacteria; order Sphingomonadales; family Erythrobacteraceae; genus Altererythrobacter; species Altererythrobacter sp. BO-6. The sequence continues at coordinate 1,364,736 of NZ_CP049259.1, read as the reverse complement.
TCGCCGCTCTCGTTCGGCTTTGCAGCCTGTCCCACCGGACAATTGCGCGTGCAGACGGTGGTCGCCGAAGGGTTGAGCCTGCCGCTCACCCGGATTGAGGCGCCGTTGCCCAGCGTGTAGCCGGGCGCATCGGTGTTCTCGAGCACGTCGATGTCGGAGGCAATCGCTTGCGGTGCACCGGCCTGGCGCTGAGTGCCGCGGGCTGAACGCGGAGTGCCGCGCGGCTGGACAGAGATCGCGCTGGTCGCGCGGCGCATGGTGCCCGAGATGGCCGAACCAAGCGATTGCTGTGCCTTGGCCTGGCCGCTTCCGGAGCCGGACAGTATTATGGCGGTCTCCGCTGCGTCCTGTGCATATGCAGGCGGCACGAGAGTCAAGATCAATGCAAGACTGCCAGCTATCGTTGCATTCCGGAGTGTCATCGGTCCGTCTCCCGCAATAGAGCGAGAAAGACTGCGCCTGATTCGGCCGCTTGGCAAGCGGAGCGGCAATATCGTTCCGAAGCGGGATGCGGTGCCTATCGTCCCTTCGGCTTCTCCAGCACCTTCTTTTTGAAGCTGCACAAATCAGCCACCTTGCAGCGCCAGCATTCAGGCGTCCGCGCCTTGCAGGTGTAGCGGCCATGCAGGATCAGCCAGTGATGCGCGTGCAGGCGAAAGGGCTGCGGCACGCGCTTCTCCAGCTTTACCTCGACCGCTTCGGGCGTCTTCCCCTTGGCGAGGCCGGTGCGGTTCCCCACCCGGAAGATGTGCGTGTCGACCGCGAAGGTTTCCTGTTTGAACCAGCAATTGAGCACGACATTGGCGGTCTTGCGGCCGACTCCGGGCAGCCTGACCAGTTCTTCGCGACTGTCAGGCACTTCGCCGCCGTAGTCGTCGACCAGGATTTGCGAGAGCGCGATCACGTTCTTCGCTTTCGAATTGAACAGGCCGATCGTCTTGATGTGATCTTTCAGCCCGTCTTCGCCCAGTTCAATCATTTGTGCGGGCGTCTTGACCTTGCGGAACAGTTCGCGAGTGGCCTTGTTGACGCCGACATCGGTCGCTTGCGCTGACAGGACCACCGCCACCACCAGCTGGTAAGCATTGCCATATTCCAGCTCGGTTTCAGGCTCGGGATTGTCCTCTGCCAACCGCCGGAAGAATTCGAAAATCTGGTCCCTGGTCATGCGTTCGCGTTCAAAGACCCAGGACCTGCGCCATGGTGTAGCGGCCCGGCTGCTTGCCGATCAGCCAAGCAGCCGCCTTCACTGCGCCATTGGCAAAGATCATCCGATTTTCAGCGAGGTGTGACAGCGTTATGCGTTCCTCATTGCCGGCAAAGATTACGCTGTGATCGCCCGCGACCGTTCCGCCGCGCAGTGCAGCAAAGCCGATCGCGCCCTTCTCGCGCGCGCCAGTGTGCCCGTCTCGACCGCTCTCCCTATGCGCCGCTAGCTCGATACCCCGCCCTTCGGCGGCAGCTTCGCCCAGCAGGATTGCCGTGCCGGACGGTGCATCGACCTTCATCCGGTGATGCATTTCGACAATCTCGATGTCCCAATCCGGCCCCAGCCTGGTGGCCGCCTCGCGCACGAGATGCGCCAGCAGCGTGACCCCAAGCGACGTATTGCCCGTTTGGAGGATCGGCACCACTCGCGCGGCATTGTCGATCGCGGTGTGGTGGGCCTGTGTAAGGCCCGTCGTGCCGATCACCAGCGGCACCCCTGCTCCCACGGCTGCGTGGAGATTACCCTCCAGTGCCGCGGGTGCCGAGAAATCGATCAGCACATCGCAATTGTCGGCAAGCTGCGCTGCATCGTCGCCTGCGTCGACTCCGCCTGCGATGGCGTGGCCCGCATCGGCGATGGCCTGCTGCAGGGCCTGGCCCATGCGCCCCTTGTGTCCGATGATTCCCAATTGCGCCATTGCGTTTCCTTTGCCCTATCGCTTCGCTACTTGAGGGCAATGACAGAGATACGCAACATCGTGATCCTAACGGGAGCGGGCATTTCCGCAGAAAGCGGGATCGATACCTTCCGCGATGCCGGGGGGCTATGGGAACAGCACCGGGTGGAGGATGTTGCGACGCCGGAAGGCTTTGCGCGCGATCCCGACCTGGTGCTGGGCTTCTATGACATGCGGCGCGCGGCTTTGGCGAAGGTTCAGCCTAATGCCGCGCATCGGGCGCTGGCGCGGCTGGAAACGGAGTTTTCCGGTGATTTGCTGATCGTGACGCAGAATGTCGACGATTTGCACGAGCGGGGCGGGGCGAAACGCGTGCTCCACATGCATGGCGAACTCAAAAGCGCGCTTTGCCTCTCGTGCGAAATGCGCGGCCCGTGGGACGCGCCCATGCTGGACCGCCCGCCGTGCCCGGTTTGCCAGGCGCGGTCCTTAAGGCCCGACGTGGTCTGGTTTGGCGAGATGCCGTATCAGATGGACCGCATCTATCGCGCGCTGCGCGAAGCAGACCTGTTCGTCAGCATTGGGACTTCAGGAGCCGTCTATCCGGCGGCTGGATTTGTGCGCGATGCGCGCGAACTCGGTGCGCGGACGCTCGAACTCAACCTGGAACGCAGCGAGGGCTCGCATTGGTTCCACGAAAGCCGTCAGGGGCCAGCGGGCGAATTGGTACCGGAGTGGGTGGATGAGGTGTTAGGCGGTTGAACCGCAGGCCTTGCACGCCGGATCCTTCGCGATTCGGAGCGTGCGCATCCCCGGCGCCATGCCGTCGAGCACATGCAGCTTGCCCCATTGCGGATCGCCGAAAGTACTGACGCCGTCAAGCAGCACGCGCACCGCCTGCATCGCGGCGAAGCTGCCGGCCCACCCTGCCATCGCGCCGAGCATCCCGTCCTCGGCGCAGGTGTCGCAATCCTCCGCATCGAAGGCATCGCCCACGAAGCACCGATAGCAGGCCTGATCCGGTAAATGGCCGGCGAAAGCGCCGACCTGGCCTTGGAACCGGCCAACTGCCGCGCTCAGCAGCGGAATGCCCGCCACAACACAGGCGTCCGACACGGCGAGGCGCGTGGCGAAATTATCCGTCCCGTCGAGCACCAGGTCTGCGTCGGCAATCAGGTCACCTGCATTTTCTGCAGTGATCCGGCGGTCGCTGATCGTGACTTCCAGCGCTTCGTCGAAATTGGCGAGCCAGCGCCGCGCGCTGGTCGCCTTGCCATGGCCGACATCACGCGTGGTGAAGATCGTCTGGCGCTGAAGGTTCGAGGCGTCGACCGTGTCGTCATCGACCAGCGTGAAGCGGCCGATTCCTGCAGCGGCGAGATATTGCAGGGCGGGGGATCCGATCCCCCCAAGGCCGACCAGCGCGATATGTTTGCCAGCCAGCGCCACCTGCCCCGCGCCGCCCACTTCGGGCAGGACGATATGGCGCGCAAACCGGTCGAGGCGGGCTGGTGACAAGGTCATGGGAAGGCTGTTTACAACCTGTGCACGGCCTGTCGACAGGCCTGTGCGTAGACCTGTCGATGAAGCTGTCTGCGATCTGTTGAAATTGTGTGCGAATTAACTTTCCAGCTGGCGCAGCAGGCTGCGCACGTCACCGTCCATATCGGCGTCGCGCTTGCGCAGGTCTTCGATCAACCGCACCGCGTGAATAACCGTCGAATGATCGCGCCCGCCGAACTTGCGCCCGATTTCGGGATAGCTGCGCGGGGTGAGGACCTTCGAGAGGTACATTGCCACCTGACGTGGGCGCACGACCGCGCGGGCACGCCGCTTTGAGCTCATTTCCGCTCGGTCGATGCGATAGAACTGGCACACGGTGCGCTGGATCTCGTCGATGGTGATCCGGCGGCGATTGGCCGACAGGATGTCGGTCAGCTGCTCTTCGGCCAGATGGAGCGAAACTTCCTGCCCGGTCAGCTGGGCATAGGCGATCAGCTTGTTGAGGCCGCCCACCAGCTCGCGCACGTTGCGGGTGATGGTGCGAGCGAGGAAATCGATCACATCGTCCGGCACATCGAGTGGAGCGAAGCGGGTCAGCTTCGATTCGAGGATCGAGCGACGCAGCTCGATATCGGCTGGCTGGATATCGGCGACGAGGCCCATCGATAGACGGCTGAGCAGGCGCGGTTCGACCCCGTCGAGCGCTTGCGGCGCGCGGTCGGCGGCGAACACCAGGCGCTTGCCTTCAGCCAGCAGCGCATCGATCGTATAGAGCAGCTCTTCCTGCGCGCTGGCCTTGCCGATGATGAACTGGATGTCGTCCACCAGCAACAGGTCAAAGCTGCGCAGGCGCGCCTTGAACTCGATCATCTGGTTGGCTTTGAGCGCCTGGACGAATTCGACCATGAAGCGCTCGGCGCTGCAATAGAAGATGCGCGTGCGCGGATGGGCGGTCAGATAGGAATGGCCAATCGCGTGGAGCAGGTGGGTCTTGCCCTGTCCGGTAGCGGCCTTAAGGTAGAGCGGCGAGAACTGCGGCTGTTCGGTTGCGGCCATCCGCTCCGCCGCGTTCTTTGCCAGCACATTGGTTTCGCCGGTGACGAAGGCGGCAAAGGTCAGCGAGGGATCAAGCCCGACCGAGCTGGTGAAGCCCGCATCGCCGATGGTCCCGGCGGCGACAGCGATCACACTAGTGTCGGCGTCATTGGCCGGCCTGCGCCCGCCATCGAGCATCAGCTCGGGCAGCTGGCGACGACCCGGGTGCACGGAGATGCGCACCTTGCGGACATCGCTGCGCATGATCTTCCACGCCAGCTGCAGCCGGTCATGAAAGCGGTCATTGACCCAGTTGGCGGAAAATTCGGTTGGCAGGAAAAGATCGAGCGTGCCCGATTCCTTGCAGATGCTGCCCAGCTGGATCGGCTTGATCCACTGGCTGTGGAGCTGGTGACCCAGATCCTTGCGCAGGCCCTGGCTGATGTCGGCCCAGTCGGCGGCGAGATTTACGGCTTCGGCGTCTTCCATCAGATCTTCGTCGATCGCCCGCTTTGCCACCCGCGCCTTGTCATTTTTCTGGACCATTCCCCAACCAATCCTACACCATCCCCGATCGCACGCCGAGGGCAATTATATACCAGACACGATGGCAAAGCTTCGCCCACACCCGGAAACCATGTTTCCAGGCGTCCCCCCATCGCTTCAGCTTGTAAAAACCCGGGCTGTCCCGCCCCAGGCAGTTTTCGTTTATCTACGCCTGCGCCGCTTAGGCAAGAGGCTGGAGCGTAAAAAAGAGAAATAATTCGGTTGACTCGGGTCAAACCCGCAGCCTTGCGTTGAAGTTATTGAAAAATAACATTTCCACCGGCTTCGATGATGCGAATCGTGGAAAAACCTAGGGTTTCGGGCAATGCCGTGCTCCGCTGCGGGACAAAACAAAAGGGCCGCACCCTTTTCGGGGCGGCCCTTGAGCTTATTGGTCCGGCTTCTGGCAGTCTAAATGCTGCCAGCAGTGCGAATCAGAGCGCCGCGACTCGCTTGGTCAGGCGGCTCATTTTCCGCGCAACAGTGTTCTTGTGCAGCACGCCGCGGGCAACGCCGCGGGCCAGCTCAGGCTGGGCTGCCTTGAGCGCCTCAGCAGCGGCGGGCTTGTCGCCAGCTTCACATGCCGCCTCGACCTTCTTCACGAAGGTGCGGATGCGGCTCATGCGCGCACCGTTGATTTCGGCGCGGCGGTTGTTGCGGCGGATGCGCTTCTTGGCTTGCGGCGTATTGGCCATGTCTGTCCTTGTCTCTCGACCGCCCGATGCGGCCGGATAAATCGCTATTTAGGTTGCACGAAAAGCGGCGATTCCTCGCCGGAAAGCGCGCCACATAGTCGCGACTTGGCGAATCGTCAAGAACGGCGTCACTTCTGGCACTTCGGGCAGAACCAGGTGCTGCGCCCGCCTTGGGCGAAACGGCGAATGACGCCGCCGTCGGCCCGCCGACAAGCCTCACCCTCGCGTCCGTAGACGTCGAAGCGGGTGGCGAAATAGCCCAGCTCGCCATCGGGTTGGGCGTAATCGCGCAGGGTCGAGCCGCCATCGCGGATCGATTGTTCCAGCACGTCGCGGATCGCCGGGACCAGCCGCTCAAATTGAGGGCGCGTGACTTTGCCGGCCGGTTTGCGCGGATGGATCCCCGCGCGCCATAGCGCCTCGCAGACATATATGTTGCCGAGCCCAGCCACGATCCGCTGGTCGAGCAGGCACAGCTTGATCGACTGGTTGCGACCTTTCAGCGCGGCCTTGAGATGCACGGCGGTCAGGCCTGGGCCAAGCGGCTCGGGGCCCATGGCCGCGAAGGTGGGCCAGCGTTCCAGTTCTTCAGTCGAGACCAGATCGACCGAGCCGAACCGGCGCGGATCGTTGAGCACAAAGCGATGATCGTCAGTTTCAAGGACGACGTGGTCGTGCCGGTCACCCGTGGCTGGGTTGATCCGCCAGGTCCCGCTCATGCCCAGGTGGAACACCATCGTGTGGTCGCGATCGGTATGGATCAGTCCGTATTTCGCGCGGCGCGACAGGCCCGTCACCTGTGCCCCGGTCAGCACTTGCACCAGTTCGGGTGGGAAGGGTCGGCGCAAATCGGCTCGGTTCAGCGTCACGCGGGTGATGCGCGCACCATCGAGGAACCGCGCCAGCCCGCGAACCGTTGTCTCAACCTCTGGAAGTTCTGGCATGGGGCGGCTTTATCACCCTTTGACCGAGTGGCAATTCCATCTAAGGCGCAGAGCCATGAGTGATAAGGTTTCCTTCGGCTACGAAGACGTAGCCCCCGACGAGAAGACCCGCCGGGTTGGCGCCGTCTTTTCCAACGTTGCGCGCAAGTATGACATCATGAACGATGCCATGTCGGGCGGGATGCACCGCCTTTGGAAGGACCGCTTCGTGCGCCGGGTCAAGCCGCAGCCGCATGAGGCGATCCTCGATATGGCCGGCGGCACGGGCGACATCGCGTTTCGCATGGCAGCTCGCGGCGCGGATGTGACCGTGGCCGACATCAACCAGGACATGCTCGACGTGGGCGTCGAGCGGGCGATGGAGCGCGGGATCGATGGCCTCGTATGGTCCTGCCAGAATGCCGAGACGCTGAGCTATCCGGCGAACACTTTCGATGCCTATACGATCGTGTTCGGGATCCGGAATGTCACCCATATCGACAAAGCCCTGCGGGAAGCGCACCGGGTGCTGAAACCGGGCGGGCGTTTTTTCTGCATGGAATTCGGCACAACCGACTGGCCCGGCTTCAAGGAAATCTACGATCTCTATTCGCATCAGCTTATGCCCAAGCTGGGCAAGGCGATCGCCGATGATGAAGAAAGCTATCGCTATCTTGCCGAATCGATCCGCCGGTTTCCGCTGGCGCATGAATTCGAGCGCATGATCCGGGATCCAGGATTTGTGAACACTCGGGTCGAGAAGATCCTGGGCGGTGCGGTGAACATCCATTCGGGGTGGAAGGTTTAGGGTGCCACGGCCTGCCACGCATATCTTCCGGCTCCTGAAGTGGGGCCGCACGCTGGCGCGGCACGGCGCGCTGCGCGGGATCGAGCGCGATCCCAATACGCCGCTGCCCGTCAAGCGACTGGCGCGGGATTGCGCGCTTCGCGACTTTCCAGCCTGCGACGCCGGACTATGCCGGGGCGTTCAAGGATATTGGCCCGGCCGCGATCAAGCTGGGCCAGACGCTGGCTACCCGTCCTGATCTTGTGGGCGAGGAGGCGGCCAATAATCTCCTGACCCTGCAGGACAATCTGCCGCCAGTTCCCTTCAACGAGATCGAGGCTGCCATTGCGGCAACATTCGACAAACCATTGTCGGAGCTGTTCCAGCATATCGATCCCGAGCCGGTTGGCGCGGCGTCGATCGCGCAAGTCCACCGTGCCGTTACAAGTGACGGGCGCGACGTGGCTGTAAAAGTGCTGCGCCCGGGCATTCGCGAGCGTTTTGCCAGCGATATCGCCACCTATGAATGGGCCGCGGCGCATCTCGAAGTACTGGGCAGCGACGAAGCGCGCCGCCTGCGCCCGCAGCTGACCATTGCCAATTTCAAGCGCTGGACCAATCGTGAGCTCGACCTGCGGCGCGAGGCCGCCTCCGCATCCGAACTGGCAGAGATGATGAAGGGCTTTGCCGGCTACCGCGTGCCTCAGGTCGACTGGGACCGCACCAATGGCAGGGTGATGACGATCGAATGGATCGACGGCGTCAAGATCAGCAAGGTCGAAGAACTGAAGGCGCGCGGGCATGACTTGCCTGTACTGGCCGAGCGGTTGGTGCTGGCCTTCCTGACGCAGGCGATCAGCGGTGGCTATTTTCATGCTGACATGCACCAGGGCAATCTGTTCGTCGAGGATGACGGCACGATCGTGGCGATCGATTTCGGCATCATGGGGCGGATTGACCGGCGCGCGCGGATGTGGCTCGCGGAAATCCTCTATGGCCTGACCACGGGTAATTACCGCCGCGTAGCGGAAATCCATTTCGAAGCGCAATATGTGCCGAGCTATCATTCGGTCGAGGAATTCGCGACTGCGCTGCGCGCTGTTGGCGAGCCGATGCGCGGCAAGCCGGTGAGCGAGCTCAGCGTTGGCCAGATGCTCGACGGTCTATTTGCGATCACCCGCGATTTCGACATGCAGACCCAGCCGCACCTGCTGCTGCTGCAAAAGACCATGGTAATGGTCGAAGGGATCGCGACCCAGCTCAATCCGCAGATCAACATGTGGGACACTTCGGCGCCCTATGTCCGCAATTGGGTGCGCGACGAGCTGGGCCCCGAGGCGGCGCTCGCCGATGCGATCCGCGAGAATGTGTCGACCCTGCTGCGCCTGCCCGATCTGCTGCGCCGGGTGGAGGACAAGTTCCCGGCCAAGGGTGGCGCGCCCGAGCCGCCACCGCTGCCGGAAATCGAACTGATCGTTGGACCGACTGCGCGCAAGGGACGCAGCTGGCCGCGTTACCTGCTGGCGGCGGTGATCGGCGCCGGGCTTGCGCTGGGGGGCATGGCGCTTTGGAACTAGATGCGGGGGCGCGCGCTCCGGTTTCGATCCTTCAGTCGATAGCGCTGGGCTTCATCACCGCTCTTGCGAGCGGCATTCTCGGTGCCTTCCTGTTTATCGCCGGCCTGGTTGTCGCCGATCCGACCGAGTTGACTGATACCAGCTTGGGCCAAGGCTTGGCTGAGCTTCTTTTCATGTTCGTTTTCGTTGCACTCTTCGGCGCGCTATACGCGCTGATCTTTTCGTGGTTTCCCATCGCGATCGTCGGCTTGGCGATGCAGCGGGCTGCATGTCGCTGGCCCTTCCTCTGGAGCCGACCGGCCCATAGCTTCGTGGGTGCGATCTGCGGGATCGCCCTTTCGCTTCTCGGGGTCCGGGACGGCCGATTCGAGACATTCGACCTGCTTCTACTGCTCTATGGCGCCCTATGCGGCATCTTTGCCGCGCTATTCTTTCGCTACCTGGCCAACAAGTTACCTTCTGCCTAGTCCTCGCCCTCGAACGAAGTGTGCGGCAGCACGCGGCTGCAGATCAGCGCCACAATCACCGTAACCGCTTCGACCAGCATCGGCTGCCAGAACAGGTCATGCGGGCCATCGGCAATCAGCGTCACGACCCGTCCGACCAGTGCGATTGCCATCAGGGCGGCGGAAACCAGCAGTGGATCGCCCTTGCGGGCATAGGCTCCCCAGATCAGGCAGCCGCCGGCGACAATGAAGAAAGCGGTCATGTCCGCCCGGATCGATGCCATGCCCATGGTGCCTTGCGGAGCGATTCCGAAATTTGCGCCTGAGCCGACCGGGTCCAGCAAAAAGCCGATTCCCATCAGCACAAAGAACAGCCCGCCCACGAACAGCAATGCGCGCAGCATCAAAATCATGGATATCTCTCCCCGCTCCTCGCACCATAGTTAGCTGCATGTTAGGAAAGCGCTAGGTAAAACTTAACCACTATGTCGCAGGGTTGGCTGGGGCTGGCTGTGCGGCTAGGCTCGATGCGTAATATGAATGGGGAGCTCGGCGCGATCATGTGTGTGACGCAACCCGCAGCCACAGGGAATGGCTTGTGAGCGGTGCGGGACCGAAGATTTTGCTCGTGGTTGGCGGCGGGATCGCGGCCTACAAGTCATGCGAGCTTGTTCGCCTCATCCGCAAGGGTGGGGGCGATGTCACCTGCGTGCTGACCGAAGGCGGGCAGCAATTCGTCACGCCGATGGCGCTGGCCGCGCTCAGTGAAAATCCGGTTCATACGACGCTGTGGGATCTCAAGAACGAAGTCGAGATGGGGCATATCCAGCTCAGCCGGGAGGCTGACCTGCTGGTGGTGTGCCCGGCGACGGCCGACCTGATGGCGAAGATGGCGGCGGGGATTGCCGACGACCTGGCCACCACGCTGATCCTCGCCACCGACAAGCCGGTGATGGCAGTCCCCGCCATGAATGTGCGGATGTGGGAGCATGAGGCGACCAAGCGCAATGTCACTTGGCTGCGTCAGGCCGGCGTGACCGTGATCGATCCCGATGAAGGCGCGATGGCCTGTGGCGAATTCGGCTATGGTCGTTTGCCCGAACCCGAAGTGATCTGGGCCGCAATTGCCGAACGCTTCGGCATCGAAGTCGAACTACCCGCCAAACCGGCGCAGCCCGCTCTGGTCGAGGCTGACGAGGCCGAAGAGGATGCGGATATCGTCGAAGCGCTCGAGCCGGAGGTCGCGCCCAGGGGCGGCGGACTCGGCGGACTGCTTTCCTCGCTAATCCCGCGCTCGACACCCAAGCGCACCGCGGAAGAAATCGAAGCCGAATTCCTTGCCGAAGAGGAAGCCGCGCGGCTGGCTGCCGAAGCCGAAGCCGCCGAACAAGCGGTCGAGGCCGATGAAGCCACTGATGAAGTCGCTCCAATTGCCGAAGGGCCTATCCTGGCAAAGAAGGGCGCCGCAAGCTCTGCCCCGCCGACCGATCCCGATGCGATCAACCACACCGTCAAGACCGGCGCGGGCGATGCCCTGCCAGAGCCGGTCGAAGGCGAGGAAGCGGAAGAATTCGAGCCCGTCGTCGAGCCCGGCGATGTCGAAGCCGAAGAGGCTGACGCGCTTGGCGGCGCGGGCTTCAAGGTCAAGAAGGGCCATCGGCCGCTCGACGGCAAGCATGTGCTGGTTACCGCTGGCCCCACTTGGGAAGCGATCGACCCGGTGCGCTACATTGCCAATCGTTCGTCGGGCAAGCAGGGCTTCACTATCGCCGCAGCGGCAGCTGCGCTGGGGGCCAAGGTCACGCTGGTGGCAGGTCCCGTGGCGCTCAAGACCCCGGAAGGCGTTGCCCGAGTCGATGTCGAAAGCGCGCAGGACATGTCCGAAGCCGTCAAGAAGGCCATGCCGGCAGATATCGCCGTAATGGTAGCGGCGGTTGCCGACTGGCGGCCCAAGGAATATCGCGCTGAAAAGATGAAGAAGCGCGGCTCTGCGCCGCCGGCTCTCGTGCTGACCGAAAACCCGGACATCCTGACCAATGTTGCCGCCGCGACCGAGCGGCCGCGACTGGTCGTGGGCTTCGCCGCGGAGACCGAGGACGTGCTCGAAAACGCCAAGAAGAAGCGCAAGCGTAAAGCGGCCGACTGGATCGTTGCCAACGACGTTTCCGGCAATGTGATGGGTGGTGACATGAACCGGGTCCACATCATAAGTGAGGACGGTGTCGAAAGCCTGGAAGAAATGCCCAAGCTGGAAGTGGCGATGGCGCTGGTCCAGCGGATGTCCGATGCTCTGGCGGAAAAGGAAGCGCATGGCTGAACGGGTTGCGGTGCAGGTCAAGCGCTTGCCCAACGGAGTGGGTCTGGACCTGCCGCATTATGCCACCAGCGGGGCAGCGGGCATGGATGTGGTCTCGGCCGAGACGGTTACGCTGGCGCCGGGTTCGCGCTATGCCGTGGCGACCGGCCTCGCGCTGGCCATCCCGCAAGGCTATGAAATCCAGGTGCGCCCGCGCAGCGGGCTGGCGCTCAAGCATGGCATCACCGTGCCCAACACGCCCGGCACGATCGACAGCGATTATCGCGGCGAGCTGAAGGTGATCCTCATCAACCATGGCGCCGATCCCTTCCCGATCGCGCGCGGAGACCGCGTGGCGCAGCTGGTGCTGGCCCCTGTGACGCAAGCAAAGTGGGACGAGGTCGAGGAACTGGATGACACGGCGCGCGGCGCCGGCGGTTTTGGTTCGACCGGTGGTCACCAGGCGCTTTAGCCGACCTGCTTGATCAAAATGCAAAGGGCGGCGCCTTTGCGGCGCCGCCCTTCAAGCTCCCGTCTGCGGATAAATCAGTTTTCGACCCGGCGGACCTTGGTCTCTTCCGGCTTGATGGTGATCCGCAGTGTCTCGCCCGAATTGCCGGGGAAGTCGACGAACATCGCCTCGACCAGATTGGGTACCAGATGCTGCAACCGGTTCGAAGTCGATACGGCCTGCGCCTTGCCTTCGAACAGCCGCTCGCCATTGGCTGCTCGGTCGATTTTCAGGTCGATCCCGCTGGTATAGACCGTGTAGCTCTGCACTTCGGACCCGCCGAACCAAGGATCGTAGAAGCCGTAGCCCCAGGCGCTGCGCGGGCGCCAGAAACGGCTGCGGTAATAGCCGCCGTACCACGGGTCCCAGAACGGGTCCCTGAAGCCGGTATTGGTGGTGCGAACCCGCTCGCGGCCGTTGTCGACGCCGTAATCGAACCGCACCAGCAAGCTGGCCTGATCCGGTTCCGCCTGCTTGTAGCCAAGCCGTTCCATCTGGGCTTCGACAAGATCGGCATAGAGCGCGAACTCGAGCCCGCCTGCCAGCGCCGGATCGTCCGCCACTACGGCGAAGGTTTCGCCTGCCGGGGCCGGCAATTGCGCCTGGAAACGCGAGACATCGGCCTTGAAGCCGGGTGAAGCGCATGCCGCAAGGCTCGCCAGCAGCAGCGGTACGGCTGCCGTCTTGAGCGCGCGAGCGCTGAAATGACTGGTCTTGGTCATGATGCCACCTTCACTTTCTGCTCCACCGTTAGGTGCAGCCAGCACTGCGCTGGATCGGCGCAGGCTGTCATTGATCCTGTTCAATGTAAACGAAAAGGCGTGAACGGGAATTGAATGCGCGTGCGGGGCGCGTTGCCCGCTCAACCGCGGGTGCGCACCAGCCCAAGTGCCGTGTAGGCCGCATCAAGTGTTGGCGTGCCCAGTTCGCGTGCCCTCGCCGCACCGCGCGCCAGGATAGCGTCGAGCGATTCGCGGTCATCCTTGAGCTCGCGGAAGCGCGCGCTGATGGGAGCCAGCGTTTCCACCAGCAGCTCGCCCAGCGCAGGCTTGAACGCGCCAAAGCCCTGCCCGCCGAATTCCGCCAGCACTGCCTCGGTGCTCTTGCCCGCGAGCGCGCCATAGATGCCGACCAGATTGAGCGCTTCGGGGCGGCCTTCAAGGCCCTCAGCCTCGCTCGGCAAGGGTTCCGGATCTGTCTTGGCCTTGCGCACCTTCTGCATGATCGAATCGGCATCGTCGGACAGATTGATGCGGCTCATGTCGCTGGGATCAGACTTCGACATTTTCGAGCTGCCGTCGCGCAGGCTCATGATCCGCGCGGCTTCGGGCGGGATGTAGGGTTCGGGCAGGGTGAAAACCGGCGCGTCTGGCGAAGCGAAATCGTTGTTGAACTTCTGCGCGATGTCGCGCGCCAGCTCGAGATGCTGCTTCTGGTCTTCCCCCACCGGCACATGCGTCGCCTGGTACAGCAGCACGTCGGCAGCCTGCAGCACGGGATAGGTGAACAGCGCGACCGATTGCCCCTCGCGGTTCTTGCCGGCCTTGTCCTTCCACTGCGTCATGCGGTTGAGCCAGCCCATCCGCGCGGTGCCGTTGAGCAGCCACTGCATTTCGGCATGCGTGGGTACCTGCGCCTGGTTGAACAGGATCGCCTTGTCGGTGTCGAGCCCGCAAGCGACCAGCGTCGCGACCAGTTCCAGCGTCGAGCTGTGCAGTTCCCTTGGGTCATGCGGCATGGACAGCGCATGCAGGTCAGCGATGAAGATCAGGCAATCGCCACCCGCCGCATGGGCATCGTCCTGCAGCTTCACGTAATTGCGGATCGCGCCCAGGTAATTACCCAGGTGGGGCTTGCCGGTGGGCTGGATTCCGGAAACGACGCGCATGAAAAGAATCTCTGTCTGCTTAGGCCTGGCGGCGCCTTAAGCGCTGGACCGTCTCCTTGTCGAGCACCCCCAGCAACACCGCGAAAATCGCATAGCTGGCGGCACCGATCAGGACTAGCGCCAGGATCGACAGCAGGCGCTCGGCGGTTGAACCGCTGAAATAGGGATCGCCATATTGCATCGCGAACCATAGCGCGATGCCCATCGGCACGGCGGCCAGCGTGATGCGTGCAAGCCGGCCCACCACGCGCCCGGTCAGGCGGAAGAACCCGCGCTTCACCAGGATCGCATAGAGCAGCGTGGTATTGGCCCAGGCGCCGATCGCCCCGGCAATCGCTAGCGACAGCACGCCGAGCCCCAGCTCGAAGATGAAAAACAGGTTGAGTGCAACGGTGACCGCCAGGCTGATCGCGGCGGTAATCACCGGGGTGCGGGTGTCCTTGCGTGCGAAGAAATTGGGGGTCAGCACTTTCACCAGCACATAGGCGGGCAGGCCAATGACAAGGCCGGATACCAGCATGCCGGTGGTCGCTGCGTCGTCTGCAGTGAACTCGCCGCCCTGCATGAACACGCGCACAAAGGCACTGCCGGTGACGAACAGTGCCACGGCGGCGGGCACGGTCAGCAGCATGGCCAGCTCGATCGCGTTGGATTGCAGGCGCTGCGCTTCGTCACCCTCTTCGCGCGCGATGAAGCGGCTCAGCGCGGGCAGGATCGCCGTGCCCAGTGCGATGCCGATGATCCCCAGCGGCAGCTGGTTCCAGCGATCGGCCATGGCCATATAGGTCAGGCTGCCATCGGGCAGGATGCGGAAAAAGGCCAGATCGATGAAGCGGCTGATCTGGTAGACGCCCGCGCCGAACACCGCAGGCACGATCAGCACGCCCATTTCCTTGACCCGTGCGGTAAGTCGGGGGCGCCCTAACGGTATCGAAAAACCGGCTTTGCGCATCCAGTGACGCAGCCACAACAATTGCAGCAACCCGCTGACCGAAACCGCGATCGCCAGGTAGAAACCGACCTGTTGCCGGGTAGCTTCGCCTTCAGGTTGCAGCGCGCCCCAGAACAGCGCCACGAGCAGGCAGATGTTGAGCAGGATTGGTGCCGCTGCCGCGGCCGCAAAGCGGGACAGCGAATTAAGCACCGCAGCGGTCAGCGTGGCCAGGCTCATGAACAGCAAATAGGGGAAGGCAATCCGGCCCATGGTCGTTGCTAGGCCGAAGATTTCCTCGTCAGCGCGGATTTCGGCATTGGCGAACAGCCACAAGATCCACGGCATCGCCAGCATCATCACCCCGCCGAACAATACCAAGATCGGCAGCAGGATCGCGAGCACTTCGCTGGCGAAGCGCCGCGCCTCGCTCTCGCCATCGGTCATATGGCGATTGAACAGCGGCACGAAGGCGCTGGCAAAGGCGCCTTCAGCGAACAGGCGGCGGAACAGGTTCGGAAGCTGGAACGCCAGCTGCCATGCGTCAGCCACACCGCCCGCGCCCAGCACGCGGGCCAGCATGATATCGCGCGCAAAGCCGAAAATGCGGCTGACCGCCGTCAGCCCGCCGATCGTTCCGACGTTCTTGAGCAGGCTCATGTCAGAGCCCCTGCTTCAACCGACCGCGATCAGGCTTGCCCGACCGGCGTCGCAGCAGCTTCCTGCTCGCGCTTCGCCTGAAGCTGCTGGATGTAAAGGCCGTTGAAGTCGATCGGATCGATCAACAGCGGCTGGAATCCTGCTTCCTGAACGGCGGTGGCGACTACCGAACGGGCGAAGGGAAACAGCAGGCGCGGCGCTTCGGCAAAAAGAAAGGCATGCGCCTGGTCTTCGGGCACGTTGCGCAGGCCGATCAGGCCACAATAGACCAGCTCGATCAGATAGGCATTGCCCTGTGAGGTCTTGGCGGTGACGTTCACCTTCAACTCGACCTCGGTCACCTCGTCGCTGATCTTGTTGGCACCGATATTGAACTGCAGGTCGATCTGCGGCTGTTCCTTCCACTGGTAAACCGCGGGCGCGTTGGGGTTCTCGACCGAAAGGTCTTTCACATATTGCGTGATGATCCCCGCCGAAGGCAGGTTGTCGGCGCCATTGCCAGTCGCTGGGGTCGCATCGAGATCGGTTAGGATATCGCCTTCGTCGGCCATTTTTCTTGGTACTTTCGCGTCTTGGGAATTGGTGGATCTGGTTGTCGAGACAGCCCTATGGACGGCTTTGCGCGCCGCCTAGCACTCCGGCGCTTGGCCCGCAACCGATGCTGCGAAACCATGCTCCAAGAAAAAAGGAACCGCTCGCCCGTATCCGACGTTGTGGAATGCACCTCAAAGCCCTATCTTGGCTCCTTGGGGGAATATGAAGGCAGGGTACCTGCCCTGTCGCCAGGCTGGATAGACCACGTGATTGTTGAAATTGTCATTCTCGCCATGATTGCGGCCTTCCTGGGCCTCAGGCTCTATTCTGTGCTGGGCCAGCGTGCCGAGCATGAGGAAGAGGTGATTCCGCACCGCTTTGACGCGGGCGATGAAGATCGCGCGCCGCAATCCGCTCCCAAGCCGGCAACCTCCGTGCTGCCGCCGCGCCCCAACCAGCGACCTCGATGGCATGATGCCGGCTGTAGAGCGCGGTGTGCGCGAGATTGCCTCGGCTGACCCCCGGTTCGATATCACTGCGTTTCTCGAAGGCGCGAAGGGCGCTTACCGGATGGTGCTGGAGGCTTTCTGGAGCGGTGATCGCGAAACCTTGAAGGAACTGTGCGATGACGATGTCTACGCCAGCTTCAGCGGCGCGATCGACGCGCGCGAGGCGGCCGGTCAGACGCTCGACAACAAGCTGATCCGGATCGAAGATTTCCGGATCCATTCGGCGACTTTGGATGGCCGCACCGCCCGCGTGGCAGTGCTGTTCGTGTCGGACATTGCTGCGGTCACGCGCGACAAGGATGGCCATGTCATCGCCGGTTCGCTCGATGATGCGGTGGAAAGCCGCGACATCTGGACTTTCTCGCGCGATGTCACTTCGGCCTCGCCCGAATGGAAGCTCGACGAAACCGACGAAGGCTGAGCCCCCGGCTCGATTTAGCGGCAGGAGAGACGGGATGAACCGGCGCAGATGGCGATCCGCGTCGGCATTGCTTCTGGTGCTTGCGCTGCCTGCCTGTGCCCGAGTCACTCCGCCGGTTACCCCATTACCAGCTGCGACCACCGCTTTGGCTGCGGGCATCACGGCGGGGCCATCGCTCGCCTCGCTCGGCCTCAACGAGACTGATGCCAGCGCCGCACTGGCCAGCTTCGTCGAATCCTGCCCCAAGCTGCTCGCACGCGAGGATGCCAGCGGCTTGACCCGCAGCGAGGACTGGCAGGGCGCCTGCGATGCAGCGAGCGCTTGGAACGGGGGCAGCGCGATCGCATTCTTCGCCACCCATTTCACGCCGGTGCGGGTGAGCGACGGAGCCGCCTTTGCCACCGGCTATTTCGAACCGGAAATTGCCGGATGCCGTACGCGCCAGCCTGGCTGCGAAGTGCCCGTTTATGGCATGCCCGGTGACCTTGTCCGGGCGTGGCCTGCGGACATACCCGAGGGCGAGCGGACCGGCCGCGCACCCTTGGGGCGGACCAAAGAGGCGGGCGTCCATGTCCCCTATTATACCCGGGCAGAGATCGACGAAGGCGCGCTGGAAGGGCGCGGGCTGGAGATCGCCTGGGCGGCGGACGCAATCGAGTTCTTCTTCCTCCAGATCCAGGGATCCGGGCGGCTGAAAGCTCCGGATGGCGAAGTGATCCGGATCGGTTATGCCGGCCAGAACGGCCACGAATATGTTGCAATCGGGCGCGTGCTGCGCGAACGCGGGCATCTGGGCAACGCGCCGGGACAATATCCCACCTCGATGCAGGGGATCGTCGCTTGGTTGCGCGACAATCCGGATGAAGGCCGCAAGGTCATGCAGCTGAACCCCAGCTGGGTGTTCTTCCGCGAGCTCAAGGGCGACGGCCCGCTTGGTGCCCTGGGCGTGCCGGTGCGGCGCGAAAGCTCGGTCGCAGCCGATCCGAACTTCGTGCCGCTGGGCGCGCCGGTGTGGCTCGACATGGAGCGTGACGAAGCGGACGGGCTGTGGATCGCGCAGGATACGGGCGGTGCAATCAAGGGTGCGAACCGGTTCGATACCTTCTGGGGCGCGGGCGAGGATGCGCGCGAGATTGCGGGCGCGATGAGCTCGCGCGGCAGCGCGCTGGTATTCCTGCCCAAGCCAGTGGCTGCCCGGCTCGCAGGGGAATGATGGGCGTTCCGCGCGGCCTTTCCGCCGAGGAGCAGGCCGCCTGGGCGAAGCTGGCCGCTAGCGTCACGCCGTTGCCTGGGCGCAAGGTTTCCAAGCCTGCCAAGCCGGTGGCCAATGACGCGCCATCCGAAGTTGCGCTGGTGCGCCCAGCCCCCAAACCTGTGATGCCGGCGCACAAGCCGCCGCTCGCCGCCCAGCCAGCACCGCCGCCCCATCCCGGCCTCGATTCGCATTGGGAGCGCAAATTCAAGGCTGGCGCAGTGCAGCCGGATTACACGCTCGACCTGCATGGTCATACGCTCGATACAGCCTATGAACGGCTGATGGCGGGGCTCGACCAGGCGAGGGCCATGGAGGCGCGGGTTGTCCTGCTGATCGCCGGGCGCGCCAGACCGGTCGATCCGGCCGACCGGGCGGAACGGCGCGGGGCGATCCGGGCCAAGCTGCTCGATTGGCTCGCCGCCAGCCGCCATTCGGCGGCGATTTCGGCGGTGCGCAAGGCGCATACCCGCCACGGCGGGGAAGGCGCGATTTACCTGGTGCTCAAGCGCGCGCACTAGGTAACGCGCGTCGCAGCCCCAAAAGCAACGCCCCCATCGCCACGAAGAACAGCGCCAGCCCGGTGATGTTGAACACCAGTTGCAGCCAACCCAGTGTTGGCAGGTCGAGGAAGAAATAGGGATAGAAGCCGCTGATCGCGCCGTAGATCAGGGCAAAGATCGTGTAGGCGACAGGGGCCGGGGTGACGAGCGGGAGCGAGCGCCAGGTCAAATGCGCCCGGTCCGAAAATGCGACCCACCAGCCGATCGCCGATGCGGGGATGATCGTGTGAAAGCCAAGGTTGGTCCACCAGTCGAGCCCGACCGGGTGATGATCGGCGGCGAGCAGCGCGTGATAGACGAGCGCCACGATCGACAGCGCGGTTGCCAGCGCGAACAGCACCCGCTCGCTTGTCGGCTTGCCCGCCGCGACCCACAGCAGGATCAGCCCGGCGGCGAAATTGCTCCAGATGGTGAAATAGCGCAACAGCAGCGCGAACGAGATCAGCGGCGAACCGTCCTGTTCGAGATTGATAGTTGTCTGTAGTGCAATCGCGCATAGGGCGAGCAATGCGATGGCACCGGCACAGGCACGGGCGATCGGGGGCATGGGCTGGTCCATGAGGCGTGTTTAGCCGCCGGAAATTCGCGCGCCAAGCCGCCAGAGCTGCGCTTGCGCTAAAGCTTATCAGGCCTGCGCCCGATCCGCTTGGCCTCTGCAATGATGGCGGCGGCGCGAACATGGGCCACCTCCATCAGGCTTGAGCCTTCATTGAAATAGGAATGGTGGAAGCGCTCATCCCCTCGGTAGATGCGTCGCACCATTTCGCGTGCGTGTTCTTCAGGGCTGACGCAGTTGGGGCGATCGTGGCTAAAGACATCATAATCAAGGCATTTGAGGCCCTTTGCCTCGGCGGCGGCACGGGCTCTCTCGTTCTTGCGCATGCGCCATGCCCAGCGGCACTGTGCCCCTGCCTCCGACAGTCTATACACTTCGTCGCCGGCGCTGTTGGTTTTACGGAACTTCGCGCAAGCACGGTCAAACGCTGCCACATCGCTGGCGAGGGGGGCAAGAGCGGCGCGTACTTGATCCAGCTCATAGGTCGCGCATACACGACTCAGAATTACATCAAGGCGCGCATCGTTCTTGGTTACTTCTTCCTTCTGCGGGCAGACCACGGCCAGCCTTGCAGGATCGGCCAGCAAGCGCTCCTCCTCCCGGTCCTGGAGAGTTCCTCGTGCATAGCGACATGCGGAACGCAGCCAATAGTCCTCTTCAGCATCGCCGCGCATTGCCTCTTCGCTGCAGAACAATGCGTGGGCCTCAGGGTCGTCCGGAAGCTGCTCGCCCAGCGCCTTTTCTATGGCTAAGGTATAGTTGCGGCATGCATGCCGCTTCACCCTATCGCGGTTCTCTTTATCGTTCGCATCGCATTTTGCCGCAAGTGCAGGGCCATCCTTGGCCAATTCACTGGCTGCAATTTCGTCGAGCAACCGGTCTCGCTCCTCCTGCTCCTCGCGATCGCGCCTGATCTTGCACGAGGCCTTGTTTGCAGGGCTGGTCGGGCCATGATCGAAGTTCCATGCGTTATTGCATATGAGGCTGATCCATTGCCTTGGCAGGGTTTCGACGGCGAAGCGGCCATCGTCACGCTGGCCAATGGCAAGGCGAAGTTGGTCGGCATAGCCATAGTTGGACTCGCCGGGATTGTTGACCGCGGCGGCAAAATCGATCGCGTCGAGTGCGGCAAGCGCTTCGTGGAACCGGCCGAGCTCCCGCAGGGCGTTGACGACCAGCAATTGCGAATAGCGCTTGCGCATATCCTCCTGCGGAAATTGCGCGACAAGCGCCGGGCCGTGCTCGGCAAAGCGTGCGATCAGTCGCTGACGCAGCGCCGGGTCGCGAGTCGCCCAAATCGAACGTTGCAACAGGGCAAACCGGCTCATCGGCGAATGGCCAAGCTGGTCGGCAATCCACCAAGCCTGCACATAAGCCCCCTCGCGCTTGAGCGCGCGGTATTCCCGGATCGGCAATGAGTGCCGGAAGCCTGGCAAGCTCGGCCCCGGTATAGTCGAGATAGCCGAGCCGCTGGCCTTCTTGCGCACCTTCGTCATCCCCGGGGACAAGGTTGGGCAAGATCACCAGCCCGTTGTCCGGGCAGATCAGGAATCTGCACCCCGATCTCTGTGTCGCCCAGCCAGCTGCCATCGGGCATGGTCAGCACGGGCAAGGCGTAATAGCCGACGTCTTGACTGAAATTTGCGCCGCCCAGCGGGCAGGTAAAGCTGCGGACATCAAAGGCTGTGCCGTCGTTTTGAGCAGCAACAGGGACAGCGGTGAAACTTGTCAGCATTGCGAAAACGGCGGCTGCCAATGCGAGAATTCTGGCCGTCATCTGATCCCCATGTACCCGGTGCCGGGGGACCCGGCCAAAGTGCGTCTATCGCGACTACCGAAAAAAGAAACCCCGGTGACCTGTACTGGTACACCGGGGCTCCCTGCGACCCTTGGAAGACTTGCGGCCTTCCCGGGCAAGATATTGCCAAACTTACGAGTGGTATTTCGCGTAACGGATATCGAACCGGTCCGCGTCCATCACCTTCGTCCAGGCTTTAACGAAGTCACGCACCAGTCGTTCCTCACCGCCAGCTTCAGCGTAGGTTTCGGCCACTGCGCGCAGCTGCGAGTTAGAGCCGAAGATCAGGTCGGCACGGGTGGCACGCCACTTCTCGGCACCGGTCTTGCGGCACTTGCCGACATAGGCCTCTTCGCTGTCATCGGCGGCAGACCATTTGGTAGACATGTCGAGCAGGTTGACGAAGAAGTCGTTCGACAGAGTCCCCGCACGGTCGGTCAGCACGCCGTGACCGGTGTTGCCGCTAACCGCGCCAAGTGCACGCATCCCGCCGACCAGCGCGGTCATTTCGGGGATTGAAAGGCCTAGCAAATGCGCCTTGTCGATCAGCATGTCCTCGGTCTTCACCGAAGCCTTGGTCTTGAGGTAGTTGCGGAAGCCATCGGCGAACGGCTCGAGCGGCTCGAAACTGTCGGCATCGGTCTGCTCCTGCGTAGCGTCGCCGCGTCCGGTGGTGACATTCACGGAGACGCTGTGCCCGCCATCCTTGGCGGCCTTCTCGACCGCCGCGGCCCCGGCCAGCACGATCGCATCGGCCATGGAGATGCTGCCGCGGAGCTCGTCGAGCTTGGCCAGCACCTTCGCCAGTTCATCGGGATCGTTGGCGGCCCAGCCATTTTGCGGGGCCAGGCGGACGCGTGCGCCGTTGGCGCCGCCGCGATGGTCTGAATTGCGATAGGTCGAGGCCGAAGCCCAGGCCGCCTTGACCAGTTCGCTGACGCTCAGCCCGCTGCCGAGAACAGCCGACTTGAATGCCGCCACATCGCTTTCGGAAGGCTTGGTTCCGGCGGGGACCGGGTCCTGCCAGATCAGGTCTTCGGCGGGCACTTCCGGGCCGAGATAGCGCACCTTGGGCCCCATATCGCGATGGCACAGCTTGAACCAGGCGCGAGCGAAGGCATCGTCGAGCGCGGCCTGGTCATTGAGGAAGCGCTCGGAAATCTTGCGATATTCCGGGTCTCGTTTCAGTGCCATGTCCGCGGTGGTCATCATGGTCGGGACCTTTTTGTTCGGGTCCCGCGCGTCCGGCGCCATGTCTTCCGGATCGGGATTGATCGGCTGCCACTGGTTCGCACCAGCCGGGCTCTGGACCAGTTCGTACTCGTACTTGAACAGCAGGCGGAAATAGTCATTGCCCCACTCGGTGGGGTTGGGCGTCCAGGCGCCTTCAATGCCCGAGGTGGTGATGTTCCCTGCGGCGATCTCTGCCTCGTCATTGAGCCAGCCGAAGCCCTGCAGTTCCAGCACTTCGCTTTCCGGCGCACCGCCGAAGGTGTCCGCCGGATGTGCGCCATGCGCCTTGCCGAACGCGTGGCCGCCGGCGGTAAGCGCGACGGTTTCCTCGTCGTTCATGGCCATTCGGGCGAAGGTTTCACGCATGTCGCGCGCCATGCCTTCCGGGTCGTGCGGATTGCCCTGCGGCCCTTCGGGATTGACGTAGATGAGGCCCATCTGGATCGCTGCGAGCGGGTTATCCAGCGCTTTGCCTTCATCGGGGTTGATCCGGGTCGGCACGCCTTCATTGACCCACTGTTCCTCGGTGCCCCAATAGACGGTTTCGGGCTCGAAAACGTCGGCTCGCCCGCCGCCAAAGCCGAACATCGGGCCGCCCATGCTTTCAATGGCGACATTGCCGGTGAGGATGAACAGGTCGGCCCAGCTGATGTGCTTGCCGTACTTCTGCTTGATCGGCCACAGCAGGCGGCGGGCCTTGTCAAGGTTGCCGTTGTCCGGCCAGCTGTTGAGCGGGGCGAAGCGCTGCTGCCCGCTGCCCGCGCCGCCGCGCCCGTCGCCGGTGCGATAGGTGCCCGCGGCGTGCCATGCCATGCGGATGAAGAAGGGGCCGTAATGACCATAGTCGGCCGGCCACCAGTCCTGGCTGTCGGTCATCAGCGCGGTCAGGTCAGCCTTCAGCGCGTTGTAATCGAGCGCGTTGAAGGCCTCGCAATAGTCGAAGTCTTCGCCCATCGGGTCGGCGCTCTTGCCGCCCTGGGTCAGGATTTCCAATTGCAGCTGGTCGGGCCACCAGTCGCGGTTGGTACGGCCCAGCAGCGAGCGCACTCCAGCATCGCCATGGAAGGGGCATCCGCCGCTCATTTCGCCGGTCTTTGCGTCCATGTCAGACTTCTCCTCTCGTTATGGGACTCGGAAGCTATCCGAGCTTTATGACAAGAGGATGCGCTTCGAGCCTTAAACTGTCCAATCGATTAAAATGCGCTGATTGATCGGATTATGCGATTTTGCGGCAACGCAAATTGCGGATGCAGAAAGGGTGCGCCGGCAATCTAGCCAACGCGCCCATTGCGACGTGTTAAGTTCGTCAGGCGGCTTGCGCCACATCCTCGTCGGCGACATTGCGGATCAGGTAATCGAAGGCGGAGAGGCCCGCTTTCGATCCTTCACCCATTGCCACCACGATCTGCTTGTAAGGAACAGTGGTGCAATCGCCCGCCGCGAAGACGCCCGGCAGATTGGTCGCGCCGTGGGAATCGATCACGATTTCGCCATAGCGGCTGAGTTCGAGCCCACTGTCCTTCAGCCACTCGGTATTGGGCACCAGGCCGATCTGGACGAATACGCCTTCCAGCTCGATCTGGCGTTCCTCGCCGCTGGTGCGGTCGATGTAAACCAGCCCGTTCACCCGGCCATTGGCGCCGGTGATCTCGGTCGTCTGGGCGGATTTGATGATGGTGACATTGGCGAGGCTCTGCAGCTTGGCTTGCAGCACTTCATCGGCGCGCAGCTTGCTGTCGAATTCGATCAGCGTGACATGGCCGACGATATTGGCGAGGTCGATCGCCGCCTCGACACCGGAATTGCCGCCGCCGATCACGGCCACGCGCTTGCCCTTGAACAGTGGACCGTCGCAGTGGGGGCAATAGGCTACGCCCTTGTTGCGATACTCCGCCTCTCCCGGAACGCCCAGTTCGCGCCAGCGGGCGCCGGTCGCCAGGACCAGCGCGCGGGTCTTCAGCGAACCGCCATTGGCGAATTCGACCGTGTGCATCCCGCCTGCATGGTCGGCGGCAATGAGCCGGGCTGCGGTGGCAAGGTTGATTACATCGATATCGTATTCGCCGACATGGCGCTGCATCTCGCCCGCCAGCTTGGGCCCTTCGGTATAGGGGGTGCCGGGAAGGTTCTCGATGCCGAGAGTGTCCTGCAGTTGGCCGCCGAAGCGCTCCCCGGCAAGTCCGGTCCGGAAGCCCTTGCGCGCGGTGTAGATCGCGCTGCCGACACCTGCCGGGCCGCTGCCCAGCACCAGCACTTCGAACGGCGCCTTCGCGGCAAATTGCGCGGCAGCGCGATCACCGGCGCCATCGTCGAGCTTCGCCAGAATCTCGGCCAGTTCCATCTTGCCGTTGTAGAAGGGGGCGCCGTTGAGGAAGGTCGCTGGCACTGCCAGGATATCGCGCGCCTCGACTTCAGCCTGGAACGTGCCGCCTTCGATCAGCGTGGCAGAAATGCGCGGATTCTCCAGCGCCATCAGCGTCAGCGCCTGCACCACATCGGGGCAATTGTGGCAGCTGAGCGAGAAGAACATTTCGAATTCGTAGTCGCTGTCCAGCGCGCGGACCTGTTCGATCAGATCGGCATCGACCTTGGGCGGGTGGCCGCCAGCCCACAGCAGCGCCAGCACCAGCGAGGTGAATTCGTGGCCCATCGGCAGCCCGGCGAAGCGCACGGCGCGCGATGTGTCGCTGGCGCGGCGAATTTCGAAGCTGGGCTTGCGGGCATTGTCACCGTCAAAGCTGGCCGAGACGAGGTCATGCAGCGCGGAAATCTCTTCCAGCAGCTCGCGTGTCTGCGCGGACTTGGCATCGTCACCCAGGCTGGCGACGAGCTCGATCGGCTCGCGCAAATTGGCGAGATACTGCTTAAGCTGGTCCTTCATGGCTTGGTCGAGCATGGGGTTACCCTTGCGGCTGGAATGGACGGGAAAGGTGGAAGGCCCGGGGCGCTGGGTTGGGAGGGGGAGGATCGCGCCCCGGGCCTTCTGGTCAAACCCGGACGGAGGAAGGGCCGGGCTTAGCCTATTTCAGATGGCTTAGATCTTGCCGACGAGGTCGAGCGAAGGCGCGAGGGTCTCGGCGCCTTCTTCCCATGCTGCCGGGCAGACCTGGCCGGGGTTGGCGCGCACATACTGGGCGGCCTTGATCTTGCGGGTCAGTTCGTTGGCATTGCGGCCCACGCCTTCGCAGGTGATTTCCATGATCTGGATCACACCGTCAGGGTCGACCACGAAGGTCGCACGGTCGGCCAGGCCCACGCCTTCGCGCAGCACGCCGAAATTGTTCGACAGCACGTGGTTCTGGTCGCCAAGGAACGGGAACTTCAGCTTGCCGATCTTGTCCGAGGTGTCGTGCCAGGCCTTGTGGCTGAAGTGCGTGTCGGTCGACACGGCGTAAACTTCAACGCCCATGCCCTGCAGCATGTCATACTTCTCGCCCATGTCTTCGAGCTCGGTCGGGCAGACGAAGGTGAAGTCGGCCGGATAGAAGAAGAAGACGCTCCATTTGCCCTTGAGGTCTTCGTCGGTGACGTCGAAGAAGTCCTTGCCGGCCTGGAATGCGGTTGCCTTGAACGGCTGGATGGTGGTTCCGATGATACCCATGATGCAAATTCCCTGTGTTCATGATTGGGGGTGAATTTCGCACCTGCACATAGTTATTGCTGCGCCGCACAAAAGCGAATTTGTGCGATTGCGAAGATCGAAATTTTCAATCAGAGATACGGGAACTAATCTGGATTTCCGCTCACCGAAGTGAGCTCGGTTCCCTATTCGCTCTCAGCGGCGGCCTTAGGTATCAGTAGCTTCTCGGCCTGGATCGTGCGGCTCATCGATATCACATGGTCGACACCTTCGATCGTGATCGCATAGGTCCCGCGCTCGGTCATTTCGACGAAACCCTTTTCTCTCAGGTACCAGATGTGGAACTGGAAGTTTTCGTCCGAACAGCCGAGCATTTCCTGCAGGCTATAGGGGCCAACGCCCGGATCATCCGACCTTTGCCGCCTGCGCTTGTAGAGATGGAACAGGATCTTCTCATGCGCTTCGGCATCGTCGATCGCGGATTTCTCGTCGATCCAGATCTCTTCGTTGGCAGGATAAGGCCGGAACGACACACCCATATGCAGGGCATATTGCTTGTCATATTCGGCGCGCTTGGTCGCATCCCTCAAGACAGCATAAGCTTCAATGGTTTCCTGGAACCGCTCGACATTGGCGGTTTCCGGGTGATCGGGATGGTACATCTGGGCAAAGTGCCGATAGGCCTTCTCAAGGATCTTGGCGTCGCAAGTCGGATCGACCTGCAGCCGCTCATAATAATCTACGAATTCCTGCGCAGTATCCATTCCAATGCCTCATGGGTCTGTGCCGGCGAACCGGTGCAGTAACGAATGAAGCGACCATTCTTTTGGGCTGCGCGCCTTTTGCAGATCGGGAAGCCGGGATGCAGTTTCTTGTTTCATTGCCGCGATGTCAAAGAATATTTGCCTGTCAGTCCAGTATCTTGGCGGTGAGGCCGGGATCAGAAGGGCGCCGCCTTCCGGGGAAAGCGGCGCCCTTTGCTTGCGTGGTCGATTGTCGCGCTAAGGCTCCCTCGTCACGGGTGCGTATGCGTAAAGAAGCGCTGCGATGCCGAAATCAACTCGCCATTCTTTTCCCGCAGGGCCTTGGCTGCTTCCTCGCCGCCAACCAGCTTCAGGAATTCCTGCCTGAAGCGGTCCCGTTCGGGCGAGGCATGCGTGTCGAATGCAGCGAGCCCGCGGGGGATTTCGCGCACGATCATCAGGTCCCACGATCCGTCCATCATCCAATGTACCTGTGCCGGGGGCAGGCCCGCGGCCTTGGCGGCTGGCGCCCAGTACTTGTCGTTCATCTCGGTCCAGGTGTCGGCCTTGTCCGGCGCGAAGCGCAGGAATTCGACGCTGTAGGTTGTGCGCGGCTGCTCGGACTCGTCCTGAGCGATTGCCGGTGCGGCGGTCAAGGCAAGAGAAATGGCGGCCATGCCACCCAAAACTGTACGGATCATAGGTAAGTCCCCCTTCAAGGTTTGGCGACCCTTGAGTTGGCTTCCGACCCGTGCACGCGCCGTCAAATGTGGGGCGTGGTGACCTCTTTAGAGCCTAAATCGCGGTGGGTTACAAGCGGTTCCTCGCCGCGTTATCGCTCGCTAATTGTGCGCGTTCTGCGCCCGGTGCAGCAGCTTGTGATCGGCCAGCACCAGCGCCATCATCGCTTCGACCACGGGCGTGCCGCGAATGCCCACGCATGGATCGTGGCGACCCTTTGTGCGGATTTCGGTCGCTTCGCCGTCAGACGTGATTGTCTCGACCGGGGTCAGGATCGAACTGGTCGGCTTGAACGCGACCCGGCACACCACCGGCTGCCCGGTCGAGATGCCGCCTGCGGTGCCGCCCGCATGGTTGGCGGTGAAGCGCGGATTGCCTTCGTTGCCGGGCCGCATCGGATCAGCGTTCTCTTCGCCGGTGAGGCGCGCGGCTTCGAACCCGTCCCCGATCTCCACGCCCTTGACCGCATTGATGCTCATCATCGCGGCAGCAAGATCGCTGTCGAGCTTGGCGTAAATCGGCGCCCCCCATCCGGCGGGAACGCCTTCGGCCACGCATTCGACGATCGCGCCCAGTGACGAGCCCGCCTTGCGCGCGGCATCGACTTTCTCTTCCCAGCGCTTGGCAGCTGCCGCATCGGGGCAGAAGAACGGGTTCTTACCGATTTCGGCAAAGTCGATGTTGTCGCGGTCGATCTTGTCGCCGCCCAGCTCGCAGACATAGGCGGTGATGGTCACTTCCGGGATGATCAGCCTTGCAATCGCGCCTGCCGCCACCCGCGCCGCGGTTTCGCGTGCACTGCTGCGCCCGCCGCCGCGATAGTCACGGATGCCGTATTTCGCGTCATAGGCGTAATCGGCATGGCCGGGGCGATAGGCCTTGGCGATCTCCGAATAATCCTTACTGCGCTGATCGGTGTTCTCGATCATCAGGCTGATCGGCGTGCCGGTGGTCTGGCCTTCGAACGTGCCTGACAGGATACGAACCAGGTCTGCTTCCTGCCGTTGTGTCGTAAAGCGGTTCTGCCCCGGCTTGCGCGCATCGAGGAATGGCTGGATATCGCTTTCGCTCAGCGCAATGAGCGGCGGGCAGCCATCGACCACCGCACCCAGCGCCGGGCCATGGCTTTCGCCCCAGGTGGTAAAGCGCAGCACGCGTCCGAAAGTGTTCCAGCTCATGCGAAGTGCATTGGCGCAACTGTGGGCTGCTGTCCATATTCCCTAGCCAAATCGCGCGCTCTAAGGCAGGAACAGAACATGATCGCAAAGCTGAAGGGCCTGCTCGACGAAACCGGCACCGACTGGGCGGTGATCGATGTGCAAGGCGTGGGCTATCTCGTCCATTGTTCGGCCAAGACGCTGAGCGCGCTGGGCGAGAAGGGCGAGGCCTGCACCGTCTATACCGATCTGCAGGTTTCCGAGAATGACATGCGCCTGCTGGGCTTTGCTGACAGTGCCGAGCGTGACTGGTTCCGCTTGCTCACGCAGGTGCAGGGCGTGGGCAGCAAGGTGGGGCTGGCGATCCTCTCCGCACTATCGACGGGTGAGTTGCGCGATGCCTGCGCCGGCGGCGATGCGGCAATGGTGGCGCGTGCGCAGGGCGTGGGGCCGAAGCTCGCGGGGCGGATCGTCAACGAGCTGAAGGACAAGGCGGGCGCGCTTCCCGGAGGAAGCATGGCTGGTGTGGCGTTGGGCGGAGGGGTTCCGGCTGGCAGTGCCAGCGCCGACGCGGTCAGCGCGCTGGAGAACCTCGGCTTCAAGCCAGCCACCGCCGCGCAGGCCGTCGCCCGCGCGCAGGGCGAACTGGGCGAAGGCGCATCGGAAAGCGAACTGATCCGCGTGGCGCTGAAGAGGGCGGCGGGGTGATGGAAGAGAGGATCGAACAATGCTGAAAGCCCTATCCCCGCTGCGCCGCGCGATCATTGCCGGATATGCGCTCGCATGTCTTGGCTTCCTCGTCAGCACCGGCAGTTGGGACGGGATGGGCACGCTGCTCTTCGCAGTGCCGCTGTTCTTCTGGATGATCCTGCCAGTCACCGGGCTCGCGCTGGCGCAGCCGCTGGGCCAGATCACCGCCATCGGCGCCGTGGTGATCGGGCTGGGCGGGCTCTATCTCTATTGGCGTGCCTTCTTCGGACCAGACATGGATCCGCAGTCTGCCCTCGCCTACATCGTGCTGCCGGTCTACCAGATGCTCGCCAGCCTTCCGGTGATCATTGCCGCGCTCATCGCGATAAAGATCGGGCAGGGCCGGAAGTGAGCGCGAAAGGATCCGCAATGCTCAAGCTTCTCACCGCTACCATGGGTGCAATCGCTCTCGCCGTACCTGCCGCCGCGCAGGACATGTCAGCCTTCACCACCGGCCCGGTGCTCGAACAATATGGCCCGGTCGCCCCGGTCGAGAGCGATATGCCGATTCCCGAAGGCGCCGAGTTCAAGGTTGCCTTCGATGTTGCCGCAGGGGCGGAGACGGGCAAGCTCAACCGCACGCTGGAAAGCGCCGCGCGCTTCATCAACATGCATGCCCGCGCGGGCGTGCCGTTGGAGAAAATCAATGGCGCCGTGGTGGTGCATGGCAAGGCCTCGGAAGATCTGCTCGGCGAGCAGGAATATGCCAAGCGCCGTGACGGGTCCGAAAACGTGAATATCGCGCTGATCGGGGCGCTTACCGGAAAGGGCGTGCGGGTGATCCTGTGCGGGCAATCGGCCGCCGCCTATGGCATCACGAATGACTTGCTTGCGCCCGGTGTCGAGATGGCGCTTTCTGCCATGACCGCGCATGCGCTGCTCCAACAGAACGGCTATACGGTGAACCCGTTCTGATGGCCGATCCCGTCCCCCTTCATTCGCCCGAGCGGCAACCCGACGATCCGGACGCAGCGCTGCGGCCCAAGTCGCTCGCCGAATTCGTCGGGCAGGAGGCCGCGCGCGAGAATTTGAGCGTGTTCATCGAAAGCGCGCGCAGCCGCGGTGAGGCGATGGACCACACGCTGTTCTTCGGCCCGCCGGGGCTGGGCAAGACCACGCTGGCGCAGATCGTGGCGAAGGAACTGGGCGTAGGCTTTCGCGCCACATCCGGCCCGGTGATCGCCAAGGCGGGAGACCTTGCTGCGCTGCTGACCAATCTCGAACCGCACGATGTGCTGTTCATTGACGAAATCCACCGGCTCAATCCGGTGGTCGAGGAAATCCTCTATCCTGCGATGGAGGACCGCGCGCTCGACATCATAATCGGCGAGGGGCCCTCGGCGCGTTCGGTGCGGATCGACCTGCCGCCCTTCACGCTGATCGGCGCGACCACGCGGCAGGGCCTGCTGACCACGCCGCTGCGCGACCGCTTCGGCATCCCCTTGCGGCTCAATTTCTACACCCATGCCGAGCTGGAGCGGGTGGTGGCGCGCGGCGCGCGTCTGCTGGGGCTCGATATCGACCAGGATGGCGCCCGCGAGATCGCTCGCCGTTCGCGCGGCACGCCGCGCGTGGCCGGGCGGCTGCTGCGCCGGGTGCGCGATTTCGCCCATGTCGCGGGGCAAGGCACTGTCACCCGCACGATTGCTGATGATGCGCTGACGCGGCTCGAGATTGACCGGCTGGGGCTCGATGCGATGGACCGGCGCTATCTTGCGATGATCGCGACCACTTACAAGGGCGGCCCGGTCGGTGTCGAAACGCTGGCTGCGGGCCTCGCGGAGCCGCGCGATACGGTCGAGGATGTGATCGAACCCTATCTGATCCAGCTCGGCCTGCTGGCGCGGACTGCGCGCGGCCGGGTGCTCAATGATGACGGGTGGGCGCATCTCGAGATGCAACCGCCGAAGAAACCTCAGGGCGGGCTGTTCGATGAGGCGCAATAGCCGTCTTAAAGGCCCGTTTCGTTAAGGCCAGCGCCTACCCCGGTCCCGATTTGGGACGCGGTTTGCCAAGCCTGGTAGGAATTGGCCGATTCCGTAGCCCCCCGCCACCCCGAACATGGTTAACCGCGTTGAAGCGAATCGGGCTGATGTGGTCCAAGATGAGCAACCGGTTGGCCTGGTCCAATCGTCGAGGCGGCTGCAGCACAATTTGGGGGGCGCTGCAGCCGCCCCGGTACCCGATTACGAGTTTGGCTGGTTCGTCAGCGACCCAAGGAACCAGTCAATTGATTTCCCGCAGGAAGCGCCAGTCTCCTGCTTTGCATGCGGGATTGAATACCTGGTCAAAGGGCGGCTCGCTTGATGCGCAGCCGCCCCTTTTTTGTCCGTTTTCCTGCGCTCAGCGCGCGGTGAGCGGAAACCCGGCTTCTTCCCACGACAGGATCCCGCCTTCGAGGTGCCTTGCCGTCTTGCCGGTTTCAGCCGCGAGCCGCTCGGCAGCAATGCCGCTGCGCCGGCCCGAACGGCAATAGAGCACCACTTCGCGCCCGTCTGACAGGTCAAGCTTGGCCGGATCGAAATTGTCGAGCGCGATATGCTCGGCGCCGGGGATCATGCCTTCGGCCACTTCTTCGTCGGTGCGCACATCGATCAGGCGGATCTGGCCGGTGTCGACGAGGCTTGCGAGTTCGCTGGCGCTGAGCGTGGCGATTGACGCAGCAGGCGCAGCTTCTGCCGCTTCGTCAGTCGCCGTCGCTGCACCGCAGCCAGCCAGCGCCAGCGCGACGCCAAGGATAGCGAACCGCAGCATCAGTCCGCAGCCAGCTTGCGCAGCACGTACTGCAGGATGCCGCCGTTGCGATAATACTCCATCTCGTTCGCGGTATCGATGCGGCAACGCGCGGTGAAGGCGAAGCTGGTGCCATCGGCGCGGGTCACTTCGACTTCGACGTCCTGCTGCGGGGTCAGGTCAGCCAGGCCCTTGATACTGAAGGTGTCGTCACCAGTCAGGCCCAGCGTCTCGCGCGTATCGCCGTCCTTGAACTGCAGCGGCAGCACGCCCATGCCGACGAGGTTGGAACGGTGGATGCGCTCGAAGCTTTCGACGATGACCGCGCGCACCCCCAGCAGGATCGTACCTTTGGCGGCCCAGTCGCGGCTGGAGCCGGTGCCGTATTCCTTGCCGCCGATCACCACCAGCGGGGTGCCGTCGGCCTTGTGCTTCATCGCGGCGTCATAGATCGCCATCTGCTCGCCGTTGTAGGTGGTGTAGCCACCCTCGACACCCGGCACCATTTCGTTCTTGATGCGGATATTGGCGAAGGTGCCGCGCATCATAACTTCGTGGTTGCCGCGGCGCGAGCCATAGGAATTGAAGTCAGCCTTCGAAACCTGGTTTTCCATCAGGTACTTGCCGCCCGGACTGTCTTCCTTGATCGAGCCTGCGGGGCTGATGTGGTCGGTCGTGACACTGTCACCCAGGATCGCCAGTGGCTTCGCATCGGTGATGTCGGTCACCGGCGCGGGAGTCATTTCCATCCCCTCGAAATAGGGCGGGTTGGCAACGTAGGTGCTGCCCGGGCGCCACTGATAGGTGTCCGATGCTTCGACCTTGATCGCCTGCCAATGCTCGTCGCCCTTGTAGACATCGGCATAGCGTTTTTCGAACATGGTGCGGTCGATATTGGCGACGCGGTGTTCGTAGACTTCCTTATTCGAAGGCCACAGGTCGGCAAGCATCACGTCATTGCCGTCCTTGTCCTGACCGATCGGGGTGGTGGTGATGTCTTCGGTTACTGTGCCCTTCAGCGCATAGGCCACCACCAGCGGCGGCGAGGCGAGGAAGTTCGCGCGTACATCTGGCGACACGCGACCTTCGAAGTTGCGGTTGCCCGACAGGACCGAGGCGGCGACAATGTCATTGCCGTTGATCGCCTTGCTGATCGGCGGGGCAAGCGGGCCCGAATTGCCGATGCAGGTGGTGCAGCCATAGCCGACCAGATCGAAGCCGATAGCATCGAGATGTTCCTGCAGGCCTGACTTGACGAGATAGTCCGTCACCACCTGCGATCCGGGCGCCAGGCTGGTCTTGACCCACGGCTTGGGCTTGAGGCCACGCTCGTTGGCCTTCTTGGCGACGAGTCCGGCGGCGATCAGCACATCGGGGTTCGAAGTGTTGGTGCAGCTGGTGATCGCAGCGATCACCACGTCGCCGTCGCCGATGTCGTGGTCCTTGCCGTCGACCGGCACACGCGCAGGCGCGGCCTTGCCATAGACCTTGGCCAGATCGGTGTTGAACAGCTCGTCCACTTCGGGAAGGATGACCTTGTCCTGCGGGCGCTTGGGACCGGCAAGTGACGGCACGACCGCCGCCATGTCGAGCTCGAGCGTTTTGGTGAACACCGGCTCGTTTTCCGGCGTGAACCACATGCCCTGTTCGCGCGCATAGGCTTCGACCAGCGCGATGGTCTCTTCCGGACGGCCGGTAAGGCGCATGTAATCGAGCGTCTTGTCGTCGATCCCGAAGAAACCGCAGGTCGCCCCATATTCCGGTGCCATGTTGGCGATGGTCGCACGGTCGGCCAGGCTGAGGTTCGACACGCCCGGGCCGTAGAATTCGACAAAGCTGCCCACCACACCAACTTCGCGCAGCATCTGCACGCAGGTCAGCACCAGGTCGGTTGCGGTCACCCCTTCGGCCATTGCTCCGGTCAGCTTGAAGCCAACCACTTCGGGGATCAGCATCGAGACCGGCTGGCCGAGCATGGCGGCTTCGGCTTCGATTCCGCCGACACCCCAGCCTAGCACCCCCAGGCCGTTGATCATGGTGGTGTGGCTGTCCGTACCGACGCAGGTATCAGGGTATGCGACAGTGGCGCCATCCTGGTCTTCGGACGACCATACGCCCTTACCCAGGTACTCGAGGTTGACCTGGTGGCAGATGCCGGTGCCCGGAGGAACGGCAGTGAAGTTCTTGAAGCTCTTCGAACCCCACTTCAGGAAGTCGTAGCGCTCGGCATTGCGGGCATATTCCAGCTCGACATTCTTTTCGAACGCCTTGGGGTGGCCGAATTCGTCAACCATCACCGAGTGGTCGATCACCAGGTTGACCGGCACTTGCGGGTTGATCTTGGCAGTATCGCCGCCGAGCTTGGCGATCGCGTCACGCATGGCGGCAAGGTCAACCACGCACGGCACGCCGGTGAAGTCCTGCAGCAGCACGCGGGCCGGGCGATACTGGATCTCGCTGCCGGTGACGGGGTTCTTCTGCCAGTCGGCAATCGCCTGGATGTCATCGGTCGAAACGGTGAAGCCGCCATCTTCGAAGCGGAGCAGGTTTTCCAACAGGACCTTCATCGAGATCGGCAGCTTCGAAACATCGCCGATCGTCGCTTCCGCCTTGGCGAAGGAGTAATAGGCGTAATCCTTGCCGTCGACGGTGAGGGTTGAGCGGGTTCCGAGCGTGTCCTTGCCGACCTGGGTCATCAGGGG
This sequence comes from Altererythrobacter sp. BO-6, assembly GCF_011047315.1. NCBI lineage: Bacteria > Pseudomonadati > Pseudomonadota > Alphaproteobacteria > Sphingomonadales > Erythrobacteraceae > Altererythrobacter > Altererythrobacter sp. BO-6. The sequence continues at coordinate 1,329,780 of NZ_CP049259.1, read as the reverse complement.
TCCTTTCATCGCGAGAATTGGATCGGCCGCACAGGGAGAGCCAGCGGGCCGGAAAATCTGCCGCGCACCTGCTCTTTCGCGCGCGTTTGGTCAAGGGGGCGGCAGGGGGGAAATTGGCTTAAATGGCGGTTTGTTCGGGCGGCGCTGGCGACTTGTCGCGCCGCGCCACGATCAGGCAGCCCAAGACAATCAGGCACGCTCCGGCAATCGTCGTCACGGTCACGCGTTCGCCGAAGAAGGTCCACCCGAACAGCGCGGCCCACAGGAAGCCGGAGTATTCCATCGGCACCAGCACCTGTGCCTCCGCCCGGGCATAGGCCCAGGTCAGGACGAACGCTCCCGCTACAGTCAGGCCCGCCGCAATGGCGATATCGCGCAGGATCGCGAATTCCGGCAGCACCAGGAACCAGGGGGCGAACACGGCCTGCACCAGGCAGGCCACGCCACTGTGGAAGGTGGTCGCCTCTGCGGGACTGGAGACCAGCGCCTGCTTGCGGATCACCACGAAATTGGCGGCATAGAGCAAGGCGGAGAACAGGATCGCAGCAAGCCCCTTGAGCGTTTCGGCGTCATATTCCGCTTCGCCCAGCCGCCCGCCGACGATCACGATCGTTCCGGCAAGGCCGAGCACGGAACCGACGATCGCTTCCTTGCGTATGACCTCGCCCAGCCAGATCGCCGCCAGATAAAGCGCGATCAGCGGGGCAATGAAGGAGATCGCGATCGCCTCGGCAATCGGCAGCTTGGTGAGCGCATAGAAGAAGCTCAAAGCCATGAAGCCCGACACCACCCCGCGCAGGATGTGCAGCCGGAGCACGGCTTGCTTGGGCCATCGTCCTCCGCCGCCAAGCCAGATCGGGGCGATGATCGCGGTGCCCATCGCCGATCTCAGCACAGATGCGCTGTATGCACCGGCGGCAAGTGCTGCCCCTTTCATGAAGGCGTCCATCAGCGAGAGGAAGCCAACCCCAAGCAATGCCGCGGCAATGGGCAGCAGAATCCGTTGGCGATCGCTCATAGGCGGGCAATAGGGAGGGCGGATGTTGGCGTCATCTGTTAAAGCAATTCAGCGCAGCGAAAGCTGTGGGAATTGATAGAAGGGCTTCCGCGCGATAGGATGTGCAAAACGCCGAAATCACGTCGGTTTCGGTTGGAAGAAGGACAAGATTCGTAATGAGATTGCGACTGCGTGATGGTTTGTTTGCGAGCGTTGCCCTGGCCTTGGCCGGTGGGACTGCCGTGGCGCAGGAGCGTTCGCCCGATGACTTGCTGGCGCAGGCTCAGCAGCAGGGCAAAAATGCAGCGCCGGGAAGCATGGAAGAGGCCTTTCCGCGGATGGTGTCCGATCCGATAGTGCAGGGCGAATTCAATGGCGAAGTTGTCCCGCTGGTGCAGGAATGGACCCCGCAGCAGGCCTCTGCGCTGGCGATGGTCGTGCGCGGAATCGATGCCGAGGGGCTCGATCCCACAGACTACCAGCTTGACGCCTTGCTTGCGGAGATTGGCCGCGGGCCGTCCGCTGCGCTCAACGAAGTGGCAAGCCGCACCTTCGTGTGGCTGGTGGAAGACCTGCGCGACGGGCGCACGCCGATGGACGCGCGCAAGCAATGGTTCGTGATCGATCCCGACCGCGATCTTTACCGTTCGAGCGAGCTGATGCGCGACGCGCTGGCCAATGGCGATATCGCGGGTGCGCTCGCCAGCCTCAATCCGGTGCACCCCGACTATATACGGCTGCGAGAGGCTTTGGCCAAGGCCAAGGACCCAGCCAAGCGCAAGCTGATCCGTGCCAACATGGATCGCTGGCGCTGGCTCGCCCGCGATCTTGGCCCGCAATATCTCATCACTAACGTGCCCGAATACCAGCTTCGGCTGACAGTGAATGACAAGATCATCAGCACCTATCGCACGATTGTGGGCAAGCCCGGGCGCACGGCAACCCCGCAGCTGGCCGAAGTGGTCGAAGGGGTGGTGTTCAACCCGACCTGGACTGTGCCGCAATCAATCGTGGTGGGCGAAGGGTTGGGGCAGAAAGTGCTCGGCAACCCGGGCTGGGCGCGCGCGAATGGCTACAAGGCGACCAAGGGCGCCAACGGCTGGATCACGGTCGTCCAGCAGCCCGGGCCGGGCAATTCTCTGGGCCGGATGAAGCTGGAAATGCCCAATGAGCATGCGATCTTCCTGCATGACACGCCGTCGCGCCACCTGTTTGCGAACGAGCAGCGGGCGCTGAGCCATGGTTGCATCCGCACCGAGCGCGCGCTTGAACTGGCGATCACCATGGCGATCCTGGGCAAGGGAGCGACCAAGGAGGAAGCAGTCGAGATTGCGACTTCAGGAAAATATACCCTGGTGCCGATCCAGAAGCGGCTGCCGGTCTATATTACCTATTTCACCATGGCGACTGACATCGATGGCGAGCTCGCGACCTTCAAGGATATCTACGATCGTGACGCGCCGGTGTTGGCCAGCCTTGACAAGCCGCGCGTGCAGAACCGCGGGCGGACTAGCGATGAAGAGGTGATCGTGATCGAGGACGACCTGCAGGACGCTTGAGCAGACGGAAAGTCAGTAATTGCCGGGATTGTAGCGCTGGCTGGCCAGTGGCCGGCCCGGTTGCAGCAGCTCGATCGTGTTGCTGGCCAGGCGCTCGCCTTCATTGGCGAGGCCAAGGCTATCGGCGAACAGCAGCCTGCCGCCAGACAGGTTGAGCAGTGCAATGCGGAACTGCTCTTCGCCCATCGCGAAGCAGCCGTTCGACCGGCCCAGCCTGCCCCAGCGGTCGATATGCGAAGGTTCGGCATAGTCGGCGCGGTGCATCACGATATAGCGGCGCAGTGCAGCCTCGTTGGTGTCATCGAGCCCGCCAAGGCGCACCGAAGTGCCATAGCGTCCCTGGTACCATTCCCAGGTGACATAGGCGCCGCGGCTGGTCGCGTTCGAGCCTTCGACATTGGAATAACGCTTCAGGAAGCCGTCATGCTCCGGGTCGGAACCCATGCCATGGCTGACGTGGAAGCTTTGCACTTCCTCCCGCTCGAGATTGACGAAGTGAAAGCGCCGCTCGGCAGAATGCAGCCCGAAGTCGGCGATCCCGACAATATCGCGTTTCCAGATGGCGTTACCGGCGCGGTCGAGTTCGCGTTTGGCAATGGCAAACAGCTCGCGGTCACGCAGCGAGCCCTGCTGCGGCATGGCAAAGGCGCGCGCAGGTGCCGCCAGCACCGCGCCAGCTACCAGGCCACCCTTGATCAATTCGCGCCGTTTCATGTCACGCAAATGTATAGCGCATATCTTAGGTTCCCGTGAATAGGGCTTATGTGGCCTCGTGAATCGCCCTGGCGCGCATTCCCAACGCGATAGCGCCGGGCATCTGCGCTTTGATCGTTTCGCCGACCTTCGCAAGCGGCGCCAATCTGGGGCTTTTTTCCGCTATCAACCGCGCAATCGCCGGCCCCGTGGGATGCAGTCGGCTGCGGGCGTTGAAAGCGTTGGTCTTTTCATTCCCGGCCAGGATCGCCGTGCTCATCAAATTTGCCATCATTGCATAGGGATATGTATCGGTCGAATCCGTCAGCGGCGCCGGCGGGCACAGCGCGTTGCGTTCCGCGTCGGTTGCGAAATTGGCTTCAAGGAAAGCGGCCAGCGCGGCGCTATAGGGTACAAACGGCGTTTGCACCAATTGCAGCGTGATCCGGTTTCCGTCGAAGAACGGGCGCCTATCCTCGCGCACGGCAAAGGGTACGGCAGTGGCGGTGCAGTCGATAAACAGCGTATCTTGCGGCAGTTCGACGCTGTCAGCGCCGAAATGCATCCGGCCGGGCTCGATCGCGGTGACTCGCCCTTGGCGATAGACGTTGGTGATCCGGCGCAGCAGCTCCACTTCACCTTCGGAAATCACTGCAAAGTGGAACATTTTCGGAGTGACGTCAGGGTCGATCCGTAACATGAGGTTGCGCGCGCCCAAGCGCTCGAACAATTCGTCACCGGACTGCGATTGCGCCGCTTCCTCGACCAGGCCCAGTTGGAACTCGATCAGCCCCTCAAGTCGGTGATAGGCCGGCTGCAGGAACTTGCGATTGAACATCCAGCTGTCGCGCGGGCGCACCCAGCCTATCCGCTCCGGCGCGACACCCGCCTCAAGCAGCCACACCGCCGTGTCCATCGCCGTCTTCCCGGCGCCGAGGATCACATATTGGTCGGGCAGTTTGTCGGCCTTGTTCCACAATCCGGGCAAATCCCCCGGAACGGCGAGGCGCGCACCCAGCGCAATATCGAAAGCGGGCTTGTGGGTCGACGGGACCGAAGTTTGGAACCAGGTGGCGTCCACCAGCTTGCGGCGGATCGTGATCGTGGTTTCCTCGCTCGACAAAATGCCTTTGCAGCGATGGGTCTTTCCCTCTCCGCCAAGATAGGCGGTCAGCGGGTGATAGATGACGCGCCCGCTGGGGATCAGCCGCTCCGACATCAGCTTGCTGTAATAGGCAAGGATTTCGGCATGCTTGGCCAGCGGATACATGCCTGCGTTGTGGCCGTGTTCGTCGACCCGGTCGGGGCACAATTCCATCGAGTTGACGCCATAGGTCGCGCTCGGCTGGTGCAAGGCGACGAAGGAATAGGCGTCATTCCAATGCCCGCCGGGCCGGGCGTGCTTGTCGACGATGGTGATATGGCAAGCGGGATCCTCGTCGATCAGCGTATCGGCAAAGGCCAGGCCCACCGCGCCGGCGCCAATGATCAGATAGTCGGTTTCAAATTCGGCCATGATCGGTGGGTCTCCGTCGCGATATGCACGGCGCAATAGAGCAGACCTGTGCTTCGCATGCCAATGGCAAATTCGGGACTGGATGGAAGGCACACCGCTACGCACTGCTACATCGGGCGGGATTGCTGCGGGGGGAGCCCGCAGATATTCTCTGACCTCTATTCCTCCATTTCCGGAAACAAGCGATGCGCTCGAAACTCTCTTCAGCCAGGTTCCTCGGATATGCGATCGCGGGGGCTATTGCTCTGTCTGCGCCGACCAGCAGCGCGGTGTTCGCACAAACTGCACATGGCTACGCCGCGGATCAGGGCGAACCGTCCCGGATCTATGACCGCCCGACGCTCAACCGGCTGGTGCAGAACCGCGGCATGTCGCTGCAATGGATCTCGTGGGATGACAGCCGCGGCACGGTGAAAGTGGTGTGGGAAGGCAAGCAGCTGCGCCTGACCGGCAGCCAGCGGCAGGTCGGCGGGCCGGGCGAGATCGCGCTTGATGGCTACGTTACTGAAGTCGGCGTGGGCTACTTCACCTTCGAAGGCGAAATCCGCATTGCCAACACCCCGGACCAGGGCCGATCCTGCAAGAAGGACAAGAGCTGGCACTTTGCGGTGACGCAGCAGCGCCGCTATTTCCGGCTGCGCGAATTCGAATGGTGCGATTACCTGACCGACTACATCGACATCTATTTCTAGCGGACCATTTCCGGCCAGCGCCTGTTCTCGTCTGCCATCGATAGCATCGAGCGGGCATGCCGCCGGGCAACCGCCCGCTGGTCGTCACCATAGCCGCCGCCTAGCGCCGATGCGACCGGCAGACCCCGCTTGCGCGCTTGGCCCAGCACATAGCGGTCGCGCATTTCCAGCCCCACATCGGTGAGCGCCAAGCGGCCCAGCCGGTCATCGACATGCGGGTCAACCCCGGCCTGGTACAGCACAAGGTCCGGCGCAAAGCCATCGATCACCTCGGGCAGGTGCCTAGCAAGCGCTTCCATGTAACCGTCATCGTCCACCCCGTCAGGCAAGCCGACGTCGCGGCTCGAGCGGGCCTTGCGTACGGGAAAGTTCCGTTCGGCATGAAGCGATAGTGTAAAGATGTCCGCGCGCCCGGCGGTGAGGCTGGCAGTGCCGTCACCCTGGTGGACATCGCAGTCGACGATCAGGATGCGGCGTGCGTCGCCTTCCGCGATCAAGCGATTGGCGGCGACCGCAAGGTCATTGAACACGCAATAGCCTGCACCTGTTTCATGCAGCGCGTGGTGACTGCCTGCGGCGGAATTGGCGGCATAGCCATGCTGGATCGCCAGCTTCGCCGCGAGCCAGGTGCCGCCGTTGGTGTGGCGCACGCGGGTGCCAATCTGCGGCGTCACCGGGAAGCCGATCCGCCGCTCCTTCTCGCGCGGCACGGCGGCGCGGAACACTTCGTCGACATAGATCGGGCAATGCACCGCCTCCAGCCATTCGCGCGGCATCGGCTCGGGCGCATGTTCGGTGATCGGGGCCCCGTCGCTGCGCAACTCCTCCATCACGAGGTAGTATTTGTCGAAGCGGAAAGACCCGCGTTCCGGACGCGGGGCCATGTAATCGGCATGGTGAACGACGTGGAGCATATCAGGCGCCCATCGTGTGATCGAAAACGATCTTGGCTCCCAAAGCGATCAGCATCACGCCCCCCGCAATTTCGGCATGGCGGCCGAACCGGTCGCCGGCGCGCTGGCCCAGTTCGATCGCAATGGCCGAAAGAACCGCGGTCACCAGCGCAATCAGGCCGCAAGTGGCAAGCGGCGGGAAATCCATGGTCGGCAAGGTGATCCCGGCAGCAAAGGCATCGATGCTGGTGGCAACGGCGGCTGCGAGGAGGGCAAAGCCTGACAAGCGCGCCGGGCCATCGCCCTCATGCTCGCCGAACCAGATCATCTGGATGCCGAGCGCCGCCAGCAGTCCCCCGGCAATCCAGTGATCCCATGCCTCGACCAGCGGCAGCGCGAAACTGCCGAGCAGCCACCCGGCCAGCGGCATGCCGCCCTGGAAAAGGCCAAAGGCAAGCGCAATCGCTGCGACACTGCGCCAGTCATGGCGAAACCGCGCCCCTTGAGTCAGGGCAACGGCAAAGGCGTCCATCGCCAGGGCCACGGCCAGCGCGAGCGCAGCTATCATCGCCTGCTACCGATTGAGCTATTCCGCCGCCACCGCGTGCGGATCGAACGCCACTGCTTCGCCCGCTTCGATCGCGGCAGCCTTTTCCTCGACCAGCCGGACGATGTGATCGAGCATGTCTTCGCTCTCGATATGGTGGTCCTTGACCCCAGAGAGATAGACCATGTGCTTGCCCGATCCGCCACCGGTCAGACCGATGTCGGTCTCGCGCGCTTCGCCGGGGCCGTTGACCACGCAACCGAGCACCGAAAGGCTCATCGGCGTCTTGATGTGCTCCAGCCGCTTCTCCAGCGCTTCGACCGTGCGGATCACGTCAAAGCCCTGGCGCGAACAGCTGGGGCAGGAAACCACGCGCACGCCGCGGGTGCGCAGGCCGAGCGACTTGAGGATCTCGTAACCCACGCGTACTTCCTGCTCGGGCTCGGCGGAAAGCGAAACGCGGATGGTGTCGCCGATCCCCGCCCACAGCAGGCTGCCGATCCCGATCGAGGACTTGACGGTCCCGCCGATCAGCCCACCCGCCTCGGTAATGCCCAGATGCAGCGGGCAATCGACCGCGTCGGCCAGGCCGTGATAGGCGGCGACGGCCAGAAACACGTCGCTGGCCTTCACTGCCACCTTGTATTCGTGGAAATCATGGTCCTGCAGTAGCTTGATATGGTCGAGCGCGCTCTCGATCAGCGCTTCGGGGCAAGGCTCGCCATATTTCTCGAGCAGGTCCTTCTCGAGGCTGCCCGCATTCACGCCGATGCGGATCGCACAGCCATTGGCCTTGGCCGCGCGGACCACTTCGGCCACGCGCTCTGACGATCCGATATTGCCCGGATTGATCCGCAGGCAGGCCGCACCAGCATCGGCCGCTTCAAGCGCGCGCTTGTAGTGGAAATGGATGTCCGCCACGATCGGCACGCGTGCGGCCTTGGTGATCTTGCCGAAGGCGGCCGTCGCCTCTTCTGTGGGGCACGACACGCGGATGATGTCCGCCCCCGCATCCTCGCAGCGGCGGATCTGGTCGATGGTCGCCACTGCATCTTCGGTTGGCGTGTTGGTCATGGTCTGCACGGTGATCGGCGCGTCGCCGCCCACCGGTACATTGCCGACCATGATCTGGCGGCTCTTGCGACGCATGATGTCGCGCCAAGGTCTCACTGATGACATGCGCCCGCATATAGGCGCCCGCGCGTTACGGGGCAATGACGCCGATCAGCAAACTGCATGCAGTAACAGGCATTACCACCTGACCAATGGCGGCACGGCCAACCGGCCGACGATCGCGGCCAAGGCAACCGGCACTACATGCCACATGCCCAGGTGCGTCACGCTGTCGAGCGGGCAGGACAGCCCGTAAAGCAATGTTCCGATGGCACCGGCTGCGATGCCGGTGAACCAGCCTGCAGCCTGAATCGAAACCGGCGCGCCGCGGCGCAGCCAAAGGGTCAGCGCTGCCCCGGTGAACAATGCCGCAAACAGCGAGGAGCTGACGCAATGCCAGGCGGCACCATCGTTCATCGCGGCGATACCCCGTTCGTGCGACAGGATGCTGGTGACGGCTGCAACCGGCAACACCCCCAACATGGCAAAGGCCCACTTGGGCGCATCATGGCGGTTGCCTACTCCGGGTGAGGCCATGGCGATCGCAGCACCTGCGCTGGCCAGCCCCAGCAGCAGCAACAGCCCGTTGGTGACCCAGAAGAAGGGTGATGCCTCGCCCTGGAACGCTCCGGCCCAAAGGCCTTCGACCAGCGCAACCCCGGACAGGGTGACGAGCGCCGCCAGTGCCACCAGCAATGCGCCGTCGCGCGCCGCGAAGGCGCGCACCGGTGACAGTTCGTCGGTCAGGCCAGCGATCAGGTTGTCGCGGTTGCGGTTCATGTTCATTCTGCTTTCTCGATAATGGACGCAAGCTTCTTGAGCCCGCGATGGATATTCACTTTGACCAGGCTTTCGCTCTGGCCGGTCATTTCGGATACTTCGCGGATCGAATGGCCTTCGATCTTCACCAGCTCGATCACTTCCGCCTGCGTTTCCGGCAAGTAGACGAACAGCCGCTCAAGGCTGACGCGCGCTTCAACGACGTCTTCATCGCTGTCGACGGAGGCGTCATTGTCTTCAAGCAGATCGCTCTCATGTTTGTAGACCTTGCGCAGGTGATCGACCCAGCGATAGCGAGCGATGGCTGCCAGCCACGGCAGGAACGGCCGCGTCCGGTCATAGGTCGCGCGTTTGGCGTGGAGCGCCAGCAGCACGTCCTGCACCAGATCGTCGAGATGATGCGGTGGCACCCGCCGCCGAAAATAGCGCTCAAGCCACATCCCGGCTTCGGACAGCAGCACGTTGTAGGCGCTGCGGTCACCGGCCTGCGCCTTCGCCATCAGGCGGGCAAGCGTGGCTTCGTCTGCAATCATTGGCCGCGCATCCTGTTTGCCAGCTCATCGAGCGACAGGAACCCGCCGCCGCGCGCGATGAGGATGCCTGCTAGCGCCACCCACAGCAAGTGCACGCTCCACCATGCCTCGGGATAGACGAACAGCTGGATCACCAGCGTCATACCCAGCAAGGCAAGCGCGGACAGACGCGTGCCCAGCCCCAGCAGGATCAGGATCGGGAACAGAAATTCCGAATATGTCGCCAGTTGCGCGGCGAGGTCGGACGGGATCAGCGGCACGCCGCTATATTCGTTCTCGAACAGGAAATAGGTGGTGTCGGTAATGTCCAGCAAAGTGCCGTCCTCCACCTTCGTCCGGCCCGAGCGCCAGAATATTCCCGCGAGGGCAAGGCGCGTGACAAACAGCGCAATGCCCTCACCGAACTTGCCTGACACCAGGCTGGCGATACGGTCGTAAAGGGCGATTGCGCTGCTCATGGTTCACCTGTGTCCTTTAGTGGGGCGATCAGCGCTTGATCTCGGTCAGCGAACCATTGCCCTTGGGCGTCTTGGTGGTGGTGCAGGTGCCCTTGGCTACCAGCTTCCAGGCATTGCCCTGGTAATCGCGGGTCGAGGTGCCGGCGCAGCTGGTGCCCGGGCCTGCCGCGCAGTCGTTTTGCCCGGCCTTGGCAATTCCATAGCACTTTTCCATCGGCTGCTTCTGCGCTGCTGCGGGGGTTGCTGCCAGGCCGGCAGCGATACCGGCGGAAATGGCCAGGCCGGCGATCTTGGCTACTGAATTGGTCTTCATCGGGGGCTCTCCATAGATAGGGTTTTGGCGTTGCACGGCGCTTTGCCGGAACTGACACAGGGTTCGCCCGCATTCCTGACCCGGTTACAAAAAGTTTTTCTGTGCCGGGTAACCCGATCCGGTTTCGCTCCGAACCCGTCGATGTCCGCATGGGACACCCCCTGATTGACTGGAGAGAACGATGAACACCCAAACCCGCAAGACCGCTTTTGCCGCGCTCGCAGGCGCAATGGCGCTTTCCTCGGTCGCTGCATTCGGTGCTGAAGCACCAGCTGGCAGCACTGGCAAGGCGCTCAATGCCGACGATACCGTGCATTGCTATGGCCTGCATTCGTGCAAGGGCCAGGCCGACTGCGCCACCACGGAAAATGCCTGCAAGGGCCAGAACGCGTGCAAGGGCCATGGCTTCAAGGCAATGAAGGCTGGTCAGTGCCTCAGCAAGGGCGGCACGATCGGCGATCTTGGCTGATCCACAGCGCACAAGCTAGATGGTCCGGTGCCTTCCGCCCCAAACCCCCGAAGCCCCGAGGAGGTGCCGGACCATCGCCAAAGCTCTCAAGGTCCACCGATGAACGATCCGATCGCACCATTTGGCGGCTTTGGCCTGGGCCTCAGGCGAACGCATTACGCCGATTTCCTCGACCTTGAGGTCGATGTCGATTTCGTAGAGGTGATCAGCGAAAACTATATGGTCGATGGCGGGCGCCCGCTGCGGATCCTCGACCAGGTGCGCGAAAAGCACCCCGTCATCATCCACGGCGTGTCGATGTCGATCGGCTCTGCCGGCGGGCTCGACCCCGAATATCTCGACAGGCTGAAGCGCCTTGAACGCCGGATCGACCCCTTGTGGGTCTCCGACCATCTGTGCTGGACCCGAACCAGCGCGCACAACAGCCATGACCTCTTGCCGCTGCCGCTGACTGAAGAGGCGCTTGAGCTTGTATGCGCCAATATCGATCGCGCACAGGATCACCTGGGCCGCGCGATGCTGTTCGAAAACCCCTCCAGCTATCTCTCCTTCCCCGAAGACGAGCTGGCCGAATGGGAATTCCTCAGCGAAATGGCGCGCCGCACCGGCTGCTACCTGCTGTTGGACGTCAACAATATCTATGTCAGCGCGCAGAACCACGGTTTCAGTGCGGAAGACTATCTCGCCGGCTTGCCGCTTGACCGGGTGCGGCAGATCCACCTGGCCGGGCACACACCCGGCAAAATCATCATCGATACGCATGATCGCGCGGTCTGCGACGAGGTGTGGGCGCTTTATCGGCGCGCCATGGCGATGATCGAACAGCCGGTCGCGACCATGATCGAGCGCGACGACAAGATCCCGCCGCTGCCCGAATTGCTGGCGGAACTGGGGCAGGCGCGCAAACTGGCCTACAGCGCCCGCGCGAGGGTTCCGGCATGAGCGAGTTCCAGACCCTGGCCCAACGGCAAGCCGCATTCATGGCGCAGGTTCTCGATGAAGAGGCACCGCTGCCAACGGGGTGGACCGCGCGTCACGCGGCCGGGATCGCGGTCTATCGCGGGAATTACCGCGCCGGCCTGGTCGAAGCGCTGAAGAATTCGTTCGAACGCACGGCCCGCTGGGTAGGCGACGATGCCTTCCAGCGCGCCGCCGCGCACCACATCATTACCCATCCTCCCCACAGTTGGACGCTCGACGATGTCGGAGCAGGTTTCGATGGCACTTGTGCGGAGCTGTTCGCCAACGATCCCGAAGTTGAAGAGCTGGCATGGCTAGAATGGGCCATGCTTGAAGCGTTTACCGCCGCGAATGTCGAGCCGCTCGATGCTGCGCGCTTCGCGAGCCTTACCGCCGGTTTCGGCGATGCTGAGTGGGCGGGGCTGCGCATCCGCTTCCTGCCTGGTGCCGCCGCGCGCGAGGTCAGGCATGATCTGCGAGCGATCTGGAATGTGCTGGGTGAGGACGTGCTGGAATATCCCGATGCCGCGCTCGACGCGCCTGCCTCGGTGCTGGTGTGGCGCGAAGGCGAGCGCTCGACTTTCATGATGGGGAGCGCCGAGGAGGCGCGTGCTTTCGCCGCGCTCGACGCTGGCATGGCCTATGGCGATCTCTGCCTGATGCTGGCGGGCGATGCGGCGTCAGACGATGAGGTCGAGCAGGCCGCGATGCGCGCCGGGACGATGCTCGGCCGCTGGCTGGGTGAAGGCCTGATCAGCGAAGTGGGCCTTTAAGGCGACTGGCAAGTTCAGCATCGGCGGTTGCCATGTTCATGGCGACCGTTTTTGCTGGCCATTCCCGCTCGCTCATATGTTATGGGCGAGCCATGAAGTCACTCACAGCCTTGCTCGCCGCCCTTGCCATGACCACCGCAACCCCTTCGCAAGCCGAAAACTGGTCGATCGCCATTCATGGCGGGGCCGGTACGCTGGAGCGTGCCAAGATGACGCCCGAGCTCGAAGCCGAGTACGAGGCGGCGCTGCAGGCAGCGCTCGATGCCGGGGCCGATGTTCTCAAGCAAGGCGGCAGCGCGATGGAGGCAATCCAGGCCGCCATCGTCATCCTGGAAGACAATCCGCGTTTCAATGCCGGGCGCGGAGCGGTGTTCACCTGGGACGGCACCAACGAGCTCGACGCCTCGATCATGGACGGCCGCGATCGCAGCGCCGGGGCGGTGGCCGGGGTGAAGACGGTGAAGAACCCGATCCTGCTGGCCGACAAGGTCCGCACCGAGAGCGAACACGTGTTCCTGATGGGCAAGGGCGCCGAGGATTTTTCGGTCGAGAAAGGTTTCGAAGTCACCCCGCCCGAATATTTCGCCACGCCCGCGCGGCGCGAAGCGCTGGAGCGGATGAAGGCGAAGCAGCTGTCAGCGCTCGATGTCGATCACAAGTTCGGCACGGTCGGTGCGGTGGCGCTCGACATGCAGGGCAATCTTGCTGCCGGAACCTCGACCGGCGGGATGACCGGCAAACGCTGGGGGCGGATCGGCGATGCGCCGGTGATCGGCGCGGGGACCTATGCGGATAACCGGAGCTGCGCGGTCTCAGCGACGGGCTGGGGCGAATTCTTTATCCGCGTCGGCGTCGCGCACGAGATTTGCACCCGGCTGCGGCTGGGCATTGCCGCACCGCAGGACGCGGCCGATGCCGTGATGCAGGAAGTTGCCGATCTCGGCGGCGATGGCGGGGTAATCCTTGTCACGCCTGCGGGCGATGCGCTGTTCAGCTTCAACACCAGCGGCATGTATCGCGGCCGCGCGACCAGCGGCGGGATCAACGAAGTGGCGATCTTTGGGGGCGACGCCGCATCATCGGCCGCGCCAGAGCATTAAGCGCTAACCCGCGGCGAAATCAGCCAGCACCCGGCCCACCTGCGCCAACACTGCCTCCGCTGCCGGCTCGACCCGCTCATGCGCGGCACCCGCCCGGAAATACGTGGCAAAGGTAAGCGGAGCGCGATCGGCAGGCGCGACGAAGCCGATATCGACATAAAGGCTGCCCATGCCGGGCCAGGTCGAAGTGCCGGTCTTGTCCCCGGCTCGCCAGTCTTGCGGAATGCCCGCACGCACACGGCGCAGGCCGGTGCGCGTGTCTATCATCCATTGTCGAAGCAGCGCCCGCTGCGCCGCTTGCAGCACATCGCCAAAGCACAGCGCTTCTACCGTCCGACACATCGCCTCGGGCGTGGTGGTGTCGCGCACTTCGCCAGCGGGCACATGGTTCAGCTGCGGTTCGATCCTGTCGAGCCGGCTCTGGCTATCGCCGATCGCACGCCAGAATTCGTTAAGCCGCTCCGGCCCGCCGATTTCGCGCAGCAGGATGTTGGCCGCAGCATTATCGGAGAATTTCTGCGTCGCCTCGGCAAGCTCGAGCAATGTTGCGCCTTGCGCTAGCCGTTCGGTAGCGAAGGGCGAGACGGACATCAGCTCGTCCTCGGCCCATGTTACCTGCCGTTCCGCTTCCTCGATCCCCTGCTGGTCGCGCCACAGCACCAGCGCCGCCAGCGACAGCTTGAACGACGAGGCATGGCCAAACCGCATCGCGCGGTTGTGCCCGATCATCTCTCCGCTGCCCGTATCGAGGAAGGCGACGCCCAGTGTGCCGCCCGATGCCGCCTCAAGGATGCGCAGCCGCGCCGCCAGTCGTCCGGCAGGGGAGGTATCGATCGGCACGCAGCCAGCCAGCCCGAACGCGGCTGCACCGCCCAGCATCATGCGCCGCGAACAGAAATATAGCGCGCTCACGAGAATTTGTCCTTCTTGCGTTTGCCAAAGCGCAAGTCGCCTTCAAGCTTGGCGCGCAGCTGGGCATAGAAGGCTTCAAGGAAGGCGCGCTCGTCGCCGCTGCCCGGTTCCCACCCGATCTTGCGGCAGATCGCGGCATGGACGGAGACGATCGCTTCCTCCTGCCCGTCACGCAGCACACGCTCGAGCGTCTGCAATTCCTGTTCGCCATAGACCGACAGCGCGGCCTCTCCGAAACTGTAGCGGGCGCCGGTCACTTCGCTTGCGCCCGTGGCCGCGCCTTGGGTGGAAAGCGTTGCCGCCAGCCGTGCGCGCGGTGCCTCAACTACCCAGGTGCCCGCGATCACATCGCCCGCGCGCATCGCGTCGCGGTTGAAAAAGGGGAAGGCCATGAAAATGGCGAACCAGATCATGCCAGCGACGCCCGCGCTGCCCATCTCCCCCGTGGGCGCGACCTGCAGGAATACCAGCGGCAGGAAAAGCTCGATATCGCGCAGCAGGTTGCGCGCGATTACCGCTTCGGCGCTCAGCTGGCCGCCGTCACGGGCAGCCACGCGGATGCCGACGATGCGCTTGCCCGGCGTCGCGCCGCGTGGGCCGAGCTCAAAGCCCAGGAAATAGCCATAGCGAGCAAGGAAGCCGAGTAGGATCACGAATACAATCACGAATTCGGCAGCGCCCAGCACTTTGCCATCCTCATCGGTCATGAGTTGTTCCAGCAGGTCGCCCAGGATCCAGACCATCACCATGCCGATCACCAGCATGCCGAAGAAAATGATCGTGAAATCGAGCACCAGCGCGCCGATCCGCGATCCGCGTGAGGCAATCGTCAGCGGCAGGGCCAACCCTTCCGGGGTGAGGACGTGCCGCCGCCGCTTGGCGAGCGAAGCCGGGATCATGGTGGGCGAGTAATTGCTCATGTTCCGTCCCCGCTGCGGTTACGCGGGCGGTAGGCAAAGAAATAGGCGAGCCACAAAGCCAGCATGGTGCCGCCGATCAGCAGGCGGTCGCTGGTCGAGCCGACCAGTTGGCGGGTAAAGCCTTCAAGGAAAGCTGCCACCAGCAGCATCAGCACAACACCGCTCATCACCACCGCCGCGCGCCGCCCGCCTTGTTGCGCCGCCGCCATGATCGACCGCTCGCCGGGGAAGGCCATCGATCGGCCGATGTGCAGCCCGGCCGCACCCGCCAGCAGGATCGCGAAGAGTTCGGTGGTGCCGTGCACGCTCAGCCAGGCGCTGAATTCCAGCGTCAGCCCGGCGCCGCTGAAGACGAACAGCATTGCACCCAGCAGCGCCATATTGTGGACCAGCAGCATCAGCGAGGGGATGCCGAACGCAAAGCCGAGCGCAAAGGCCAGGATCGCCACCCCGGCGTTGTTGCTGAACAGATAGGCCGCGAACATCGACAACCCGTCAGCATTGGCCTCGGTACCCAGCGTTTCCAGCAATTGCTCGCGATCCGCGCCCGGCACGCGCGGCCCGGCCATTTCCGGCGAGACCAGCGACCAGAACCACTCCTTGTCGCGCGCCACCAGCAACCAGCCGACCACAGTGCCCGCCACCATCGCTGCCAGCGCGATGCACAGGTCCAGCCAGATCTCGCGCACGGCGCGGCTCCAGCCGCCCAGCAGGAACCCGCGCAGCCAGCCCCACAGTCCGGTTTGCGGGCCATAGACCTGGAACCAGGCGCGCTGGACCAGCGATTCCAGATAAGCCAGCGTCGCCGCATCGAGCGAGGTCTCGCGCGCCACCGCCAGGCTGGAGGCAGCGGTGCGATAGAGCGCGGGCAGTGCCAGCAGGTCTTCGTCGCTGACGCGACGCATCGATCCGCCTTCCATCCGCGCCAGGATCGCTTCCAGCCGGCGCCATTCGCCTTCGCGTTCCAGCCGGAACCGGTCGGATCGCAGCACGGCGCTGGCGGCATCGGGCGGGGCCTCGATTTCCCCGGGGCGCCGCCATCTGGCGAGGAGCGGCGCCTTCATCCGATCGCCTCATGGCGCTTGATCGCGAAATAGCGATCGATCAGTTGCGGGCCGATCTGCCGCCAGGGCGCTTCGACCACATCCACGCCCAGCCGCCGCAAGCGTTCAAGCACCAGCGCGCGCTGGCGCGCCAGCGTGTCGGCCGTGACACTGCGCGCCAGCGTGGTGAGGTCTGCAGGGGCGGCGTGGACGAATTGCTCGATCTCGCTATCGGCGATCGTCACGAACAGCACGACATGATGGCGCACCAGCCGGCCCAGGCTTTCCACCATCAGCTCAGCCGCGGTGGGGTCGGTGAAATCCGAAAACAGCACCACCATGGATCGCCGCCGCAGCTTGCTGGTCAGCTGCGCCATCGCCAGCGTGAAATTGGGTTCGGTCGTATGGTAATCGAGCCCGGCGGCCGCGCTTTGCAGGCGCGGAAAGGCGCGGGTCTCGCTGATGAAAGGCGTCATCAGGCCGGGCCGTTGGGCAAAACCGAACAGCGCCACGCGGTCGCCGCCCTTGAGCGCGACATAGGCGCAGGTGAGCGCTGCCGAGACCGCCCGGTCGATCCGCGGCAAGCCATCGACCGGTTCGCACATCGCCTGCCCGCAATCGAAGGCGAAGACGATCTGGTTGTTGCGTTCGGCTTCGTTTTCGCGCGCGTAGAGCCTGGTGTGGCGGGCGCTCGCCTTCCAGTCGATCCAGCGACGGTCCATGCCCGGTTCGTATTCGCTCAAGGCTTCGAACTGGCTGCCTTCGCCGCGCAGCCGCCGCGCGATCAGGCCCAACTGGGCATTGCGCAGGAAGGTCTGCAAATCGCGGCTGCGCACCGGCGACAGATCGGGCCAGATGCGCACTGCCAGGTCAAGCTCGCGCTGGACCTGGCGCACGCCCAGTCCCAGCGGGCCGTGCCAGCGCAGCCACGCGCGCCCGATCGTGCCGGTGCCGCGCCGCACCGGCGTTGCTCTGTGGGTTCCTGCAAAGCTGCCGGAAGGACCATCGGCCCGAAGATCGAACTGCATCCGCCCGTCGCCGCCCAGTCGCGGATCAGCCTCTATCGCGGCTTCGATCCGCCGCGGCGTGACTGACCCTGCAAACCGTCCTGATACGCTTATCGCTAGCGGTTCGCCCACTTCCGTATCGCCAGGCGCATCCACCCGCCAATCCTGCACCTCACCCGCCATCCAAGCGTCGAGCAGCATTAGCACCAGCAGAGCCACCGCGGCGATTGGGGCGATCACCCATGCACCGGGCGCGGCGGCGGCGATCACCAGCGCAACCGGCGCCAGCAGCGCCACCGTCCACGCCGCGCGCTCGGTTGGTACAAGGGGCAGGTCGAACCTCATGGGCTCAGCGCGGCGCCTCGGTGCTTTCAACCAGCTCGCTCACCAGCGCTTCGATGTCGCGCCCTTCGATCTCGGCTGCCGCGCTCAGGCTTAGGCGGTGGCGCAAGGTGGAAATGGCGAGCGCCTTGACGTCATCGGGGATCACGTAATCGCGCCCCTCCAGCGCGGCGCGGGCGCGTGCGGCATTGGCCAACAGCACCGCCGCACGCGGGCTGGCGCCCACGGCCAAGTCGGCATGCTCGCGGGTCGCACGCACCAGCCGCACGACATAGTCGATCACTTCCTGCGAGGCGGTAACGCCGGCGATAACCTTGCCCGCACGCGCCAGCAGCGCGGGGTCGGCAACGGCGCTCACGCCAAGGTCGGCAGGGCGCGGCGGGCCCTGATACTGGCCATAGCGGCTGACGATCGCCGCTTCCTCCTCGGCCGCGGGATAGGGCACCAGCAGCTTGAACAGGAACCGGTCAAGCTGCGCCTCTGGCAAGGGATAGACCCCCTGGTTTTCGATCGGATTCTGCGTCGCCACCACCATGAAGTGATCGGGCAACTGATGCGTTTCGCCATCCAGCGTCACCCGCCGCTCCTGCATGGCTTCCAGCAAGGCGGCTTGCGTCTTGGGCGGGGTGCGGTTGATCTCGTCCGCCAGCAGCAGGTCGCAGAAGATCGGGCCGCGCGTCAGCGTGAACTGGCTGGTCTGGAAATTGAACAGGTTGGAGCCGAGGATGTCACCCGGCAGCAGGTCGGGCGTGAACTGGATCCGGCCGAAATCGAGCCCCAGCGTCGAGGCAAAGCTTTGCGCCAGTAGGGTTTTGGCGGTGCCCGGCGGGCCTTCGAGCAGCACATGGCCCTGGCTCACCAGCGCGATCAGCAAATGGGCGAGCAGGTCGGATTGGCCGACGATGGCCTTGCCCACTTCGGTGCGGATCGCGCTCGCCAGTTCGCGCAATTCGTCCAGCGACATGGGAGTGGCAGGATCGCTCATCGGGTCAGTTTCCTCTCAAGTTCGTGCAGGTGCGCGGCGGCACCGAGGATTTCGGATGGTTTGCGCGCTTGCCGCAGGGCCTCGGCGCGGATCGAAAAGGGCTCGTCTTCGGGCAGGCGGCGGCGCAGCGCTTCGTCGATGGCCTGCGGCGTGGGATGCGGCAGGCCGAGTAGCCGCCCGAGCCGCCGGGCTGAAAGCTCGGCATAGGGCGCGGTGAGCAGGGGCAGCCGCCGCGCGCGCAGCACCAGCCGCGCCCCGCTGGTGATCAGCCGGCTCTTGCCGAATGCGCTGGCGGGTGCCTCTGCCCGCGCCGGTCCGAAGCGCAGGAAAGCCCGCCAGCCGACCACGATCAGCGCCGCAATCAGGCACAGCGTGGCCGCGAGGAAGGGCGGGCGAAAGGCCAGGGTGAGCAGGTTCTGCGTTGCGCCCAGGCCGTTGAGCGTCAGGTCGAAAGTGACCGGCATTTCCTCGCCGTAGCCCGCTTCCCGCACCAGTGCGAGTGCCAGTGCCGCCCGCGCCGGATCGGCCAGTCCGTAATTGTTCAGCAAGTCCGGCTCGGCAACGAAAATGACTTGCTCGACATATTCGTCATCCCCGCCGCCATTGGCATAATCGTCTGCGATAAACGCCAGCACCTTGCCTGAGCCGTCGCGCACCAAAGTAACGAAATCGCCCTTGGGCTGGGCATAGGCCAGCGTCTCGGTCGGCGTTGCGCCGGAATAATCGAGCCCGCTCCACCGCGCGGGGCGGGGCCGCTCCTCTTCCAGCGTGTGGGTGAAGGAGTAACCGCCGGTCAATCGGGTGGCCCAGCCGGCTTCGCTGGCGAAACCGAGCTTGACCCATTCGGGTTTGACCTTGCCCTTGAGCTGTTCGGGCAGTTCGCGGCCGAACGGCATGGCCCACCATTTGGGCAAAATGACCATGGTCGGGCCGACATAGCGGCGCTGCTCAAGGATTGCCCCCAGCTCTTCCGCGTCGGTATACATCGGCGGTGTCAGCACCAGAAGATCGCGCGTCTCAAGCGCGGTCGGGCTGCGCGATTGCGTCACCTTATAGCCTTGCGCTTTGAGCAACTGCGCCAGGGCGGCATAGCCATTGAGCCCCTTCGATGCGGCATGCGCGCCGCCATCGCCAGAGCGGTTGCCGGTGTCGCCCGCGCCGATGAAATAGAGCAGCGCGAGGAAAGACAGCGCCCCGATCACGACGATCGCCAGCACCGCGCGCGGCGAAAAGGGAGAGGCTGCGCGGGCGCTCATGCCGCAACCCTGTCAAGCCGGGCCAGCGCAAATTCGGCATACGCGGCGCGCGCGGCCTCCCAATCGCTGCGTTCCAGCGCGCGCAAAGCGAACAGGCTGCGTTCGACCCGCTCCGAAATCGTCAGGAAGGCATGGCGTGCGGCATCGGGCAGGGCGGGCAGCCGCGCCAGTTCGCGCGCGGTCGAGGAAGGCGGCACCCAGTCCGGCCGCGCAGTGGCGATCTGGTTGACGCTGCGCAGCAGCAGCAAGTGGGTCGCCTCGTCATAGCGGCCTTCGGCGGCCAGCCGGTCGGCATCGGCGAGCAAGGCCAGCGCGGCTTTCTGTTCGGGCTGCCATTCGGCTGCCTCTGCGGTTTCCTCCGCCTTGCGCTTGCGCCACGCCAGCGGATCAAGGAAACGCCACAGCGCATAGAGGAACGCTGCGACCAGCAGTCCCAGCAGCACCCAGCGCAGAACCGGCCATGCTTCACCCAAAGCGCCGCCAAGCAAATCGCCGACAAGCTCGCGCAGCCAGTCGAAAAAGCGCTCGATCGCGCCCGGTTCACGCGGAGGCTGTTCGGGAATGGTTACGGGCGCAAACTGGATCGTGTCGTCGGCGCGCAATTGCTCCCAACCTACGGGGGCCGTGCCACCCGGTGAAGCCTGAGCTGCTGCAACCGCCATCACCGCCTTGTTGGCACGCCCTGACGTGCCGTGCAACCTGCTTGCCGCAGGCAATACTATATTTTGGAAAGCAGAGACTTAGCCGCGCTTGCGGGCCTGGCGATAGCTGCCGAGTATCGTCAGCTCTTTACTATGAAAGGCCAGTTCCTCCAGCGCGCGGTCAATGCGCGGGTCGCCTGGTGCGCCGATGATATCGGCATAGAACATCGAGGCGGAAAAACTGGTGCCCTTCTGGTAGCTTTCCAGCTTGGTCATGTTGACGCCATTGGTCGCGAAGCCGCCCAGCGCCTTGTAGAGCGCGGCGGGGATATTCTTTACTTCGAAGATGAAGGTGGTGATCGCCTCTTCACCTGCCAACGTGGCAGGATCGATCTCCTCGCGAGCGCAGATCACGAAGCGGGTCATGTTGTCCGGCGAATCCTGCACATGCTCCTCGGCGATCTCCAGCCCGTAGAGTTCGGCCGCAATTGGTGGCGATACGGCTGCCAGCGTGGGATCGCCTTTTTCCGCCACGAAGGCTGCGGCGCCCGCCGTATCGGCATAGCTCATCGGCACGATCCCGCGTTCGCGCAGGAACACGCGCGACTGGCCCAGTGCCTGCGGGTGGCTGTAAGCGGCGGTATAGGGTCCCTTGCCCACGCCCATCAGGGCATGATCGATCGGCATGAAATATTCGCCTACGATCTTAAGCCCGCTTTCCGGCAGCAGGAAATGGATATCGGCCACCCGGCCATGCTGCGAATTCTCGATCGGGATGATCGCGCAGCCTGCCTTGCCAGCCTTCACCGCGTCCAGCGCATCCTCGAAACTGAAGCAGGGCAGCGGCAGGCATTCGGGGCAAGCCTCCAGCGCGGCGCGGTGCGAATTGGCACCGGGCGAGCCCTGGAAGGCGATCGCGCGCGCCGGATCGGCGGCGGCCGATTCGCGCATCTTTTCGACCATCGCCAATGCCGGAGCGGGAAAACTGTGCATGGAGGATGCTGCTATCGCTCGCAGTGGCATGCCGCAACCCCGCTTGCGCATCCTGCAACAGATAGTGCCGTGATCGGTCTTGCTATGGCGCGCACTGCCGACTAGAGCGGCCACCATTCTTTTCAAAGTCAGTTCGCGGACAAGAATCTACCATGGACGATCGTTTCAATACCGCCGCCGGTTGGGTGCTCTTTGCCGGTATCATCGCGCTGGGCCTGTCGGTGCTCAGCGGCAAGTATTTCCACGGCGACAAGGCCGAACGGCCCGAGCAGTTGGGCTATGTCATCGAAGGCGCTGAAACCGAGGATGACGGTGCAGGCGCGGGCCCGGACCTGGGCACTTTGCTGGCGTCGGCAACTGCAGAAGCAGGCGAGAAGGTCTTCGCCAAGTGCTCTGCCTGCCACACGATCGAACAGGGCGGCGCCAACGGCATCGGCCCCAATCTGTGGGCGGTCATGGGCACGGAAGTTGGCAAGCACATGGCCGGTTATGCATATAGCCCGGCGCTTTCGGGCCATGGCGGCAGCTGGACCTGGGAAAACATGGACGCGTGGCTCAAGAACCCGCGCGCCTTTGCTGACGGCACCAAGATGAGCTTTGCCGGCCTCAGCAGCGCGGAAGATCGCGCTAACCTGATGGTCTATATGGAAAGCATGGGCGGCGCGCCGGCGCGTCCGGCTCCGGCGGTAGTGGAAGAGGCTCCGGCCGAAGACGCAGCAGCCGAAGGCGAAGCGGCTGAAGGCGAAGCTGCCGAGGGTGAAGCTGCTCCGGCTGACGCTGCAGCCTGATCTTCCTCCAATAGTCTAGCGCCAAGGGGCCGTGCGAGACGATCGCGCGGCCCTTTGTTTTTGCGCTGTCAGGACCCAGCCTCGCCGCCCTTGTAGCCCTGCGCGATGACATACCATTCGGAAGAGCCCTTGCGGCTGGCGGGCGGCTTGGCGTGTTTCACCGTCTTGAAATGCGTCTTCAGCAGCTTGAGCAATTCGGTGTCGGTCCCGCCCGCCAGCACCTTGGCCACGAAAGTGCCGCCGGGGGCGAGATTGTCGATCGCGAACCATGCCCCAGCCTCGACCAGGCCCATGGTGCGCAAATGATCGGTCTGCTTGTGACCGACGGTGTTTGCCGCCATGTCTGACAGGATCAAGTCCGCCTTGCCGCCCAGCGCTTCTTCCAGTGCGGCAGGGGCGGCATCGTCCATGAAGTCCATCTGGAAGATCGTGACGCCTTCGATCGGTTCGGTCGGCAGCAGGTCGATCCCGACCACCGTGGCTTTCGGCGCCAGCTTGCGCACCACCTGGCTCCAGCCGCCCGGGGCGATGCCCAGGTCGACCACGCGTTTCGCACCGCGGATCAGGCCGAATTTCTCGTCCAGCTCGATCAGCTTATAGGCCGCGCGGCTGCGGTAGCCCTCCGCCTTGGCCTGCTTGACATAGGGATCGTTGAGCTGGCGCTCGAGCCAGCGAACCTGTGACGCAGTGCGCCCCTTGGCGGTCTTGACCCGCTTGTCAGGGTTGCGGCCCGAACGGCTCACTTCGAATAGCCCAGCGACGGGTCACGCGCCGGCCAGGCGGGCCGGTTCTCATGCAGCGGATGCGGATGGGCCAGCTCATGCGCCATCAGGCTACGCAATATGCCTTCGCGGATGCCGCGGTCGGCCACGCCAAGCCGGGTCGCCGGCCAGATGTCGATGATCGAATCGAGGATCGCGCATCCGGCCACCACCAGTTCGGCCCGGTCTCGCCCAATGCAGGGAACTTCGCTCCGTTCTTCGGGCGACAGGCCCGCCAGCTTCCCCGTTATCACGCGCATCGACTGGGCGGGGACGATCAGGCCGTCCACGGCGTTGCGGTCATATTGCGGCAGGCCCAGGTGCAGGCTGGCCAACGTTGTTACCGTGCCGCTGGTGCCCAGCAGGCGCAGATCGCCTTGTTTGGCAGCCGGTGCAATGCGGTCGGCAAAGGCGGCGAAGCTGTCGCGCACCACGCGGCGCATCTCGGCATAGCGCGCGGCGCGCTCCTCGGCGGTGCCTTCGACCCTGCCGACCGTATCGGTCAGCGAGACTACACCCCAGGGCACGCTCAGCCAGTCGACCATTTCAGGCACGCCGCTGCCCTGTTCAAGCAGGACCAGTTCAGTCGACCCGCCGCCGATGTCGAAGATGATCGCCGGGCCGGTGCCGGGCTCCAGCAGGATCTGGCAGCCGAGTACCGCCAGCCGCGCTTCCTCTTCCGCGCTGATAATGTCGAGCGCGATGCCGGTTTCCTCGCGCACGCGGGCAATGAAAGCCTCGCCATTGGCAGCGCGGCGGCACGCCTCGGTCGCCACCGAGCGGGCGAGGTAGACATTGCGGCGGCGCAATTTCTCCGCGCACACCGATAGCGCTTGCACCGTGCGGTCCATCGCCGCATCGCTCAACCGGCCTGATTTGGCCAGTCCTTCGCCCAGCCGCACCACACGGCTGAAGGCGTCGATCACGGTAAAGCTGTCCCCCGATGGCCGGGCGATCAGCAGGCGGCAATTGTTGGTGCCAAGGTCCAGCGCGGCATAGGCCTGGCCAGGGCGCGGGCCGGGCTGATTGAAGGGCTTGGGCGCAGGTGGGCGATTCGCCGGCTTGGCGCCACGATCGCTGTTGCTGCGTGGACCGGACGGCTTGACGCGCGGATTTTGTGCCCGCGCGGCCTTGGGTTCATTGGGCTTGGCGGGGCGCTTGTAGCGGAAATCGGCTACCTTGCCGGACTTACCGCCCCTTTTTGAGCCTGCCCTGTTTTTACCGTCCGGCGGAGAAAAATCCGCCATATCAATACTTTCTTTCCTCCCGCTGCTTTTCGCGCACGGGGACCTGAAATCTGGTTACCTTAGGGAAGGGCGCGGGGCAAGCCATGCGGGCGACAGGCCTTGACCTTGCCGCTAGCTAAAACTAGATGCACGCACCGCTCAGGCTGGCCCGATCAAGGCCGCGCAAGGCAATTGCCCCGTCGTCTAATGGTAAGACTACGGACTCTGACTCCGTCAATTGAGGTTCGAATCCTCACGGGGCATCCAGCCATAACGCCACAAGTTGCAACGCTGTTCATCAGCGCCCACGGGGCACGGTCGATCTTGGCTTGCCGATGCCGCATGCCCGCCCTAGGTCACTGGCCATGGACAAGAAAATCAAAGAACACGATCTGGTAGACCACAAGTTCTACCATGCCGGGCAGGAAGCGCCGTTCCAGGAATGCACTGAAGACCCCGGTACGCCGCAGACGCGCCATCCGGCCTATCGGCTGGCCTTTGCCGACAATGATTTCCTGCTGCGCGACGAATTGCGCCCGGTGCGTTTCCAGCTTGAGCTGCTCAAGCCCGAAATGCTGCTGGAAGAGGCGGGCGTCGGGTCAACGCTGGTGATGTATGGTTCAGCCCGTATTCCTTCGCCAGAGGAAGCAGATAGACTCGTGGCCGAAGCCTCTGACGAGCGCCGCCCGATCGCGGAACGGCTGGCCGCGAATTCGAAATACTACACCGAAGCCTATAAGCTTGCGCGGCAGGTAAGCGAGCTGGCGATCGTCGAGAATGGCAAGCGCCAGTTCGTGATCTGCTCGGGCGGTGGCCCTTCGATCATGGAAGCGGCCAATCGCGGTGCCAGCGATGCCGGGGCAGAATCGATCGGGCTTAATATCTCGCTCCCGCATGAGCAGTATCCCAACGCCTATGTCACGCCCTACCTCAGCTTCCAGTTCCACTACTTCGCGCTACGCAAGCTGCATTTCCTGTTACGTGCACGTGCTGTCGCCGTATTCCCCGGCGGCTTCGGCACGCTCGACGAATTCCTGGAACTGCTGACGCTGATCCAGACCGGCAAGATGAAGCCGATCCCGGTGCTGCTGTTCGGCAAGGACTTCTGGAGCCGCGTGATCAATTTCGACGCGCTGGTGGAAGAAGGCACGATCAACCGCGAGGATCTCGACCTGTTCAAATGGTGTGAGAGCGCGGATGAGGCATGGTGCCACATCGCGGAATTCTACGATCTGGAATGCTGACCGCGGGCTAGCCGCCGCGCACCGCCTGGTGACCGAGCGGGCCGCTGCCTGATCCGAACCCGGGCGCGGCCTCGATCGCGCGGTAGACGAAATTGCGCGCCAGTGTGATTGCGTGCTCCAGCGGCTGGCCATGCGCCAGTAGCGTGGCGATGGCAGCTGACAGGGTGCAGCCCGTGCCATGGGTGTGGCGCGTGTCGATCCGCGCATGGCTGTATTGCAGCGCCTTGCCGTCTGGCGCGACGAGCATGTCGATCACCTGTTGCGTCTCGGTATGGCCGCCTTTGGCTAGGACATGGCAGCCATAGCTGCGCGCCAATTGCCCGGCGGCGCTTTCCATCAACCCGCTGTCGCGCAATTCGCGCTCGGCCATATGTTCGAGCTCGGGCAGGTTGGGGGTCAGCAGCGTCGCGCGCTCGAACAGCAGGTCTTCGATCGCGGCCATGGCATCGGGCGCGATCAGCGGCGAGCCGGAGGTAGCGATCATCACCGGATCGAGCACCACCGGCGTGCCTTCGGGCAGCGTGTCGAGTGCGGCGGCAACATGTTCGATGATGTCGCGATCGTGCAGCATGCCGATCTTGACAGCATCGACCCCGATATCCGCGACACAGGAGGCGATCTGCTGCGCAACGAAAGCGCCTGACAGCGGCGTGATCGCCTGCACGCCCACGCTGTTTTGCGCGGTCGCGGCGGTGATCGCGGTCATCGCGTAGCCGCCCAGCATGGTGATCGTCTTGATGTCGGCCTGGATCCCCGCGCCGCCCGAACTGTCGGACCCGGCGATGCTGAGGATGCGCGGCGGGGGTTTGGCACTCATCCCAAAAGTCATCCGGCGTGCTTGCGCTCAGTCGATGGGGGAAATTTCTCGTGCAGCTTTTTAGCGCGTGTGGGCCGGTCCATCAGCTCTCCGCCGCAATTGGGGCAGGCATCGTCTAGCGCTTCGGCGCAAGTGGCGCAGAAGGTGCATTCGAAGCTGCAGATGAAAGCGCCGGGCGCTTCTGCCGGAAGGTCCGTGCCGCAGCTTTCGCAATCGGGGTGCATTTCCAGCATCAGCCTGCTTCCTTCACCGCTGCACAGATCCTGTCGACCACGTTTTCGACCTGGGCCGCGTCGTCCCCTTCGGCCATTACGCGGATCACCGGTTCCGTGCCCGAGGGGCGGATCACCAGGCGGCCATTGCCCGCCAGTTCCGCCTCGGCCTCGGCAATGACCGCCTTGACCATGGCATTCTCGAGCGGCGCACCGCCCACATAGCGGACGTTCTTGAGCAATTGCGGCACCGGATCGAACAGGTGGAGCAGCTCGCTCGCGGGCTTGCCCGATCGCACCAGCCCCGCGAGCACGCGCAGCGCGGCGACGGTGCCATCGCCGGTGGTCGCGTGATCGAGCAGGATCATATGGCCCGACTGTTCGCCGCCCAGGTTGAAGCCGCCTTCCTTCATCCGCTCCAGCACATAGCGGTCACCCACCTTGGTCCGCTCAAGCGTCAGACCCTTGCTCGCCAGGTATCGTTCCAGGCCCAGGTTCGACATCACGGTTGCCACCACGCCGCCACCGGTCAGCGTGCCTTTCTCCAGCATCCGCGTGGCGATCAGCGCCATCAGCAGGTCGCCATCGACCTTGTGGCCCTTCTCGTCGACCACGATCAGCCGGTCAGCATCGCCATCGAGCGCGATGCCGACGTGCGCCCCCTCTTCGATGACCTTGGCCTGCAGCGCTTCGATCGAGGTTGAGCCGACCCCGGCATTGATGTTGAGGCCATTGGGGTTGACGCCGATCGGGATCACCTCCGCGCCCAATTCCCAGATCGCCGTGGGCGCAACCTTGTAGGCCGCGCCATGCGCGCAATCGATCACGACTTTGAGGCCATCAAAGCTGACGTCCGACGCGACCGATTGCTTGACCGCATGGATGTAGCGCCCGGCGGCATCGTCAACGCGCCATGCGCGCCCGATTCGCGCCGGTTCAGCCAATTGTGGTTCGGATTCGATCAATGCTTCGATCGCCAGTTCATCCGCATCCGACAGCTTGAACCCGTCCGGCCCGAACAGCTTGATGCCATTGTCCTCGTATGGATTGTGACTGGCAGAGATCATCACGCCCATATCAGCGCGCATTTCGCGGGTCAGCATGGCGATGGCAGGGGTGGGCAGCGGCCCGGTGAGGATCACGTCCATGCCCACGCTGGTAAACCCTGCGACCAGCGCATTCTCCATCATATAGCCTGACAGGCGCGTATCCTTGCCAATTACCACGCGGTGGCGGTGGTCGCCGCGCAGGAAATGTGCGCCTGCGGCCTGCCCCACGCGCATCGCCATGGCAGCGGTCATCACGCCATCGTTGGTGCGCCCCCTGATCCCGTCGGTGCCAAAAAACTTGCGGCCCATGTCTTACCTTGTAGCAGGATTTGAAATGATGGATTTGTCATGCCGCGTGGCGAAGGCAATGTCACGCCCGGTCACGGCCAGGGGAAGGTTTTTACGCAATGAATGAAGCTGCGGGATCGAGCGCATTTCCAGAGATCAGGGTTCCCGCAGCGCTTACTTTTGGCGGGCTGGTGCTGGGGATCGCGCTCGGCATCGCCGTGCAGGGCAATGCTGCGGCAGCGGAGTGGGTCAATGTCGCGGAAAAGATCGGCGACCTTTGGCTCACCGCGCTCAAGCTGACGATCCTGCCGCTGGTGATCGGGCTGGTGTTCACCGGCATTTCGCAAACGCTGGCTGCGGCTGGCGGCGGCGCGCTTGCACGGCGCGCGGTGGTGCTGTTCATGGTAGTGTTGCTGGCCAGCGGGCTGATGGCGTCGCTGCTGGTCCCGGCCTTGCTAGAGATTGCCCCCATTCCCGTGCGTGCGGCAGAAGCGCTGAGCGGCGGTGCGGTCGATACCGGAGCTGTTCCGGGCTTCTTCGAAATCCTGTCCGCGATGTTCCCGGACAATATCTTCGCTGCCGCATCGGGCGGTGCGATGCTGCCGGTTGTCGTTTTCACGGCGCTGTTCGCAGTCGCTGCGACACAGATTGCAGAAGCGCCGCGGCAGCAATTACGCGCGCTGTTCGAAGGGCTGGCGATGGCGATGATGGTGGTCGTAGGCTGGGTGCTGATGCTGGCCCCCATCGGCGTGTTCGGGCTGGCGGTGTCGCTTGGTGCAAAGACCGGGGCCGATGCGATTGGTGGGCTGGCGCATTACATCCTGGTTGTCAGCGCCGCCGGGGCGGTGGTGCTGATCGCCGCCTATGTCCTGGCAATGACGCTGGGCGGACAGCGCCCGCTAGCGTTTGCGCGGGCGATGGTGCCCGTCCACGCGGTGGCGATCTCGACCCAGTCCTCGCTGGCCAGTCTGCCGGCCATGTTGGCGGCATCGCACAGGCTGGGAGTTCGGGATTCGACCGCAGATTTCGTCTTGCCGCTGGCAGTGGCGATCTTTCGCGCCACCAGCCCGGCGATGAACCTGGGGGTGGCGCTTTATGTCGCCTATCTCACAGGTACGCCAATCACCTTATGGGCGATCGGGGCCGGCATCCTAGTCGCTTTTCTCGTTTCGCTCAGCTCGGTTTCGCTGCCCGGCACGCTCAGCTTCATCGTTTCCGTGGGGCCGATTGCCATGGCCATGGGCATCCCGATCGAGCCGCTGGCATTGCTGGTGGCGGTCGAGATGCTGCCTGACATCATGCGCACGCTGGGCAATGTAACCATGAACGTCGCGGTGACTTCCACGGTTGATCGCGGCTCGCGCAGCTGATCCGACTCCCAGCAAGCCAGGTTGCATTCTTTGCACGACAACCCGTGCAACCATGTCCGGCCCCATGCGTTGTTTAATTGAAGCTATTCAAATTATTCAATAAATGGAGACATCATGGCTATCGAGCTGATCCCGCTGCCCTATGAACCTGACGCACTGACCCCCGCTATTTCGGCAGAGACGCTGTCCTTTCACTACGGCAAGCACCATCAGGCCTATGTCGACAAGACCAACGCCGCGATCGAAGGCACCGCCCACGCGGAACAGCCACTCGAGGCAATCATCGCTGCGGCGCGCGATGTCGATACGGGCCTGTTCAACAATGCCGCACAAAGCTGGAACCATGCATTCTACTGGCATTCGATGAGCCCAGATGGGGGGGCGCCATCAGGTGAATTGGCGGAGAAGATCGACACGGCGTTCGGTTCGCTCGACGGCTTGAAGGAACAGCTCAAGGCGCGCGGTGCGGGCCACTTCGCCAGCGGCTGGGTGTGGCTGGCGGAGAAGGACGGAATGCTCTCGATCCAGGAAACGCATGACGGCGACACGCTGGCTGACGGTGACCACAATCCGTTGCTGACGATCGACGTGTGGGAGCACGCCTATTATCTCGACCACCAGAACAAGCGCCCCGCCTATCTCGATGCAGTAATCGACGGCAAACTCAACTGGACTTTCGCTGCCGAGAACCTCGCGCGCGGCTCGATTTGGACTTACCCGGCCTGATCAATTCGATTGAAAAAGAACGGGAATTGGCGCCGGGAGTTGCGGCGGTGTCAGTTCCCGGCGATTTCTTCCTGCCGCGCGGCCACTTCGTCAAGCTCTTGCAGGATGGCGCGGTGCGCGCTGGCATCGTCGCTTGACCGCTGCGGGATCGAGCCGTCTTCCATCATCGCATTGAGCGCCGCGCGGGCCCGCCCGACGCGGCTTTTGATGGTGCCGACGGCACAACCGCAGATGGTCGCGGCTTCTTCATAGGAAAAGCCCCCGGCACCAACGAGCAAGAGTGCTTCGCGCCGTTCCGGCGGGAGCGTCTGGAGCGCGCGGTGCAGGTCGGCAAGGTGGATCGGCTCCTCCTGCCCCGCTGGTGCGGTCAGGATGCGTTCGGCCACGCTTTCGTCATATTCCCCGCGGAAGCGGTTGCGGCGCATATCGGTGAGGTAGGCATTGCGCAGGATCACGAAGGTCCAGGCGCGCATCGAAGTGCCGGGTTCGAACCGCTCCTGTGCGGCCCAGGCCTTGAGCAGGGCTTCCTGCACCAAATCGTCGGCCATGTCGGGGCGGCCGCACAGGCCGCGCGCAAAGGCGCGCAAGTGAGGCACCACCTCGGTCAGCTCACGCCGGAAATCCGCCTTTTCAGCGGCGGTGCGGGTGTCTTTCGCCATCAGGCGGATCCATTCACGGATGGATCGTCCAGCTTGTCGAGTAAATCCTTGAAACTGTCGGGCATCGGCTCTTCTACGACCGAATCGTAAAGCTTGCGCAGGCCATCGGACCATGCCGGCGGTGCAGACGCGGGCTTGCCGGCGGCGGGGTGTCTCCGCTCGTCCGATTTGCCCGAGTGATGCTTATCCGATGCCATGGCTTGCCTGTGCCCTTGTCCTTTTCCGTCCCCTGCTGCAACAAGCCTGGGGGCACGTACATGCTATCGAGGGAACGATAGCGAAATTGTTTGGTTCCCATCCTACCCCGGTGTCGAGGCAGTCAGGCGATGCACGTTAACCCGCAACAGCGGATAGGAAAGGCAAAAACGGGCGGCGCCGTGCGATTGCTCGCGCGCTATCCGCGTGCCGTGCCGGTGGTGATCTTTTTGCAATCGCGCTGGTCACGGCCCTCAGCGTGCTGGCGATCGAAGCGAGCGAAGAACAACATGATCGCGCTGTGATGGGTGAAGTCGCACAGTCGGTCTCGTCTGCGCTGGAGCGCCGAGGCGATACCAGCGCTGCCTATCTGCGTGCAGGATCGGCCTTGTTTACCGCCAACTCCGAAGTGAGCCAGTCCTTGTTCCGGAGCTATGCGAACGAGCTTCAGCTGGATGTGGATGCGGGCGGATCGGAAGGCATCGGCTGGGCCGAAGTCGTGTCGCTTGCT
Organism: Altererythrobacter sp. BO-6; assembly: GCF_011047315.1. Classification (NCBI taxonomy): domain Bacteria; kingdom Pseudomonadati; phylum Pseudomonadota; class Alphaproteobacteria; order Sphingomonadales; family Erythrobacteraceae; genus Altererythrobacter; species Altererythrobacter sp. BO-6. The sequence continues at coordinate 1,298,439 of NZ_CP049259.1, read as the reverse complement.
GAACTCGATGATTTCGAACGCCAGGTGCGCGTGGAACGTGACGGGCCGTTCGAGGTGCGCCGGGAACCAGGTGCAGGCGCTGACCTGATGGTGCCCGTAACCTTCTTCAAACCCGACACCGAAGGATCCCGCAGGGCGATCGGATTCGATCTTTATTCGGAGCCGGCGCGGCGCGCGGCCATGGACGAAGCCGCGCAATTGCTGCGTCCTACCGGCACAGGCAAGCTGATGCTGCTGCGAACGGGCGAGCGCGAAGTGATCGGGTTTCTGGTGTTCATGCCCGTGTTCGAGACAATTGCTGGTGAGCGGCGGTTGAAGGGCTTTATCTTCAGCCCCTTCGACGCCCAGTATTTCCTTGAATCGGCAATGAGAACCTCCGCACACCCCTATGTCGGTGTGCGCCTATACGATGGCGCTGCAAGCCCCGAAAATCTGCTGGCGACCCATGCCCCCGCCGCCGCTTCGGGCAAGGTTATCCATCAGCGGATTCAGATCGCCAATCGACCGCTACTGATCGAAATCGAGTCCTCGCGCCAGGGTATCCTGTCGCCGTTGTCCATGGCGACTCTGCTGTTCGGTCTGGCGGTGGCGAGCCTGCTGATGATGCTGGCGCGTTTGCTGACGCGGCAGGCGATCGAAGACGAAGCCTCGCTGGCGTTCTTCGAAGAACAGAATTCGATCCGCAATTCGCTCACCCGCGAGCTCAACCACCGTGTGAAGAATACGCTGGCCAGCATTCTGTCGATCATTTCCCTGACCCGGCGCCGGACCAACGACCTCGACGAATTTGCCGAAGGGCTTGAAGGGCGGGTACGCGCATTGTCGGCGACGCATGACTTGCTGACGCAGTCGGATTGGGGAACCACGCCGGTGCGATCGGTAATCGAGGCCGAACTGGCTCCTTATGCCGGCGTCGGGGCTGATGCCGAAATCGTGATTGAAGGGCCCGATATCCAGCTCTCCCCGAATGATGCGCTGTCACTGGGCCTGGCGGTGCACGAATTGACGACTAATGCCGCGAAGTATGGCGCCTTAAGCCAGCCCGGCGGTAAGGTCACCGCGCAATGGGAATATGAGGGTGAGGAGCTGGTCGTCGTTCGCTGGCAGGAACGCGGCGGGCCGCCCGTCAGCCCGGAACGCAAGAAAGGTTTCGGCACCGAGCTGATCCAGAAGATCGTGGCACATGAATTGCGCCAGCCAGTCGATCTGCGCTTCGAAGCAGAAGGCGTCAGCTGCACCTTGCGCGTGCCCATCCGGGTGCGCAGAGAATTCCAGATCCGCGAAAAGCTGAACCGGC